>DYEI01000030.1 GCA_020725765.1 Anaerolinea sp. | reverse complement strand
CGCCCCCTCCCCCGCCGCGTGCGCGGGGGGGAAGGGGGCCGGGGGGAGGGGGTACCCTCCGGCAAGGGTCGAGGGAGGGCGGCTAAAGAAGCCTGTCCGCCCCTGAACCCCGCCGCGGCGGGGCGGGGGTAGGGGCAACACGCGGCAACCGGCGCTGCCGCGATGCCAGCCTGGGCGCTTGCCACAGGCTGTCGCTCGCGCGGAGACGCCCCGGGCCTCACGCCGCATGAAAGCGAATGCACGTTTCTTGACAAGTTCGGGAGATCCCGTATACTGCAAGCAGAGGTGAGTCCCCGTTGTTCGCCGGCGAGTGGAAGCTGGGGAGGAGCGACGATGCGGCGTCACGCCACCGCCTTCACCCTCGCCCTGCTGGCGACCGTGCCCGCCGTGGTCTATGCCACCGTGCCCTACCCCTCGCTGGAGCGAGGTCGATCCCCCGCAGGCCTACTGCTCATCGTGCTGGCCGGCGCTCTGAGCATCTTGATCGCCTGCTCTCTGCAGGGCCAACTGCGTCGCCTGCAGTCCGAGCTCGAAGCAGAGCGCGAACGCAAGGTGCGCTTTGAGGCGCACAGCCGCGAGATGTACCGCGAGCTGGAGCGCAAGCTGGAGGAGCGCACCGCGGAGCTGCGGCGCGAGCGCGACATCGCCGTGCGCACGGAAAAGCTGATCTCGCTCGGCCGACTGGTCGGTGGCGTAGCCCACGAGCTGAACAACCCGCTGATGGCAATCCTCGGCGAGGCGATGATTTTGCGGGAGCGGCACAGCACCCCCGAATTGAGCCGCGGCCTTCGGGTCATCGAGCAGCAGGCCCGCCGCTGTGCCGACCTGATCCGCGACCTGGCCGCCTTTGCCAGCCTCGAGCAGCGGAAGGTTCAGCCCCTGGACGTGCACGCCCTCCTTGAGGGAGCGCTTGCCCAGGTGGCGGCGGTCGCCCCCGGGCGAGAGGTAAAGGTCGTACGTCACTACTGGCAGGAGCCCCTGGTGGTCAACGGGAACCTGGAGCAGCTGCAGCTGGCCCTGGCCAATGTTATCGACAATGCCTACCGGGCCATGGCCGACAGCCCAGCGCCGCAGCTCACCGTGCGCTCTCGCCACGAGGCGGGCTGGGTACGCGTGGAGATCTCTGACACCGGCTCAGGTATCGAGCCCGACGTGCTCCCGTATATCTTTGATCCCTTCTACAGCCGCCCGCAGGGCGGAATGCGGCCCGGCGCCGGGCTTGGGCTGAGCGTAGCGCTTGGCCTCATCCGCGCCCACGGCGGGCGCATCGAGGCGACAAGCCACCTCGGCCAGGGAACGACCGTCTCCATTGATCTGCCCCTTGCTGACCTGCGCATGCTGGTACCGGAGGAGTGCCCCGCTGAGCGTAGCCTGTGACCGCGGCGCATGCTCTGCAGATGCGGGTGTTCCTCCGGTCCGAGGCGTACTCTCGCGAGCGTAACGTCTGCTGGCTGCGACGGCCTGGTCGCTGCAGCCAGCAGACAGAACCCACTTCGGCTCCCTCCGGAGGCCGGGCAGACTGCCGGGAGGCGCGCGCGCCAACCTTCAGCAGCGCCAGGATCGGCGGAGCCACGCTGCCCCGTCCGTCTCAGGACGGAGCGGACTGGGCGCAGTTCAGTTTTGGGGCATCTCGCACTCTGCCAGCCGTCATCAGCCCCTCCCCAGGCGGACGCCGCGGCGTCCGCCTGGGGAGGGGAGATGCGTAGAGTGGGGTGTTTTGCGGCGGCGCGCTACGCGCGCCGCCGCAAAACACCCCATAGGAAAAGGGCCCCCTCCCTCGGGTCGGCCCGCAGGCCGACCCGAGGGAGGGGGCGCCGGGGGTGGGGGCCCTGCCGGCAGCGCAGAAGAGCCCGCCCCCCAAAACTGAAATACACCCGGGCGGACTCAGCCGCTGGCAAAACCGCCCCAAACGTGGTAGAATAGGCCGTAGTCCGCTGGAGTATGTGAATGGACCTGTTGCTGGATGTATTGAACCCTGCCCAGCGGGAGGCTGTCCAGGCCGGCGAGGGACCGGTGCTGGTGCTGGCAGGCCCCGGCTCAGGGAAGACCCGCGTATTGACCCACCGTGTCGCCTATCTGGTAGGCCGCCAGGGCATCCCGCCTTACCGGATCATGGCGGTGACCTTTACGAACAAGGCCGCGCGTGAGATGAAGGCCCGTCTCGAAAGCCTTCTCGGCGCGGCGGACCTCCAGGACCTCACCATCGGCACCTTCCACGCGACCTGTGCCAGGATTCTGCGCCGCGACGGCGAGGCTGTGGGCATCGACGGCCGCTTCCTGATCTTTGACACGGGCGAGCAGGAGAATCTCGTCAAGAGGGCGCTTGCGGAGCTCAGGCTGGATCACAAGGAGTACCGGCCGGCCTCGGTGCTGAACGTCATCTCGCGATGGAAGAACGAGTTGCTCACCCCGGCGCGGACGCGCCCCGCGAGCTACCGCGAAGAAGTCATCAAGCGCATCTATGAGCGGTACCAGCAGCTGCTGCGCGAGAGCAACGCGCTGGACTTTGACGATCTTCTCACAGAGGTGGTCAGGCTCTTCCGCGAGTGCCCGGACGTGCTCGCCCGGTACCGCCGTCGCTACAGCGGGGTGCTCGTGGACGAGTTTCAGGATACGAACCTCGCCCAGTACGAGATCGTCCGCCTGCTCGCGCAGGAGGCCCGGCACCTCTTCGTCGTCGGCGATGAGGACCAATCCATCTACAGCTGGCGAGGGGCCGACTTTCGCAACGTACAGCGCTTCCGAAAGGACTTTCCGGAGGCGCGGCTGATTCTCCTCGAGCAGAACTATCGCTCGACGCAGAACATCCTCGATGCGGCGAGAAGCGTCATCAGGCACAACGTGCAGCGCACCGACAAGCACCTGTGGACCGAGAATCCACCCGGCCAACCCATCATCGTCTACGAGGCCTACGACGAGCATGAGGAGGCGCAGTTCGTGGTCGATGAGATTCAGCGCCTCGCTGCCCGGGGGGTGTGTCGGCTGGGCGAATGCGCCGTGATGTACCGTACCAACGCCCAGTCCCGGGTTCTGGAGGACGAGTTCGTGCGCCGGGGCGTGCCCTACCGCATCGTCGGCGCGACGCGCTTCTACGGGCGCAAAGAGGTCAAGGACGTCCTGAGCTACCTGCGCCTCATTCACAACCCCCACGATGGGGCGAGCATGGCCCGGGTGCTGAACGTGCCGCCGCGCGGGATCGGTTCCAAGACCGTTTCCGCCCTCGACGCGTGGGCGACACGGCAGAACCTCTCATGGTTCGAGGTGCTGCGACGCCTTGCCGCCGACGAGCAGGCCCTTCCCGTCGAAGGGCGCAGCCGACGGGCTCTTATCGACTTTTTCCAGATAATCAAAGACCTCCGCGACCTCAGCCAGAAGGCAGACCTTCTGACCCTGTTTGACCAGACCCTCGCCCGGACCGGCTACCAGGCGCTTATCCGCGATGGCACGGAGGAGGGAGAGGACCGCTGGCAGAACATCCAGGAGCTGCGGTCGGTCGCGAGGGAGTATACATGGCTCCCACCGGGAGAAGGACTCACCGAGTTCCTCACCAACGTGGCGCTCGTAAGCGATGTGGACACCCTCCGTGAGGAGGCCGATGCACCCACCCTGCTCACGCTGCACGCTGCAAAGGGGCTCGAGTTCGCGGCGGTCTTTGTCGTGGGCATGGAGGAGGGCCTCCTGCCCCACAGCCGCTCCCTCGGGGATCGCGACCAGATGGAGGAGGAGCGTCGCCTCTGCTATGTGGGCCTGACCCGGGCCAGGCAGTGGCTGTACCTGACCTACACCTTCCGGCGCACGATCTTTGGCGATCAAGAGTTGAGCGAGGTATCCCGTTTCCTGCGCGACATCCCTCCGCAGATCATGCGGGCCGCGGGCTCGAAGGGACCGGCGCGCCTCCTGTCGCTACGGGAACGGTCTGCAGCCCCCATGGCCGATGTGAGGCCGCCGCGGCCGGCCCTTGCGTCGCGCAGGCCCGAGCCGGAGGGTGTGGTCAGCGCACCCCGCCAGAGGCCGCGGGCCGAGCCGGCGGTCGAGCAGCGGTTCGCAGCCGGAGACTGGGTGTGCCACCCCACCTTTGGGAAGGGGCGGGTCATCTCCAGTGTGGTCAGAGGCGGTGATGAGGAGGTCACCGTGGCCTTTGACGGGCTGGGAATCAAGCGCTTGATGGTGAGCTTTGCGAGGCTGGAAAAGCTGGCCTAGCCAGCACTCGATTGCGGGAGGATTTCAGTGACCAAGTATATTTTCTGCACCGGCGGCGTCGTGTCGTCGGTGGGCAAAGGGGTTACGGTCGCCTCCCTCGGACGGCTCCTGAAGAGCCGTGGCGTCTCGGTGACCATCCAGAAGCTGGACCCCTACCTGAACGTCGACCCGGGGACGATGTCGCCCTACCAGCACGGCGAGGTCTTTGTGCTGGAGGATGGCTCGGAGACAGACCTCGACCTCGGGCACTATGAGCGATTCATTGACCAGAACCTGACGCGAGACTCCAACGTCACAACGGGTCAGATCTACTCGGAGGTGCTGGCGCGCGAGCGCCGGGGCGATTTCCTCGGCGGCACGATACAGGTCGTCCCCCATATCACCAATGCCATCAAGAGCCGAATCAAAGGGGTAGCGGCAGCCGCGCAGGCCGATGTCGTCATCGTTGAGGTCGGCGGGACGGTCGGCGACATCGAGGGCCTGCCCTTCCTCGAGGCCATCCGGCAGATGCGCAACGAGGTTGGCCGCGACAATGTGCTCTACATCCATGTGACCCTCCTGCCCTACATCCGCTCGACCTCCGAGCTCAAGACCAAGCCTACCCAGCACAGCGTCAAAGAGCTGCGGTCCATCGGTATCCAGCCCGATGTTATTGTTGCCCGCTCGGACTATCCGGTCGGCCCCGAGTATAAGGACAAGATTGCGCTCTTCTGCGACGTGGAGCCGCGCGCGGTTGTGCCGCTGGTTACGGCCGACACCATCTACAGTGTGCCGCTGGAGCTGGAGGATGCCGGCCTCGCCGACTATATCGTCGAGCGCCTCGGGCTCGGGTGCCATGAGGCGGACCTGGAGGACTGGCGCTGCCTGGTGGCGGAGATCCGCCGCAGCAAAGAGGTGCTGCCCGTAGCCGTGGTGGGCAAGTACGTCAGCCTGCACGATGCCTACATCAGCGTGCGGGAGGCTCTGTATCAGGCTGGCCTGTACCACGGCTGCGACATTGCTATCGAGTGGATCGACTCGGAGGAACTGGAGGAGGGCAAAGGCCTCGACCGGTTGGAGCGCGTCCATGGAATCGTGGTGCCGGGTGGGTTTGGCTCCCGTGGCGTTGAGGGCAAGATTCTCGCCGCGCGCCACGCGCGCCAGAACCGGGTGCCCTACCTGGGGCTGTGCCTGGGCATGCAGGTGATGGTCATCGAGCTGGCGCGCCACGCGCTTGGCTCCAACGAGCCCAACTCGACCGAGTTCGATCCCGCCACCCGCTATCCGGTGATCGACCTGATGCCCGATCAGCGGTCTATCTCCGACATGGGCGGCACCATGCGCCTCGGGCGCTGGCCCTGCCGCCTGCTGCCGGGGACGAAAGCCGGCGCCGCGTATGAGACGGAGCTGGTGTACGAGCGGCACCGTCACCGGTATGAGCTGAACAACCGCTTCCGCGACCTCCTGAGTGAGGCAGGGATGGTCTTCAGCGGGCAGTCGCCCGATGGGTGGCTCGTCGAGGTGTCGGAGCTGAAGGACCACCCCTTCATGGTTGGCAGCCAGTTCCACCCCGAGTTCAAGTCCCGCCCCAACAAGCCCCATCCCCTCTTCCGAGACTTTATCGCGGCTGTGAAGGAGCGTGCCCGGGGCAGCCAGCCGGTGCGGCTCAGCGCTTCGGCCCCGCCGATCGAGCTGACGACCGAGTAGAGTGGAGGGCCATCCTGGACTCTTTCAGGTCCTCATCCGCGATTGCTGGCTCTGGCGCTCCTGAGGGGCCGTGAGGGGCGTCTCGTGCCGTTGAGGGGCCCCTACCCCTTCAGGGGCAGACAGGTGGTTACGTGCGAGGCGGGAGCCGCCGCAGCCCACGAGTGGGCAGGTGGGATGCGATCAGGTGCTGCATCGCTTCCGTCCCTGCGGTCGGGCCGCCAGGCAGCGCCTATCCGCCCCTGAACCCAGCCCCCGAAGGGGCTGGGCCCGAACGCTCCGGCCATCGAGAGAGAGCGGGGGCCTGTCCGCCCCTGAACCCCAAACCGCGGCCGCGCGGCGCCTATTTCACTGCCATGGCCCACGATGGTATAATTCTGCCGCAAGCACTGCCTGCGAAGGTCTTGTTCAGCGGCATATGGATGCCGTGGCAGGGGTGGACCGCTGTTCTGTGCCGAGCCGGGTTCCGGAGGAAAGGAGCACCCATGGATCTCTTTGAGAAGTGCAGGCAGTTCACTCGCGCTCGCGAGGCGATGGATGCGGGCTATTATCCCTATTTCATCCCGCTCGATCACACCGAGGGCACCGAGGTCGTTATCGAAGGCCGACGCCTCATCATGATCGGCTCGAACAACTACCTGGGCCTGACGACGCATCCGAAGGTGCGCCAGGCAGCCATCGAAGCCGTGCAAAAGTATGGCACGAGTTGTACCGGCTCTCGTTTCCTCAATGGGAACCTGGCGCTGCACAAAGAGTTGGAGGCCCGGCTCGCCGCCTTCGTCGGGAAGGAGAGCGCCCTGGTCTTCAGCACGGGCTTCCAGACCAACCTCGGCGCCATCTCGGCGCTGGTTGGCCGTGGCGATGTGGTGATCACCGACCGCGAGGACCATGCCAGCATCCTCGATGGCTGCCGGCTGTCCTATGGCGAGATGAAGCGCTTCCGCCACAACGACATCGCCGACCTCGAGCGCACCCTGCAGGCCAGTGGCGATGTTGGCAAGCTGGTTGTGGTCGATGGCGTCTTCAGCATGGGTGGGGATATCGCCCCACTGCCACAGATCATCCCCCTCTGCAAGAAGTATGGCGCACGGCTCATGGTGGACGACGCGCACTCTATCGGTGTGCTGGGCGGAGGCCGGGGCACCGGCGTTCACTTTGGGCTGAACGATGATGTAGACCTGATCATGGGCACCTTCAGCAAGTCCTTCGCCTCGCTCGGTGGCTTTCTCGCCGGGGATGCGGATGTCATCCACTACATCCAGCATATGGCGAGGTCTCTGATCTTTAGCGCCAGCATGCCGCCTTCGAACGTCGCTGCTGCGCTCGCCGCCCTCGACGTCATGGAGACCGAGCCCGAGCGCATTGAGCGGCTCTGGGCGATCACCAACAAGATGCGCAAGGGCTACCAGGAGCTGGGGTACAACACCGGAGCCAGTGAGACGCCGATCATCCCCATCTACATCGGCGACGACATGAAGACACTCTTCGCCTGGAAGGCCCTGTTCGACGCTGGCGTCTACACCAACCCGGTCATCCCGCCCGGGGTGCCGGAGGGGCACTCGCTGTTGCGTACCAGCTACATGGCCACACACACCGATGAGCAGATGGACCGCGTCCTGGACACCTTTGAGATGGTTGGCCGGCAGTTGGGGCTGATCTGAGTCTGGGATGGAGTTCTGCTGTGGACACGCTGCCTGTCGTGTTGGTAATGGTGGCGGTGGCAGTCCTCCTCTTGTGTGCGGCGGTCCTGGCCGACCGCAAGCTGCAGCAGCGTGCGGCCAGGCGGCGGGCCCTCGAGGAGGATCCCGAGGCCCCACGGCGGCGCGACGCGGCCGACGCGGTCATTGAGATGCTCGACCGCGCCAGGGAGGCTGTGCGTCGCGCGGCCGATGAGGCGGCGCAGCAAAACAGTCAGAGCTGAGACGGCCCTCGGTGCCCTGTGCCCGGGAGGGCCCGGCGGGCGCTGACCATGCCCTTGTAAAGAGCGCCCGTCGCCGGGCCCTAAGGGGGATTTTTGCGGCCTCAGGACGGGTAGAAGGGCGGCTCGCCGCGGATGCCGTCGATGAGGGCCATGGCCGCGCGCACGGCGTCGGCATCTCCGCGAAGAAGCAGGGACACACTCCCCTCGGCCCCCGCGATCCCGCCGGCGCCGCAGGGGATGGCCTCGACGCCCGCGAGGGTGCGGAGAGCCTCGATCTCGGTAAAGATGCGGCCATGCACCGGGAAGAGGCTCACGACCGGCCCGAGGGTTTCGGTCTCTTCCGAGATGGCCCCGCTGGCCGCCTCGATGGGGTAGGGCACGCACTTCTCCAGCCCCACGGGAATGAGCAGGGTCAGCTTTCGGGTGATAATGTAGCCGAGGGTGTTCCCGATGGTGCCGCCCCCCTCCCCGCCAACCCAGATGCCGGCGATGCTGCGCTCATAGTTGAGGGCGTTGGCGCCCTTGATAAAGATGTCGCCCGGCTCCATGACTCTGACCGCGCTGTACCGGTCGAGGTCGGGGGCCAGCTTGCCGTCGCGAAAGACCGCGTCGGGCCGGTTCGCGGAGGGCCACTCCAGTGCCCTGCCAGCGGGTGTGATGCGGCCCGTCACATAGGTTCGCTTGTCAAAGCGCTCGCCGAGCAGCTCCTCGAGGACGTAGGCGTTGGTGGTGCCGGTCGACACCATGATGATGCCGCGCTGCATCCGCGCGCGGACGATGTCCAGCGCCGCGACACCGCGGGCAATCAGGCGCTTGGACTCGGAGACGGTAAGGGTCACCTGCGCGATCATGGCGGGCCTCCTCGCGATGTGATGGATAGCTGCAAGCTCATGGGGATTATGCCCGTGATCGCTGGCGCGTCAAGTGGCGGGTTGCTGGGGGTGTTGTTCACCCTGGGCACAGGCTCATCTGCGCTGTTGGCAGGGCCCCCACCCCCGGCGCCCAT
>DYEI01000349.1 GCA_020725765.1 Anaerolinea sp. | reverse complement strand
GATTGCTTCGCCAGCCCTGCGGGCTGGCTCGCAATGACAGGGTGCTGGGCAGGGCCTGATCTTCCCGCTGGGTGCACATGGGCCATCTGCCGGTGGGCTTTTACTGCCGCAGGCGGCAGGTATGTGGCTACCTGGCAGCGCAACCGGTGTGGCCCAACTGTGGAACCCACACGCACCACTCAGCCCCGAAATGCACCGACGATTGTGGGATATACCCCCGCCCAGCGCCCCCATGGCGCTGCCGCTACAGTGGTGGTATACTAGCCTCCATGTCCATCCTCATGGCGTTCAGGTTTCTCACCATACTGCCCGTGCCGCTACCGCGGGAGGTACCCGAGAAGGGGATGGGCCAGGCTGTGGCCTGGTATCCGCTGGTGGGGCTCGTCCTCGGCGGGCTTGTGGCAGGTGCAGACCTGCTTCTCGGGCTGGCCTTCCCACCGGCGCTGCGCTCGGCCCTGGCTGTGGCTGCCTGGGTGGCGCTCACCGGTGCACTGCATCTCGATGGGTTCATGGACTGCTGCGACGCGCTGCTGGCGCCCCGTCCGCCGGAGGAGCGCCTGCAGATCCTGCGCGACGTGCATGCCGGCTCCTTCGCCGTGGCCGGAGCCGTGCTGCTGCTCCTGGTCAAGTACGCGGCCCTTTCCGCCCTCGGGGGTTGGCTGCGGACGTCGGTGCTGATCGGTGCACCGGTCCTTGGGCGCTGGGCCATGGCGCTGGCCGTGGTCGGATACCCCTACGCACGCCCGGGGCCGGGCCTTGGCCGCCTCGTCAAGGAGGGGGCCGGCCGGCGGGAGCTGGCCATCGCCACGGTGGTCGCGGCAGGAGGCGTGCTGTTGGCATGGCGCTGGCTGGGGATGATCGCACTGCCGCTCACTGCGGGCCTCGTGGCGCTCATGGCCCGTAGCATCATGGCCCGCATCCCGGGGCTGACCGGCGACGCCTATGGGGCGATCAACGAGGTCGTCGAGGTGGCCGTGCTGGTGGTGGCGGCGGGGTGGAAGTGAAACGTGATGCGTGAAACGTGATGCGTGATGCGTGAGTGGTGTTGTGAGCTGCGGTTGGGCGGGCCGTCATGGGTGTATCCGGAGGATGTGCTGCCAAACGTGAGGCGGCTGGCCGGGCAGGTGCAGGATGTGGAGTGGCTGGTGCTGGAGGTGACGCACGGCCTGCCGGGTCCGGAGCTTGCCGAGGGGCTCGCCGCCCTGGGCAAGGCCTATGGCCACAGCTACACCGTGCACCTGCCCCTCGACCTGCCCCTCGCTGCTGCGGACGACGGCATGCGGATGGAGGCGATGGAGACGGCGCGTCGGGTGATCGAGGCCACGCAAGCGGTGCACCCATGGGCCTACGTCGTGCACCTCGAGCCGACACCGGGCGCTCCCGACATTGGCCCCGCAGCGGGAGCTGAGGCCGGCACCGATTGGAGCCCGTGGCACAACCGCGTGGCCGAGTCACTGCGCGCTCTGGGAGGCGCTGCCGGCGGGGAGGCGCTCATCGCGATGGAGAACGTGCCCGAGTACCCGCCGGAGATTCTCTGGCCGCTGCTGGACCGCCTGAACGTGAGCCTGTGCCTGGATATCGGGCACCTGCTGCGGCAGGGCCGGGACCCCCGGCCGCTCCTCGAGGCGCATCTGGACAGAACGCGGGTCATCCACCTGCACGGTGTGGAGGATGGCCGCGACCATCGCAGCCTCGCCTCTATGGACCAGGGGGTGCTCGCAGGTCTGCTCCGGACCATCAGGCACCGGTCCTTTCGGGGCGTGGTGACCATAGAGTGCTTTGCCGTGGAGCCGTTCTTCGAGTCGTGGGAGCTGGTAGAGGGAATCTGGCGGCGATTGCAGCAGGGTGAGGCCGAGCCATGACCAAGCGTCTGATCCTGGTCCTCGGAGGAGCGCGCTCCGGCAAGAGCAGCCTGGCGGAGGATCTGGCGATGCGTCTGGGCGGGCGCGTCCTCTACGTCGCAACGGCGGAGGCGCGGGACGCCGAGATGGCCTCCCGCATCGCGCACCACCAGAGCCGCCGCCCTGAGGGATGGAGCACCCTGGAGGCACCCCGGGAGGTCGGCCGCACCCTGGCCGCAGCAGCCGCCGATGCTGACGTTGTGCTGCTCGACTGCCTCACGCTGCTGCTCTCCAACCTCATGTTGGACCTGGGCGACGATCCCGACGAGGAGGTGGCCTCCGCTCGGCTCGACTCAGAGATCGATTCGCTGCTTGCTGCCTATGAGCGGAGTCGATGGAGCCTCATTCTCGTCTCCAACGAGGTCGGGTGGGGCCTGGTGCCACCCTATCCCCTCGGACGGGTCTACCGGGATGTGCTGGGGCGTGCCCATCAGCGCCTGGCGGCGCAAGCCGACCACGTGTACCTGGTGATCGCCGGCATCCCGCTGGACCTGAAGAGGCTCGGTGGCCTGGTTGAGAATCCTGGAGGCCGGCCATAGTCGTCCTCAACGCCTTCCTGCTAAGCCTCATTGCCGGGCTCGCCACGGCGATCGGTGGCGGGCTGGTCGTCCTGTTGCGGACGCTGGGGATGCGCACCTACGACACCCTGCTGGGCTTTGCCGCAGGGGTGATGACGGCCATCGCCACCCTCGGACTCGTGCACGAGGCGCTGAGCCGGGGAGGCACGCTGGTGGCCGTCCTCGGGGTAGCCGCGGGTGCGACGGCCCTCTTCTTGCTGGACCGGTTCCTCCCCCACGAGCACCGGGGCATACCCACCGCCTGCATCAACCCGATCGCCTACCGGCGTGGTGTGCTCCTGTTCACAGCCCTCTTCCTGCACAACGTGCCCGAGGGGCTGGCCATCGGCACCAGCTATGCCGCAGCGCCGCGCCTGGGCGTCCTGCTCGCTGTAGCCATTGCCCTCCACAATATTCCGGAGGGGATGGCCGTAGCCGGGCCCTTTCGGGCCTGCGGCCTATCCCGCTGGCAGAGCCTGGCCTGGGCCGTGGGCTCGGGTCTGTCGGAGCCTCTGGCGGCGCTGCTCGGCGCGCTCTTTGTGAGCCTGGTGCAGCCGCTGCTGCCCGTCTCACTGGCCTTTGCCGGCGGCGCCATGCTGTACGTTGTGTCGGACGAGCTGATCCCCGAAAGCCACAGCCACGGCTTTGAGCACCAGGCCACCTTTGGCTTCGTGGTGGGCTTTCTGCTCCTCTTGTTGCTCATGCGGATGCTGTGATCACAGAAAGACGGGTGGCAGGTACTCCGGCGCCTCGTGATAGGGCAGGACCTCGCCGAGGGCGACCTCGTAGAGCCTCTCGTGGGTCACACGCGCTGCTTCGGCGAGAGGCTCGTACGGGCGGTTGGTGACGTCCAGAAAGCCGATGTTGTAGCATTCGCCGTCAAAGCGGCCGAGGGCGGACTGGTCGTAGAGGGTGAAGTAATGGACGCCGACGCAGGCGCGGAGCGCCGCCGCCTGTTCGGTGTACACCCGGAAAGCCCGGCCCCGGTCGGTCTGAGTGCGTACACGGGCGATGCCGCCCGCGGGCAGGCCGACGTCGAGGGCACCAAAGTGCCACTCGCCGATCAGCACCGGGCGCTCCAGCCGGCTGCTGACCCGCTCGACCTCCTCGGGGGGCACGTGGGCGTGATAGCAGTTCATGCTAAAGACATCAAAGCACCGCATGCCGTCCAGCGCCCACGGAGGGGGCACGGTGTAGTAGCGCGCGCCGAGGTTGAGATGGTTGGGATCGACCTGTCGGCAGGCGTCGCTGAGGGTGCCGAAGAGCTTTTCGACCATCACGGCCGAAAAGGCCGCCAGGTCGCGCTCCGCAGCCGGAGTCAGCGGCGTTTTCCAGGGGCCCTCGGCTATGGCCGCCAGCGACGTGTCGATCTGCCAGGCGGCGGACAGCCGGGCGTCGTCGCCATACCGCTGGGCGAGGAACTCGGCCAGGGCCCGGCGGCTCGCGCAGACCGGCGTGTTGAACAGCATGCCGACGGCCGGGGTCTCTCTGGCAAAGCCCCAGGTCGGTTCGTTCATGAGGAAGTAGCCGATCATCGCCGGGTCGTTGGCCGTCTCGCGGAGCTGTGCGGCATAGAGCGCCGCGTCCTCGGCAAAGGCGGGGTCAAAGACGTCCGGAAAGTCCCGGAAGACGAGCGGCGTGCGCGGGAACCGCGGCTCGAGCGGGCGCACGTAGGGGAACAGCGCCTCGGAAGCCAGAGGCCACTCGGACCAGTTGCCTACCGTGTTGAAGCCCAGCCGGCGCAGCTCGGCCAGGGCGATCTCACCCCAGCGGGCGCGCCAGTCGGGCCCTAAGGCGCGGATGAGGTTGGCCGCCAGGTAGTTGATCTCCCGGCCGCGGCCGCGCTCGGGATGGCGATAGGCAGCGGCGTAGGGGCCATTGGGGTCAGGACGCCAGGTGAGGGCCGCCTCGAGCCCGTCGTAGGCCGCTTCGGTATCGACGCGCACACAATCCACCCCTGCCGACCAGAAGAGGTGCCCGTCGGGGTCGATCAGCCACCAGCGACGGCCATCGTGGTAGGTGCGGAAGAAGCCGGTCCCCTCGATGCGGCGCCGGGCCCAGCCGCCCCAACGGGAGTAGCCCTCCGGCCAGCGTTGGGTTTGGGCCTCTTCGAGTTGAGCCCGCAGGCGGCGGGTGACCTCTTCGGAGCTGCGGCTCTTAGTCGGCCAGTCGTGGAGCGTGCTCTGACCCAGCTCGTCGAGGAGCGGGCCTTTGGGCAGGAGCGGTTCGGTCAGGGCGGCTGGCTCCGCCGTGGTAGCCGTAAAGGGCGTCAGGCAGAACCGGACCGGCTCCTCGGCCATACGCAGGATGGAGAGGGTCATCCGGTCGACCCGGGCGAGGTCGACCCGGTCAAGCGCGCAGATCGGCTTGAGCCAGGCCCCCTCGCGCTCATAGCGCCAGCGGTTCTGGTTCACGGCCTCGAGAGGCAGGCGGATGCGGGCCTGGCACTGGTTCAGAGCGCCAAAGAAGAGGCCAAAGGTCGGACCGTCCTCGCCCTCCTGCAAGGTGAGAGAAAAGACGGCGAGCTGGTTGCCGTCCAGCAGCAGGTCGGCGGTCAGGTACCGGGCGGCGGCGAGGGCGGCTGGGGCGAAACGGTACTCGAGGCCATCGCCCACAGCCCGGGCGGTATACCAGACCCCGCCGGGCAGGGCTGAGGGAGCATCTTCCTGCTCCAATCCGCCGAGCGTGTACGAAGGGACAAGGGGCAGGTCAGGATGATCGTTCATGGCCTTCTCCGGGTTGGGTGGGCAGAGGGGGCGGCGCGCTGCGGCCCCGATTGCGCCTGCCCTGGCGGGAAGCGGCCGGGGCAGTTGTTGTGATGGCGATATTATACCCTCTTTCCGGCTCGTGGCCTACTATGCTGGGTCTGGCGGGTTCAGTCTCGCGTTCGGCGGATGGAGCGGAGGCAGGCTGCTGGGAGCTCTGCCTGTCGGGGAACCCCTTCGCCCTGTCCTTCAAGGGCGGACAGCCTTCTTCGGCCGCAGGGCGAGGGCATGACCCATCGAGGGACCCCCACCCCTGGGGCATTCCCCGCT
>DYEI01000348.1 GCA_020725765.1 Anaerolinea sp. | reverse complement strand
CGCGCCGCCGCCAAACACCCCGCTCTACCCATCTCTCCTCCCCAGGCGGACGCCGCGGCGTCCGCCTGGGGAGGAGTCGGGGGGCCGATGACGCCTGGCAGAGTGCGAACTGCCCCGAAAGTGAACTGCACCTCGAAGCAGGGGCTCCATTGCTGGAGGCTCTGCCCTATGATATAATACCGCCAACACTCTGTAAAGGTTCTGCCATGTCTATCCTTACGGCCACCAACCTGGCCATGCACTATGGCGCGCAGGATGTCTTCTCCGGCATCAGCGTCGCCGTCGCACATGGTGATCGCATCGCCCTCGTCGGACCCAACGGCTCGGGCAAGACGACTCTCTTGCGCATCCTCGCCGGCCTCGAGACGCCGAGCGAGGGCACCGTGCACACGGCGCGGTCCCTCCGCATCGGCTACCTGCCGCAGCAGCCCGAGTTTGCCGGAGACATCACCCTCTACGAGGAGATGCTCGCCGTCTTTGCCGACCTGCGTGCCCAGCAGGAGGAGCTGCGGCGCCTCGAAGCCGCCATGGCCGACCCGGAAAGGCGGGACGAAGCCCTCGCCCGCTACGGCGAGCTGCAGCTGCGCTTCGAGTTGGCCGGCGGCTACGCCTATGAGGACCGCATCCGACAGGTACTCGCCCACCTCGGCTTTCGCGAGGCGGACCTGGACTTGCCCCTGCCTCTCCTCAGTGGCGGTCAGCGCACCCGCGCTCTGCTGGCAAAGCTCATCCTCTCGCAGCCGGACCTGCTCCTGCTCGACGAGCCGACGAACCACCTCGATATGCCCGCCATCGAGTGGCTGGAAGAGACCCTGGCCTCCTGGCCGGGAAGCCTCGTGGTGGTCGCCCACGACCGCCGCTTCCTGGACGTGATCGCCAGCCGTGTGTGGGAGCTTGCCGGAGGCCAGCTGGAGGAGTACCCCGGCAACTACTCAAAGTACATCGGGCTCCGTGCCGAGCGCCGGGCGCGCCGGGTCGCCGAGTACGAGGCCCAGCAGGAGCAGATCGCCAGGACGGAGGATTTCATCCGGCGGAACCTGGCCGGCCAGCGCTCGCGAGAGGCCAGGGGCCGGCGCAAGCGGCTGGAGCGCTTGGAGCGCCTGGAAAGGCCCGCGGAGGAAAGAGCCCTGAGGCTCGATCTGCGCGCTTCCGAGCGTGCGGGGGAGACCGTCATCTACACGCGAGGCCTGGTCGTTGGTTACGACGACGATGCGCCCGGCGGCGGGCGGCGCCTTTTCTCGAGCCCCGATCTGCGCCTGCGTCGGGGCGAGCGGGCAGCCCTGCTCGGCCCCAACGGCTCTGGCAAGACGACCTTTCTCCGAACCCTGCTCGGGCAGGTGGCTCCCCTCTCCGGCGAGGCGAGGCTGGGGTACAACGTCCGCATTGGCTACTTTGCCCAGGCGCAGGAAGGGCTCGATCCAGGCCGGACGGTGCTGGAGGAGGTCCTGGCAACTCGCGACCTGCCGATCGGCCAGGCACGGGGTTTCCTCGGGCGCTTTCTCTTCTCCGGCGACGACGTCTTCAAGCCCATCTCGGCGCTGAGCGGCGGCGAGCGGGCCCGCGTGGCCCTTGCCAAGCTGACTCTCGAGGGAGCCAACCTGCTCCTTCTCGATGAGCCGACCAATCACCTGGACATCCCATCGCAGGAGGCGCTCCAGACGGTGCTCGAGCGCTACGATGGGACGATCCTCTTTGTGACCCACGACCGGTGGCTTGCGGATGCGCTCGCCACGCAGGTATGGGTGGTCGAGGACGACAGCCTGCGTGTGTACCCTGGCGGGTATAGCGCCTACCTGGCGGCGCGTGCAGAGGAGGCTGCGGCCGAAAAGGCGGCCAGGGCTGCTCAGCCACGGCGGGAAGTGGCGCGCGCTCCCTCTCCTGAGCGCGAGATTGCACGGTTTGAGCGTGCGCGTGCCCGGCAGTTGCAGGCGCTGGAAGAGGAGATCACGGCCCTCGAAGCGCGCCTACGGGACCTGGAGGCACAGATCAGCGAGGCGAGCCTCCGGCAGGATGCCGCGCGTGTGCGGACCCTTGGCCTCGAGTATGCCGCCTGCGATGACGAGCTGCAGCAGCGCCTGGCAGCCTGGGCAGCCGCCCATGAAGAAGGCAGCCGGCGGACCGCGACAGGATAGAGAGGCGCCCACTACGCCACGCGGCGACGGGGGGGATGCCCAGTGTACATCATCGGCCTGACCGGCAACATCGCCACTGGTAAGAGCACCGTCGCCCGGATCCTGGCCGACCTCGGTGCCCTGGTGATCGACGCTGACCGCGTGGCGCACGCGACCATGCGGCCCGGCACAGCCGTCTGGGAGGAGATCCGCCGCACCTTTGGACCCGACGTCCTCCTGCCCGATGGCCACATCGACCGCCGTCGGCTCGGGGAGATCGTCTTCCGCGACCCGGCGGCCCTCTCCCTCCTCGAGCAGATTGTGCACCCCGCGGTGCGCCGGCTCCTGCAACGCCGCCTGCAGCGGCTGCGCAGGCGACCCCGGCCGCCCCGCGTGGTCGTCATCGAGGCCATCAAGCTCCTTGAGGGGGGGCTGCGCCCGCTTTGTGACCAGGTCTGGCTGGTGATCGCGCCCCGTGAGGTGCAGGTTGAGCGCCTCATGCGCACGCGCGGACTTGCGCCGGAGGAAGCGGCGGTGCGAATCGACGCCCAGCCCCCCGTCGAGCCCAAGCTACAGGTGGCAGACGTCGTCATCCGCAACGACGGATCGCTGGCCGATCTCGAGCGGCAGGTCCACGAGGCCTGGGAGAGGCTGCCGCTCCAGCCCTAGATGCGGCAGAGCTCTTGCAGGCGCAGCACGTGCCGGCACAACTGTTCAGACCCGCATCCTGGCCGCGCCGGCTGCCACATGCTGCCCCCGCCCCGCTCCTCGACTTTGGCCTTTCGGAGCGCAACCCGTGGTACCGTCGAGAAGTCGCCGAGATGACCTACAGCCATGCTGCGTCCGAGACGCCCCTCCCCCTGGCCCCCTCCCCGGGACGGACGTCGCGACGTCCGGCCCGGGAATGCAGCAGGAGCCGCGCCACACGACTGCTGACGGGCGATGGAGGTAATAGTGATGGGCGCAAGAGGCCAAGCTCCACCTACCTAAGGCTCTGGCCCAGAGGTGGCGGAGCGGAACGCCCGGCTGCCGCCCCGGGACAGTGGCCCGCAGGTTTCCCTACCTCGGATACGGTTCCGAAAACCCTGGGTTGCCCGCAATGATGGGAAGGCAAGGTGCGCCACCTGGCTCTACCCGCCCCGCGGCGGCCTCACCGGGAAGTAGACGGTGTAGCGCTCGTCGCGGATCTGATACAGCGGCAGGAAGCGCAGGCCACGCCTCTGCCCGACGGCGCGATAGCCGGCCTGCCAGAAGGTCCACTCCCGCTCATTGTCGGGCACGAGTACCGCCTGCGGGTTCGCCGGGTCGGCCAGCAGGCTCCGCTCCTCATCGCACAGCCCCGCCAGGACGACCGGCCCATCGAGAAAGGCGACCGTGTCGGGCCGGTCGGCGAGCGGGCAGGTCGTCAGGGCCTTGGGGAGCTCCACGCGCACGCGGTCGCTGGACCAGGTGCGCCGGATGCTCCAGAAGGAGGACGGCCCCTGCGCTACGGGCAGCCTCTCGCCGTTCACCGAGACCGCAGCCGGCCCGGCGAGCCACCAGGGCAGGCGGATGCGCAGGACGAACTCGGCCGGCCGGGCGCAGTCAATGGTGAGATCCACGGCCAGGCGGTCAGGGCGGTGCGTAGCCCCGGTCTGCGGATCGATGGCGAGAGTAATTGACACGGGAACGCCGTCACGCTGCCAGCTCAGCCGCGAGGGGATGAACTGGGTCACGACCAGGCCGTCCTCGGCCTCGTAGAAGACGCTCTCCTCGTAGATGGTGTGGGCCTGCACCAGGGTCCCATGGCAGCACCAAAAGTCGTGGGTCGGGGTGCCCCACCGCTTCTGCGCCCCGGGCTCGAGGGGCAGGAAGTAGGCGACCATGCCGGTCTCGGGGTGCTGCTGGGCGAGGATGCCGTTGTAGAGGTTGCGCTCCCAGTAGTCGGCGTAAGTGATGTCGCCGGTCCAGCGCCACAGGTACTCGGCAAGGCGCATCATGTTGTAGACGACGCAGTGCTCCTGGTTCTTGTCGCCGAGGCGGGAGGCCAGCTGTTGCTTGGGAGTCCAGATCTCGCCGCAGGTCTGGCCGCCGGTGCAGTAATGGCCGCGCTCGGTGACCGCCTGTCGCCAGTAGGCGTCGACGATGCTGCGCCAGCGCTGCTCGCCGGTCACCTCCCAGGCGCGGGCCGCGCCGTGCACCTCGGGGATGGTGGTGTTGGCGTGCATGTTGGTCAAGGGGTCCTCGCCGGCGAGCAACCGGTCGAAGAGTCGGGGCCGGTCGTAGCGCCGCACCAGGTCGAGGTGCTCCTCCCGGCCGGTGACGCCATAGAGGTTGGCCCAGACCTCGAGCATGCCCCCGGTCTCGACGTCGAGGATGTCGTCCATCTGGGCGCGGGTGAACTGGCCGCTCCAGCGGTGGAACCAGCGCGCCCAGTTGGTGAGCACCGCCAGCGCCTGCTCGTTACCGGCGAGCGCGTACATGTCGTAGAGGCCCATGAGGGTCTTGTGCACGGTGTAGTGGGGCGCCCACACGCGTTTCCCCCGGGCGATCCAGTCAAAGTACTTTTCCGGGATCGAGCCGGCCCACTCGCCACCGTTCTCCTGCTGGCAGCGCGCGAGCTCGGACACGATGCGGTCGGCCTTGCCCTTGACCTCCGAGTCGCCGGTGTTGGCGTAGAGGTGGGCTGCCGCGGAGAGCCAGTGACCGGGAAAGTGGCCGCGCAGCTGGCAGGTTGGCGACTCCCACCCCCAGTGGATTTCCGCGGGGTCGTCGCGGGGAGCCCACAGACCCGCCTCGAGGTAGTAGTTCTGGAGCAGGTTCTCAGTGGTGAGGCTCATCATGTAGCGCCGGTTCAGCGCCGCGCGGCGCTCGAACAGGCTCGGGAGCAGCTTCACCCGGCCGCGCTCGACAGGGGAAAAGACGTGTTTCATGGTGCCTCCTAGTGGATAGCTTGTACTCGGCTCTCGACACAGGTGCCGGGTCACACGGCACCTGCGCATCGGGTTCGTGACGGGCGCTCTTCGGTTCGGGCCCCTGGCGGCTGCATCCAAGATTGGTTGGTGAATCCGCAGGAAGGCAGCCTGCCGGGAGCACTCTGCCGGGGACCGGGCCATGGCCCGGTCCCCGGCAGAGCCCGCGACACCCCAAATCCGGCATGGGACTGCCGGGCGGACCCCCCACCGTCCCCCCGTTCAGGGGCGGACAGGTGCCTGCTTTTGGCCCACAGGAGGGCCAAAAACAGTGCCTGAAAGGCTGTTTGCGCCCCACTCAGGGCTCTGCAGGCCGGCGTTTCGAGGGCGTCCAGCCTCGATTCAGGCTGCCTGTCCGCCCCTGAACCGTCCCCCCGACACGGGGGGATAGGTTTGTCTCCTTCTGCAGCCAACTCGCCGTGGCCGATCCGGCTCGCTATTCCGCCGTTTCGGGGGAACGGTAGGGGGTCGACTCCCCTCGGGTCAGCGGACCCCCCACCGTGCCCCCGACACGGGGGGATAGGTTTGTCTCGTTCTGCAGCCAACTCGCCGTGGCCGATCCGGCTCCCTGTTCCCCCGTCTCGGGGGAACGGTAGGGGGTCGACTCCCCTCGGAGCAGCGGACCCCCCCACCGTGCCGCCCCCAGACTCCAGGAGCGGGCGGGCTGCTTCGGCCGCAGTCCGTCGGACCTTGCCGGAGGGTACCCCATCCCCCCGCCCCTCGCTTCCTCCGCCGCCT
>DYEI01000347.1 GCA_020725765.1 Anaerolinea sp. | reverse complement strand
CCCCTCCCCGGGCGGACGCCGCGGCGTCCGCCCGGGGAGGGGAGATCGGGAAAGCGGGGTGTTTTGCGGCGGCGGCGCGCGTAGCGCGCCGCCGCCGCAAAACACCCCGCTGTACGTATGCCTCTACGCCGACACGACCCGCTGCCAGAACCACCTGCGCGCGGGCCGGGGCGGCTCGATTTCGAGGGGCAGGTCATCGAGGATGCGCGCAGGGTTGGTCGCCACGAGGGCAAGCGCCCCCTCCGGGCCGACGATGCGGGCGGCGATAGCCTGCGCCCTCGTCAGCCGCGGGCGACGGTCGCGGGCATCGTGGGCATCCGAAGCGATAACGTGGACCAGCCGCTCCCGCAGCAGCCGGCAGGAAAACCCCTGCGGCCCGGCCCCAAAGCGGCCCTCGAGGCTCGCCGCGGTGACCTGCAGCAACAGCCCCCGCTCCACGAGCCGGTGCACGAGACGCAGGTCGCGCTGCAGGTCGGTGCTGCGCTCGGGGTGGGCGAGGATCGGCACGAGCCCCCGCGCCCGCACCTGGAAGAGAATGTCCTCAAGGCGGGGCGGAAGCCCGGTGAAGGGAAGCTCCACGAGGAGGTAGTGGCTGCCGTTCAGCGTGACCGCCTCGCCTGCGTCAATCTGCTGCGGCAGGCTGGAGATCAGTGCCATCTCGGCGCCCGGCACCACGGTAACCCCGAGCCCACGGGCAGCGAGGCTCTGCATCAGCGCCTGTGCCTTCGCCTCGAGGGCGGCACGGTCAACCCCGGGGGCCCAGCGGAGGCTGTGGGGCGTCGCCGCCAGACGCGTGATGCCATCCTCCAGGGCGGCGCGGGCCATATCCGCGGCCTCATCGAGGGAGGCCGCGCCGTCGTCGAGCCCGGGCAGGATGTGCGTGTGGAGATCGGTGAGGGGAGGACCCTCCATGCTCCCGCTCTAGCGCCCTCCGTAGTAGCCGGCGAGGGAGCGGTCCAGGTCTACACCGTTTAGCACGGCTCCCAGCAGGTGGGCGTTCACCCGCGCCAGCCGGTCACGGGCCTCGACCACTGCCTCGCGGCGTGTCCGCCGCTCGCGTACGACCAGCAGGACGCCATCGACCAGCGTGGCCAGGATCGCTGCGTCGGCGACGGCGTTGATCGGCGGCGAGTCAAAGAGGACCTGGTCCGCCTGCTCGGCCAGCCAGCGCACCGTCTCCTCCATGCGGCGAGAGGCCAGCAGATCGGCAGAGCGCGGCGGCAGGGGGCCGCTGGTCAGGAGGCGCAGGCCCGGGACCTCGGTCTCCTGGAACGGGGGGTTCTCGCGGGCGGCAGGGTCGGTCAGGAGGTTAGTGAGGCCAGCGTCGTTGGCCAGGCCGAACAGCTCGTGCAGGCAGGGACGGCGCAGGTCGCAGTCGACCAGCAGGACCCGCCGCTCCGTCTGCGCAATGGTGACGGCCAGGTTGGCCAGGACGGTAGACTTGCCCTCGTCGGGCCCGGGCGAGGTGAACATCAGCGTCCGCAGCGGCTTGTCGAGGCTGGCAAAGGTCAGATTCGTGCGCAGAGCACGGTAGGCCTCGCTCGCCGGCGAGTTCGGCTCGCTGATCGTGACCAGGGACTTGTCTATGGCCATGGCATATCTCCTGTGCGCCTGCCGGCCGCGGCTTGATGGGCGATCGCCGGGGCAGGCGGTACTCCGCTACGTCTCCGGTATGACACCCACTACGGGGCTCCTGGTGATCCGCTCGAGGTCATCGGGGCTGCGGATGATGCCCGCATCCACCCACTCCAGGCCCAGGACGATCAGCACCCCCAAAAGCACGCCGAACACACCCCCCGCCAGAGCGTTAATCTTTTTCTTGGGCGACTGCAAGTAGGCGGGCTTGGCCGTATCCTTGGCCTCGACGTCGACCCGGTCCCGTCGGTCCTGGTCAAGCATGTAGACCTTGATGCGCTCGACAAAGACATCGGCGGTCGCCTGGGCCAGGAGGCGCGCAACTTCGGGGTCATAGTCATCAACGGTGATCTCGATCAGGAAATCCGACTCGATGGGCGACACCCGGATGCGGCTGCGCAGCATGTCGGCCGTCATATCCTGGCCGGTGCGGCGGATCACCTCGTCGAGGGTTGTGTTGGACACAATGTTGACGGCATAGTTGCGCATCAGCCACTTGATGGATTGGGTCAGGCCCAGGTCGAGGCGTGCGGGGATCACGTTGAGCTGAACGGTGGAGCGATACACGGGCCGCTGCAGCAGGCTGAACACCACGGCGCTGGCAGCTGTGACGGTGGCCATCACGATGATGATCCACCCCCGCTTCCAGAGGATGCGCAGGTACTCCCTGAGTGGCACGGCCTCCCTCCTCGCGGCTTGCCGAAGACGACGGCGGAATTGTACCACAGGTAGAGGGGGGCAACAAGTATCATCTTCCCCCTCCCGGAGTTCAGGGGCAAACAGCCTTCTTCTGTCGTAGGGCGAGGGCAGGGCCCATCGAGGGACCCCTCACCCCTAACCCCGCCCCCGCGGCCCCTATGCATTACGCACAAGTCGGGCTGCACAGCATCACGGGGCAGGAGATAGCGCCCTGGCGCCCAGCCCAGCGGACCACCCGCCGTACACACCGCTGCTCGGGACACGCCGAGCGCCAGCCGCGATGTGCTGCAGTCGAGTGCCCCCACCCCTGCCCCTCCCCCAGGCAGGCGCGCGGCGCCTGCCTGGGGGAGGGGCAGGGGTGAGGGCACTCCGCAGTTGCAGCACATCGCGGCTGCCGCTGGGCGTGTCCCGAGCAGCGGTGTGTACGGCGGGTGGCCCGCTGGGATGGGCGCCAGGGCGCTACCTCATGCCCCGTAGCCTGCCTCCGTCCCATGCGCTGAACGCGAGTCCGAACACCTGCCCGATTCTGCTTATTTGCACAACTGGATAAAGCGTGCTATACTCGCCGGCTGTAGGATGCAGTCTGGCTCTGTCCCGCAATCTGCGAACGCCCGGGCCGACGGCCCGGGCGTTTCACTTTCTCGGGGCTGGGCGAGGCTGCGCAGGTTTCTGCACCAGAAAGGCAAGGCTCCAAAGAATGGCAGAGAGGATCGTCGGCACGGTCAAGTGGTTCAACACCACGAAGGGCTACGGCTTTATCTCGCGGGAGGGCGGCAAGGACGTATTCGTCCACTACTCCGCCATCGTCGGCGACGGGTTCCGTAACCTCGAGGAGGGCCAGCAGGTAGAGTTCGAGATTGAGGACACTCCCCGAGGCCCGCAGGCAGCGAACGTCACGAGAGTCTAGGCAGGGATGCCCAGAAGCCCCGGCAGTTGTGCTGCCGGGGCTTTCTTTTTCCCCGTCGTGGTCCAGGGTTTGCTGGGAGGGCGCTCAGTCGCCAGAGTGTCAGCTTTCCCGTTGAGGGGGTGTGGGCTGCCGGGGCCGGGGTGACCCGGCAGCGGGAAGCTGATCGCTGGCAGCCAGGAGACGGAGCAGATGAGGATTGCGAGGCGTTTCCGGCAGTTGCTGACCACCCTGGGCCTGACCTACCTCGCGCTCGCGGCATGGAATGGACGCGTCTACCGGCGCACCCACCGGCTCGAGTTCCCGCCGCCCCTCGAGGGTGATGCGGGCACGTACGAGTGGCCTGCCGGGCGCATCTACTACACGCGTCGGGGGCGTGGCGAGCCCCTCCTCCTCGTACATGGCATCTATGCCGGAGCCGACAGCTACCAGTTCCGCAAGGTTTTTGCGCCCCTCGCCGAGCGCCACGAGGTGTACGCCTGCGACCTCCTCGGCTTTGGGCACTCGGCGCGGCCCGACCTGCGCTACTCCGGTGCCCTCTATGCCCGGCTGATTGCCGATTTCGTCCGCACCGTCATCGGCCGGCCGGCGACGGTGATCGCTACCTCGCTCAGCGGTGGCCATGCCATCTTTGCCGCCAATGAGGAGCGCGAGATGATTCGCCGGCTGGTGCTCGTCGCGCCGACCGGATCCACAACACCCGGAGTCTACCCGGGAAGCATAGCGCGGGCAGCCTATCTGGGGCTCACGCTGTTCCCGGACCTTGGCGAGGGGGTGCGCAACCTCATTGCCTCGCGGCCGTTCATCCGGTACTACCTGCGGAGCATGGCCTACTACGACCCGCGGAACGTCAGCGAGGAGATGGTGGAGCACGCTTACCGGTCCGCGCACCAGCCCGGTGCGGAGCATGCGCTGATTGCCTTTCTCACCGGCCATCTCAATGTGCCGCTCGGCGATGCGCTTCGCTCGATGCCGCAACCCCTGTCGCTCTTCTGGGGGCGGCATGCCAGGGTCACCCCGCTCGAGCAGGCAGAGTGCTACCTCACCGTGCGCCCGGACGCGCGGCTGCATGTGCTGGAGCGGGCAGGGCTCGATGCGGTCAACGAGGAGCCGGAAGAGTTTGTGCGGCGCGTGTTCGATATCCTCGAGGGGCGAGAGGCCGGCGCGGCCGGCGAGCAGGCGATGGCCGAGGCTGTGGCCGGGCGGGCGTAGCAGGGGGCCGGGGACGGTCCGCCAAAGCGGTGTGTTGCGTACTTGACATCTGTGCGCAGTGCGGCTATACTTGCGATGCATCTGGCCTGGGCTGGGGCGGGCGCGCGCGAGGCGCTGCTGCGCCCCAGTTTGACGTCCGGCCTCGTTATGGTATAATGTGCCGGTGCCACGCCGACGTAGCTCAACAGGCAGAGCAGCGGTTTTGTAAACCGCGGGTTGCGGGTTCGAGTCCCACCGTCGGCTCTGGCAGGCACGGCCAGCGGGCCAGCGAGCTGGCCCGCCTCTTGCGACGTGGGCAGGTACCCAAGTGGCCAAAGGGGACTGACTGTAAATCAGTTGGCTCAGCCTTCGGAGGTTCGAATCCTTCCCTGCCCACCTCGATCGACATGTGACCGCGATACCGGCAAGCTACCGGTATCGCGGGTTGCGCGTAAGGGTTGTATTGCCCACGTAGCTCAGCCGGTAGAGCACGTTCTTGGTAAGAACGGGGTCATGGGTTCGAGTCCCATCGTGGGCTTCAGGAACGCCCCGCGGGGCGTCGTTGCCGACTGCCAAGGAGGACGCAGCACAATGGCCAAGGCCAAGTTTGAGCGGACCAAGCCGCATGTGAACGTGGGCACGATTGGTCACATTGACCATGGCAAGACCACGTTGACCGCAGCGATCACGAAGGTCTTGTCGCTGAAGGGGATGGCGTCATTCCGGCCTTTT
>DYEI01000346.1 GCA_020725765.1 Anaerolinea sp. | reverse complement strand
TCTGGCTGCGGGTATAAGGACGAACTGGCATGTCAGCACCCCCCACTCATGCAGAGTGTGGCCATTATACCTTAAGTGCGTCATGTGCGCAAGTCGATCCATGCAACAGTCTCGGCCGCGGGGAAGGGGGCAGGGGGATGGGGCGACGGTACAAGAGAGTGAGCCGCGCGCAGGGCCGGCTACCGCGTCTGGTCGGGTGAGGTCGACGGGAGCGCGGCTCCTAAAGTTAGCGCCTATGGGGGTCAGGGGTGGGGGCTCCCTCCGCAAGATTCTGCGCAGGCCGTGAGCGCCTGCGCTCCCCCCAGGCCACTTGTGGCCAACGGATACGCCGCGGCGGGGCGCACGGCGTAGCCGCGCCTTGTCCAGGGGCAGGGCGGAGGTAGCCGCCGTAGTGGAGGCGGCATCGGCCCGCGGCGTGCCACACGACCCTCAGGACCGCCATGGCGAGTGATCAGGGACGAGGACCTCAGCAGGCCGGCCTCCAGTGCCCGAGCAACCATCCCTCAACAAAATGCGCAAGACCATTGACAAACTAAAAGAACCATGGTATATTGTGTAGGAATAGGAGGCGTAATATGCGCAAACTCTTGGAACAGTGCCCCGGCTGCGGTGGCCCCATGGTCGTGACGGAGATGGTGTGCCCCCGCTGCCAGACGCAGGTCCGCGGCCACTACAGCCCCTGCCCCTTCTGCGCCCTTACCAGCGATCAGCTGGTCTTCCTGAAGCTGTTCGTGGAAAAGCGGGGCAACCTGCGGGACGTGGAGCGCGAGCTCGGGGTCTCGTACCCGACGGTCCGTGGCAAGCTCGAAGAGGTCGCGGAGCGGCTCGCCGCCATGCCGGCTCCGGTTGAGCGGACGGGCGAACCTGCCCCGGCGAATTCGCATGCGGAGGAGCGCCGCGAGATTCTACGGCTGGTGGCCGAGGGCAAGCTCTCAGCGAGGGAAGCCCTGGAGCGCCTCCGTAGCACGTAGACCGGTTCCCTCTAACGTATGCCATCAAGAGGCAGCGGTGTCTGCCCCTCACCTGGCCGTTGTGCGGCCCTGCGAAGGCGCCACGCAGGGCTTCCGGCAACGACTCTGTAACGGACGGGGTCCGGGCGCGGCATTGCCCGGCCTCGGCAACAGAAGCGAAAGGACGACATGCGATGTCGACTCTGACCTTGACCGAGCTCTTGCTCAGGATCGAGCAGAACGATGGCCCAGAGGGGTTGGACCTCGCCCGCGCAGACCTCTCCGGCCTCGATGCCAGCCCCGAGGTGATCGCGGCGGAGCTGGCCAGAGTGCGTGCGGAGAACCCCGATGCCCGACCCCCGTGGCTCTGCGAGGAGACGGGAGGAATCAACCTGGAGGGGGCCAACCTGCACCGGGCGAACCTGGCCGGCGCGAGGCTCACCCGGGCCAACCTCTGTGAGGCCAACCTGGAGCGGGCCAACCTGAGCGGGGCGGACCTCCGTGAGGCCCTGCTCCGCGATGCGCACCTCGAGCGGGCGCAGCTCGCCACGGCAGGTCTGTCTGGCGCGACCCTCGACGACGCGGCGCTGCACCGCGCGGACCTCTCCGAAGCCAACCTGCAGGAGGCCAGCCTTCGGGACGCCCGTCTCGATGGGGCGAACCTTCGCGGCGCACTCCTGCGGGGCGCCAGGCTCCAGGAGGCAGACCTCGGGGGCGCCGACCTCCGCAGGGCCAACCTGGCCGATGCCAGCCTGAACGAGGCCCGCCTGGAGGGCGCCGACCTGAGCGAGGCAGACCTCCAGGGCGCAGCCCTTACGGAGGCAAGCATGGAGGGGGCAGGGCTCTCTCGGGCCAGGCTCGTCCGGGCTACGCTGGATCAGGCGAGCCTTGACGGGGCGAACCTCTCGGACGCCGACGCATCCGATGCCATCCTGCGAGAGGCCTCCCTGGAGGGCGCATGCCTGGCGCGTGCCAACCTTCAGCGGGCTGACCTGGGGGAGGCCAGGCTGGAGGGCGCTGATCTCCGTGCCTGCACCCTCGAGAATGCCCGCCTGGAGGGGGCACGGCTCACCGGCGCGGACCTGCGGGATGCCAACCTCCAGCATGCCAACCTGCGCGATGCCAGGTTGCAGGGGGCCCGCCTCCAGTCCGCAGACCTCAGAGGCGCCTCTCTGGCAAGGGCGAACCTCCAGGATGCCGACCTCCACCACGCCAACATCGAGGGCGCAGACCTGTCGGAGGCTGTGCTGCAGGGGGCTCGTGCCCCACGCGACGGGGGGCCCTGGCCCGGCCACAGAGCCTGGCCCTGGGGCGCTGAGGCTCTGGCCGGTGTGGCGCGCGACGTTGGGGAGGTCACCGCTGAGGCCGTGCGCGTCGCCGCTGAGGCGGCCCGGCACGCAGCCGAGGAGCTAGAGGTGGTCGGCTCCGAGGTCGAGGGCGCAAAGGGCGAGTTCTCCATCACCATCCCCTGCGAGGGGGTGGATGCCGTGCGCCTTCATGCCCGTAGGGGCAACATCGAGATCGTCGCCGAGCAGCGGGAGGATATCCTGGTCCACGGACAGGGTGGCACCGCGGATGACGTCGAGGTCCTTCGCTCCGAGCGCACCGTCGAGATCCGGCAGAAGGAACCCGAGCGCCGGTCCGGCTGGCTTGGCCTGCACGGCATCCCGCGGCGGCTGGACCTCTCGGTGCGCCTGCCGCGGACCCTGGGCACCGTGTCGGCGAGGACCGGGCTGGGGGGGATCACCGGCCGTGGTCTGACGGGCCGGGTGGACCTCTCGACCGGCAAGGGGGATATCACTCTGGGCGAGGGCGCACCAGAGGGGCGCCTGAGCACGGGCCTCGGCAATATCTCTGTGGCTGGTGCGCGTGGTGATCTCACAATCCGCACCGGCGCCGGTGACGTCCTCGTACAGGAAATCTCCGGCGGGCATGCGCGCGTCTCGACGGGAAGCGGGCGCATCGCCCTGCGTGGCGGTCGGCTGGAGGGGCTCGAGGCCTCGTCTGGCGCCGGTGACGTCCGGTGCGCGTGCGCCCTCGGTCGTGGAACCTTCAGCCTGCAGTCGGGCGCTGGGGTCATCACAGTCGAGATGCCCGCCGATCAGGCGGTGCAGATAGAGGCGACAAGTGGCATGGGCCAGATCAAGAGCGACTGGCCCCTCGTCCGGGTTGGCCGTCCCGGGCCGGCTGTAGCCGGGAGCGTGCGCATGGTCGGCTCCGCCGGCGATGAAGCTGAACGCGCCCGGCTCATCATCCGCACTGGCATGGGTAATGTGTTCCTGCTCCGGGCCGGCGGCGCGACGGCCGCGCAGGCTCCGATACGCGAGCAGACTGCTGCGGCAGGGCAAGCCCCCGAGAGGCCTGAGGAGCCTTCGGCGCCCGCCGCGACCCGGGAGCCTCTGCGCGCCAGAGGCCGCCTGGCCATTCTGGAGAGCCTCGCCCGCGGCGAGATCAGTGTGGACGAGGCGGAGGAGCTCATCGTTCGACTGGCAGCCGAGGGCATCGAGTAGGCGTTCGCCTCGCAGGAGTGGGGGGATGCTGGGATCGCAGCACATCGCGGCTGCCGGCCAATACGTTCCGGACATCTGCGGGCGGCATGTGGCCCGCTGGGATTGACGCCGGGGCACTGTCTCGTGCGTCGTGATGCTCTGCAACCTGACTTGTGGGTAATGCATAGGCCGCGGCGGGGGCGGGGATATACAAGAATAGGGGGTGTCCGCGGGCGGCGCAGCCGCCCGCGGACACCCCCTTTCAGTAAGTATCCCCCTTCCCCGCGGCCGCGGGGAAG
>DYEI01000029.1 GCA_020725765.1 Anaerolinea sp. | reverse complement strand
TCCCCGCCGCCTCGGCGGCGGGGAAGGGGCAAGGGGGGATGGGGTACCCTCCGGCAAGGACCGAGGTACGGCGGCCAAAGCAGCTGATGCACCTCTCCGCAGCAGGCCGTCCGCTGTACCTACCCCGGTTCGTCCATGAGCATCTCGGAATCCGCTGGCGCGCCGGCAGAGCCAGATGCCTTGCTGCGGAGGCTGCATCGGCGCACAATGCGCTCGGTCGACTGCAGGAGTCGCAGATCCTGCCCCGACATATCAACAGAGACCGGTTGCTGGCGCAGCGTGGCAACGTGACGGCGGCGGGCCCGCCGTGGCGGATTGGGAGATTCTGCCCGATTGTAGTAGACTGCTCACGCTACACAGCATACCTGTGGTGCGCCAGGTACATCTCCGGATGCCCGCGAGGACGGGCGCGCGTCCGGGGGCGGTCATGGAGGTTGTTCTGGCGAGAACCGACGTCACAGCCCGTGCCGGAACGGAGTCCGGAGGAAGGAGCACCCGTGAGCACACCACAACGCTACTGCCCGAACTGCAAGGCGGAGGTCGCACCCGACGCGCGCTTTTGCAGCTCCTGTGGGCAGCCGATGCCAGCCGAGGCGCCCGGAGGAAAGCTCTGTCTGCGCTGCGGCGCTGCAGTAGGTCCCGGCGACCTCTTTTGTCAGAGCTGCGGCGCGGCGATAGCGCCTCCGCCGCCGGCAGCGGCGCCGCCGCCCCCACCCCCGCCGCCGGGCCGTCCTTTGGACGAGGCGGGCGCACCCGGAGCGTGGCCTCCACCACTGCCCCCGTCGCAGGCGCCCCCGCCACCCCCGCCACCCCCGGGGCCCCTGCCGCCTATCGGGGCGGCCGAACCCCCGAAGCGGCGCCGCACAGGCTGCATCGTGGCTGCCATTGCCGTCGGCGCGCTGGCTCTCCTGTGTCTGTGTGTCGGGGTCGTCTGGGTGCTGCCAAAGGTGCGGGAAGGGAACCTTGCCGGGGGCAGCCTGATCAGCGTGGGCACACGCACTCCCACCCAGAGCGTCGTAAAGGCCCCGACGCGCGCGGCATTCACCCCCGGGCAGGTCGTCCTCGCCGACAGCTTTGTCGACAACAAGACCGGATGGTCCGTAGGGACTGTCGAGGGAGCGGGGATTCAGCGCGCGGTGGCCGACGGCGCCTACCATATCGAGATTCTGTCCGAGGACATGGTCGCCTGGAGCACCGCGGGGGATGCCTATCAGGTCGACGACTTTGTCCTCGAGGTCGACGCTACCCCCCTCGCCGGTCCGGATGACAACGGCTACGGCGTCGTATTCCGATACGTGGACCGCGAGAACTTTTACTACTTTGAGATATCGAGCGACGGCTACTACCAGCTCCGCAGCAACTATGAGGATGAGTGGGTCCACCTCATCGACTGGGTTGAGACGGATGCCATCAACCTGGGCAAGCAGCGCAACCATATCACGGTGGTGGCGAGGGGGAATCAGTTCGAGTTCCAGATCAACGGGCAGACAGTAGCCACTTTCGAGGACGACTCCTTCGCCTCGGGCTCTTTTGGCATGGCTGTGAGCACCCGTGACGAGGGTGGGGTGCACGTGGCCTTCGACAACCTCGAGGTGCGGCGGCTGCGCTGAGCATCAGCCTGTCACAGGCGTTCGGCGCGTCCGCCGGCGATCTCTCCGCAGGGCTGCTGGCGGACGCGCCTCCCGGTCCGCACGCGTGTGGCCCCCGGCCGCCTGCTGAAGCAGCGCAGGGGCTCCTGGTGACCCGCCGGAGTGCTGTGCAGGTCGCCGGAGCCCCTATTGACAGCCCCCTGCCTTCCTCTATAATGCGCCTGTCGGCCCGAGAGCGACTGCATCGGAAAGGTCTGGGGGTGGACGACGAGCGCCTGCCGACGCGGACGTACATCCTGAGCCTGGCCGCTGTGCTGCTGGTGGCGCTGGCGCTGAGGGCGGCGCGGTTCGGTCAGGTGCCGCCCGGGCTCTACCACGACGAGGCCTACAACGGTATCGACGCTCTGGCCGTCCTGCAGGGGGAAAGGCCGCTCTGGTTCCCGGCGAACAACGGGCGCGAGCCTCTGTTCATCTACCTGGTGGCGCTGAGCGTGGGGCTCTTCGGCCGCACGGCCGCGGCGCTGCGGGCGCCGGCCCTCCTGCTGGGGCTCCTGACTGTGCCGGCGGCAGCGTTCATGGGCACGAGCCTGTTTGGGCGTCGGGTAGGGTTGCTGACCGCCGCGGTCACAGCCGTGACCTTCTGGCCGGTTCACCTGAGCCGCCTGGGCCTCCGGGTGGTGAGCCTGCCGCTCTTCGTGGCGCTGGCGCTGGGGTTCCTGTGGCGCGGTCTGCGCTCCGGTCGGCTGCGGGACTACCTTCTGGCCGGGGCGTTCTATGGGCTGTCGTTCTACACCTACCTGGCGGCGCGCTTCACACCGCTGCCCCTCCTCCTTCTGGCCGGGCTTCTCATCTGGCCGGCGGCGCGGCTGCCCCGACCCTCGTGGAAGGGGTTGCTGCTCTCTGTGGCGGTTGCTGTGCTCGTGGTGACGCCTCTGGCGATCACCCTGGCCCGGCAGCCGCAGGGCCTCGGCCTGCGCATCGCGCAGGTCTCGGTCTTTAGCCCGGCCATCTCGCATGGGGACCCGTGGGGCACACTGGCACGGCATCTCTGGCACACGGCGCAGGCCTTTTTCATCCGGGGCGACCGCATCCCGCGGCACAACCTGCCGTGGCGACCCATCTTCGGGCCCGGTCTGGGCGCGGCTTTCATCCTGGGGACGGCAGTGGCGCTCCGGCGACGGGGCGCAGGGTGGTTTGTGCTGGTCTGGGTAGGGGCCATGCTCCTGCCGACTGTCCTGGCGGAGGATGCGCCGCACTTTTTGCGGGCGGTGGGCGTGCAGCCGGTGCTGTTTGTGCTGCCGGCCCTGGGGCTGGATGCGCTCGGGCGCGGACTGGCAAGCCTGGGCACCCGGTGGGGGCGCCGCTTCGCCGGCTACCGGCTGGGCGCGGCCGCGGCCGTCCTGGTCCTTGCTGGGGGCCTCGTGGGCACGGCCCGCGACTACTTTGGCGCCTATGCGCACAGCCCGGCGGTCTACTATCACTTTGAGACGGCCTGTCGGGAGCTGGCCGACCGCCTGAATGGTTTCCTGGAGGCGGAGGTGCCGGGGAGCCCTCGCGTCGTGTACGTCTCGAGCCGACTCTGGCAGCAGTGGCCGGCGCTCCGCTTCCTGGTGCCGGCGAGCGACCGGGTGCAGCCGGTCTCGCCGGGGTCGCCGCCTGAGGCGGATGGTGCGGCAGAGGCGCTGCTCGTCTTTCAGCCGGGCGAGGAGTACCTGCCGGGCCTTTCACTCTTGCCACAGGGCACGCGTATCGCGGCAACCTGCGACCTGTACGAGCAGGGCGATCTGGAACCGCAGCCGCGGCCCTACGTCATCATGTTGAGCGCGACCGCCGATGCCGGGCCGCAGGAGCCCATCGCGAGCCTTGAGCACGGGCTGCATCTGGTGGAAGCGGAGGCCCGCCGCATCGCCCCCGACAGGCTCTATGTGCGGCTGGTCTGGGAGGCGAGCGAGCAGCTGAGCGTGGACTATGTGACCTTTGTTCAGGTGCTCCGCGGGCAGACCATGATCGGCCAGAAGGACGGGCCCCCGGCCGCGGGCTATGTGCCCAGCAGCCGGTGGCGCCCCGGTGACCGGATCGTGGACGAGCGAGAGGTCGCGCTCGAGGCGCCCTTCGACCCGGCGTCAGATCGACTGATCGTGGGCCTCTACGATCGCGCGACGATGACCCGCGTCCGGGTGCGCAGCTCCCGCGTGCTGGTTCGGGACGATGCGATCCCTGTGAGCATCCAGTGAGCCTGGCCGGTGCGCCCGTGCCGGCCCTATATGGCGAGACGACTTGGAGGAAAGGACCATGCGACGTCATCTGCGGATGCTGGCTCTGGCATTCTGCCTGGCAACCCTCATCTGGCCGCTGGCCGCCCGGCCCGCCCGCGCCGACTGCGGCCTGAATAACGACGGCTTCGAGGGGGGCTTCCGGGACATCTATGGCGATGGGCACGTCGTCATCGCCAACGGCTGGGACTTTTGGTTCCAGGATGGGCCCGGGCAGGATCAGGGCAGGAACTGGCGCCCAAGCTATCGCGGCGAGCAATCCTCCTACCTCGGGGGCCTGCGGGTGCACAGCGGCGGCTGGTCGCAAAAGTTCGGCAACATGTGGGCGACGCACAACGCCGGGCTGTATCAGCGCGTGAGCGTGCCGCGGGATAGCCAGGTCACCTTCACCGCCTGGGCCCAGGCCTGGAGCTCCTCCGGCGATGACAACTATTCGGTGACGGGGCCGGGAAACTATCGCCTGTATGTGGGGATCGATCCGACCGGCGGCACCAACTGGGCCGCGAGCACGGTGCGCTGGTCCGCCCCGCGGACGGAGTACAACACCTGGGTGCAGCTCTCGGTCAGTGCCCGCGCCGAGGCGGATGTCGTCACGGTGTTCCTGCGGGGCGAGTGCGATTTTCCGGTGAAGCACAACGAGTCGAGCTGGGATGACGCCTGCCTGACGGTCGTCCGCCCGACGCCGCGCCCGACCAACACGCCGAGGCCGACCAACACGCCCACCATCACCCCCACGCCGACCTCCACCCCGACGCCGACCGCCACTCCCACCCCGGTCGTCTCGCAGCTATGCGTCCGAGCCTTTGAGGACCTCAATGGAAACGGCGCGCGGGATGGTGCGGAGGGCTCGGTGCCGGGTGCGCGGATCGCCCTGCTGGATGCGCAGGGGGCGGAGATTGGAGAGTTGCTCTCGGCGAGCTATCAGGAGTCGCTGTGCTTCGAGGACGTGCCCGCCGGCGACTATACGCTCAAGGTTCGACCTCCGGCGGGCTATGAGCAGACCGGCATCTTTGACGGCAGGCTGAGCCTTGGCGAGTCGCCCCTGGCGGTCGAGCTGGGCTTCCGTCGCTTCGCCACGAGCACGCCCGCTCCGACCGCCGCGGCTACGGCGACGCCGGTGCCAACCCCGACCCCGGCAGCCCGGAGCGGCTTTTTCGGGACAATCGGGCGGGGGCTCTACGGTATCAGCGGGGTGCTCGTTGCGCTGCTGGCGGTGGCGCTCCCCTTTGGGCTGCGGTACATCCGGGAGCAGGGTCGGGGGTAGGACCGTTTGAGCAGGAACCGTCTGCGCCTGCCGGGGCTGCTCGCCGCTCTGGCACTGGCTGCCGTCGCCGCCTGGCCGCTCCTGAGCGCGCCTGGGCTGGTGAATACCCGCGCGGGCGGCGATAGCCCCTTCCTGCTGTTGCGCGTCTACGAGATGCAGGCCAACCTGCGGGCGGGCGTCCTGCCCGCCCGCTGGATGCCGCATGCGGCCTACGGCCTGGGCTATCCCTTCTTCAGCTACTACGCCGCGCTGCCCTACTACCTCGCTGCCATCCTCAGCCTGGCCGGCGCCGGGGTGCTGTGGGCCATCAAGCTGACGCAGCTCGTGGGGTTTCTCGGCGCCGCGGCGGCCATGTACGCCCTGGCCGATGAGCTCCTCGATGATCCGCTGGCCGCCCTCCTGGCTGCGGCGGCCTATACCTTTGCGCCTTTCCACGTTGTCAACGTCTATGTCCGCGGCGACTCGCTCTCCGAGTTCTACGCCTTTGTCTTCTATGCGCTGATCGTGTGGGGCGCAGTGCGCCTGCGGCGCGCCCCGACCGTCGGGAACCTGGCCCTCCTGGCCGTCTCCTACGGCGCGTTGACCATCACCCACACTGTGTCGGCCTTTATCTTCAGCCCGCTGGCGGGGCTGGTCGTGCTCTGGGCGGCGCTGACGGCACCCCGCGTTCGGCTGCGCGTCTTTGTGATGGGGGCGGTGGCGTTGCCCCTCGGGGCGGCGATGGGCGCCTGGTACTGGCTGCCGGCGCTCCTGGAGCGGGGGCTGGTGTCGCTCGGGGAGATGACCACGGGATACTTTCACTACTCCGGGCACTTTCGCGGGCGCAACCTGGTGCAGACGGGGCTGCTCTTCGACTATACGCTCGACGGCGGGCACACCCCCTTTGCCATCGGCGGACTGCAGGCGGCACTGATTGCGGGCGGGCTGGCAGTGATCCTCGGGAGCTGGGCATGGCGACGCCGACCGCGCTGGGGTGACCTGGCGCTGGTGCCGCTCCTGGCGTATGCCGTGTGGCCAATCACCCCTTCCTCGGCGGTCGCCTGGGAAAAGCTGCCCCTGCTGCCCATGGTGCAGTTCCCCTGGCGCTTCCTCTCCATTGTGGCGCTGGCGACGGCGCTGGTCGCCGCTGTGGCGCTGAGCCGTCTCGGTCGGCTGCGGTGGCTTACGCCGGTGCTGGTGCTCGCCCTGGCGGCCTCGGCCCTGGCACGGCTGCCGGTAGAGCCGCTGCCCCTGCGCGAACAGGACATAACATCCGAGCGGCTGCAGCTCTACGAGCATCTGACCAGCAACATCGGCAGCACGGTGCGGGCCGAGTACCTCCCCGCGACCGCGGTGCCCCGCCCGTTCACTTCGGCCGCCCTGATCCGTGGGGAGGAGTACCCCCCGCCCGTCGCCGGCAAGGGCCAACTCGGCGGCTCGCAGCTCCTCTCGGCCGGGCCGGAGCGGCAGGTGTGGGAGGTGACGGTCGAGAGTCCGGAGGCCATCGCCATCTTCCAGACCTACGACTTTGCCGGCTGGCAGGCGACGGTTGACGGCGAGCCTGCAGAGATCCTCGCCGGCGCGGCCAACGGGCGCATCGCTCTGGAGATGTCCGAAGGAAAGCACCGGGTGGAGCTGAGCTTGGGGCCGACGCGGGTGCGGGCGGCTGCGGAACGGGCCTCGCTGACCGCGATAGCGGCGGCAGCGGTGCTCATCGTTGCGGGCCTGTGGCGCTCGCGCCGACACTGGCTGGGGATGGTCGTCGCCGTGGCCGTTGTCGCAGGGCTGCTGGCGGGCGCCGGCCTTGCCGGGACCCTCGCCGCCCGCGCCGCTGCTCCGGGTGCTCTTGCGACAGAGACGATGGACTACCTCGTCATGCCCTACCTGCACCCCAACCCTCAGGGCCTGGCCTTTGGGGACTCTGTCCGCCTGGCGGGCTATGACCTGGCTCCCCGCACGGTCCATCCTGGAGAGGCCCTGCATCTGCGCCTGCGCTGGGAGGCGGGCGACCCCCGTCCCCTCACCGCCGTGGTCAGGCTGACGACGGCGAGCGAAGCTTTCCTCTCGAGCCCGTCCCTGGCGGTCAGCGAGGTGCCGCTTGCGGAGCTGACCGAGCACACCTTCACCGTGCCGCCGGAGGTGGCGCCGGGGCTGGCGCTCCTGGCGGTGGAGGTGCGCGCTCCCGATGGGCTGCTGGCGCCACACACGCCGCGGGGTACGAGCCTGGGCACGACCTACCTCTCGCCGGTGCGTGTGCTCGCTCCGGAGGCTGCGCCGGAAGCTCCGGCGCAGGCGCGCCTCGGACGGTATGTGGACGTTCTTGAGGGAAGCGTTGCCGAGGTGCGGGAGGGGGTGCTGCGGGTGCACGTGACCTGGCGGCCGACGGCCCCCTTGGGGCGGGACTATGCGAGCTCGGTGCGCCTGTGGGGGCCCGACGGGCGGCAGGTGCCGGGGGCGGCTCTGGACGTCCAGCCCCGCTACGGCCTCTATCCGACCAGCCTGTGGGCGGTTGACGTACCGGTGGCGGACTATTACGAGCTGCGCATTCCCCCCGGTACGCCACCCGGTGAGGGGTATCAGGTGGAGCTGACGCTCTACGACGTGCAGAGCCTCCAGCCCCTTGGCTCCGTCCGCCTGCCGCCGGTGGCGCTGCGCCAGCCGACCATCCGGGCCGAGGTGCCCATCCTGCACGCTTTTGACTGTGGGCTCGCCATCGTGCGCTGGCACCCTGAGCGGCTGGAGGTGGCGGATGGCGAGGAGGTCGCAGCCTTCGTGCAGTGGACGGCCCGCGCTGCGCCCCTGCCGGAGGTCTCGACCCGCCTCTCCCTCGTCGATGAGCAGGGGCGCGCGGTGGCGACGGCCGAGGCCCCTCTCTCGGCCATCTACCCGACGAGCCGCTGGCCGCTCCACGCCCTTGTCAACTCTCGGGCCGCTCTGCACGTCCCCGCGGGGGCGCCTCCCGGCAGCTACCGCCTGCTCCTGGAGCTGCGCGACGCTGACGGCCGGCTGCTGGGGCAGTGGTCGCCCGGCGACCCCATCCTGGTCAAGGCTGCCGAGCGCAATCGCACGCTCCCATCCTTTGCCTACCCGGTCGGGGTGCGCTTTGGTGAGCTGATCGCGCTCCCGGGCTATGACCTGGAGCGGGCAGGCGGGCAGGTCGTCGTGACGCTGCACTGGCAGGCGCTGGCGGCGCCGGGGCGGGACTATAAGGTGTTCCTGCACTGCTTTGACCCGGCCACAGAAAAGATTGTTGCCCAGCGGGATGCCATGCCCCTCGCCGATACCTATCCGACCAGCCGTTGGGCCGAGGGCGAGGTCGTAAGCGACCGCCTGGTGCTGGACATGGCAGGGGTGCCCTCCGGGCGCTACCAGCTGGCCGTGGGCTGGTATGATCCGCTGACGGGCGAGCGCCTCGAGCCGGTCGGCGACCCGGCGCGCATCTCACAGCGGCGGGTCTTGCTGCAGGAGCTGGATTGGTGATAACGGCGTGGTGCCTCATTCCTCGCGGGCCATCGCCGTACGCAGCTCTCTGACGAGCCCCTCGACCGCCTCCGGCCCCTGCACCGCCTGCTCGACAATGGCGCTGCCGATAACGACCCCGTCGGCAAGGCGCGCCGCTTGCCGGGCCTGGGCCGGGCTGCTGATCCCAAAGCCGAGCGCCAGGGGGAGGCGGCTGGCGCGCCGGGCGCGGGCGACGTAATCGGCCAGGCCATCCGCAAGCCGGTCCCGGGGGCCCGTGGTCCCGGGGCGGGAGACCAGGTAGAGAAAGCCCCGTGCCCCCTCGGCTATCCCCGCCAGGCGTTCCTGCGGCGTGTTGGGAGCGACCAGGGGGATGAGCGCGAGGCCATCGGCCCGCGTGGCGCCGTCCAGCTCCCCCGCTTCCTCAGGCGGCAGGTCAGGAACGATGAGCCCATCGACCCCGGCCTCACGGCAGGCGCGGACGCAGTCGCCAACGCCCCAGGCCAGGATGGGGTTGTAGTAGCCCATGAGGACGAGGGGCAGCCGCACGCCCCCCGCGCGCAGCTGCGCGACCAGCTCCACGCAACGCCGCGGAGTGGTGCCCTGCTGCAGCGCCCCATAGCTGGCCCGCTGGATGATGGGACCATCGGCGATGGGGTCGGAGAAGGGCACGCCCAGCTCCACGAGGTCGGCCCCCGCCCGCTCGAGCATCGGCACGAGCGTCAGCGTGGCCTCGAGGCTCGGCCAACCCGCAGTGAGGTAGATGACCAACGCAGCGCGGCGGTCTGCTGCCGCGGTGGCAAAGGCGGCGGCGATCCTTCGCTCGCCCGTGACGCCCTCAGCCATCGGCTGCCTCCCTCTGTGCTCCTCTGAAAAGGGAAAAGACGTGCGCCAGGTCCTTGTCCCCGCGGCCCGAGAGGTTGACGAGCACAATGCCCCCGGGGTCCATGGTCGGCGCCAGCTTGAGCGCTTCCGCGACGGCATGGGCCGACTCCAGCGCCGGGATGATTCCCTCGACCCGTGCCAGGAGCCGAAAAGCGGCCAGGGCCTCGTCATCGCGGACCGAGGTGTAGCGGGCGCGGCCGATCTCGCGCAGGTAGGCGTGCTCCGGGCCGACCGCGGGATAGTCCAGCCCCGCCGAGATGGAAAAGGTCTCGGCGACCTGCCCGTGCTCATCCTGCAGCAGATAGGAGCGGGTGCCGTGGAGCACGCCCGGCCGGCCCCGGCGGGGATCGCCAAAGCGCGCGGCATGGCGGCCGGTCTCGATCCCCTGCCCGCCGGCCTCGACACCGACGAGGACCACGGGATCGTCGCGAAAGGCGTGGAAGAGCCCGATGGCATTGGACCCTCCCCCCACACAGGCGACCGCCACGTCCGGCAGGCGGCCCTCGGCGGCCAGGAGCTGATCCCGCGCCTCGCGGCCGATGCAGGACTGCAAGTCCCGCACCATGAGCGGATAGGGGTGCGGCCCGAGGGCGGAGCCGAGGAGGTAGTAGGTATCCTCGTAGCTGGAGGCCCAGTCGCGCAGGGCCTCGTTGATGGCGTCCTTCAGAGTCCGCGAGCCGCCATCTACGCCGCGGACCTCGGCGCCGAGGAGTCGCATGCGCTCGACGTTGGGGGCCTGCCGCGCCATGTCGGCGGTGCCCATGTATACCGTGCACTCGAGCCCCAACAGGGCACAGACGGTGGCCGTGGCGACGCCGTGCTGGCCCGCCCCGGTCTCGGCAATGACGCGCCGCTTGCCCATACGGCGGGCAAGGAGGCCCTGCCCGAGGGCATTGTTGATCTTGTGGGCGCCGGTGTGGGCAAGGTCCTCGCGCTTCAGGTAGATGCGGGCCCCGCCGGCGTGGGCCGTCAGGCGCCGTGCCAGGTAGAGGGGCGTCGGCCGCCCGGCGTAGGTGTGCAGGAGATGTGCCAGCTCCACTCGGAATCCTGCATCAGCCTGCGCCTCGGCGTAGGCGGCCGCCAGCTCCTCAAGGGGGGCTATGAGCGTCTCGGGCACAAAGCGCCCCCCATAGGCGCCGTAGTAGCCGCGGGCATCCGGCAGGGTACAGGCCTCAACCATCGGTTTCATCTGCATCATCCACCTCTCGAACAGCTCTGACAAAGCGCCGCATGGCCGCGCGGTCCTTCCGGCCCGGCGCGGCCTCGACGCCGCTCGCCACATCCACCCCCCAGGGACGGGCCAGGCGCACCGCCTCGGCGACGTTCTCGGGGGTGAGGCCTCCCGCCACGATGACCCGTCCGGGTAGCGTCACGGAGCGCAGGAGGCGCCAGTCCCACGGCCCTGCGGGGCCTCGGCGGGCCTCGGCGCCGCGGGAGTCGAGCAGGTAGGCGTAGGCGCGGTAGCGGGCAAGGTCGGCGAGCGACTCGGGGCCGCTGACGGCTCGGCCGACGATGACCCCGGGGTAGAGCGCGGCGGCTACTTCGGGACCCTCGTTGCCGTGCAGCTGCAACAGGTCAAAGCCGCAGCCGCTCTTGAGCTGCTGCGCTTCGGCCGCCCCAAGGTTGGCGATGACCCCCACGCAGGGCAGGCGAACGCCGCGCGCCCGCAGGCCAGCCACAATCCGGGCCGCCTGCTCCGGCGTGACCCGGCGGGGGCTTGAGGGTACCAGCACAAAGCCGAGGAGGTCCGCGCCGGCCTCGGCGGCTGCCAGCGCGTCCTCCAGCGTCGTCAGGCCGCAGACCTTTACGTGTGTCACAGGCCTGCCTCCACCAGAGCTCGGGCCATGGCCTCGGGCGAGGGGGAACGCACCAGCGCCTCGCCGACCAGGATGGCATCGACCCCCACGTCCCGCAGGCGTCGCACGTCCTCCGGCCCACGCACGCCGCTCTCGGCCACGATCAGGACACCGGGAGGGACCGCCGGCCTGAGGCGCTCGATCACGGTGAGGTCTACCTCCATGGTCCGGAGGTTGCGGCTGTTGATGCCGATGACCTGCGGCTGGATGGTGAGCGCCCTCGCCAGCTCCGCCTCATCGTGCACCTCGACCAGGCAGGTCAGCCCCCATCGGCGCGCCTCGGCAGTGAGGGCGGCCAGCTCCCCGTCGCTGAGCGCCGCCACGATCAGCAGGACCGCGTCGGCCCCAGAGGCCCGTGCCTCCATGATCTGATAGGGGTGCACCGTAAAGTCCTTCCGCAGCACCGGCACCGGCTCCCCTCTGGAGGGGTTCCGCGGCAGGGCGGCGCGCACGGCGGCGAGGTCGGCCAGCGAGCCGCCAAAGTGCTCCGGCTCGGTGAGGACCGAGATGGCGGCAGCGCCGCCCCGCCGGTAAGCCTCGGCCAGCGCCGCCGGGTCGAGGTCGGGTCGGAGGTCGCCCCGGGAGGGGGAGCGGCGCTTGACCTCGGCGATGAGCGCGATGCCGGGGCACCGCAGCGCTGCGGCGAAATCGAGCGGAGCCTCGGTGCGGGAGGCCAGCTCCGCCAGATCCTCCGGGGGCCGCAGCGCCATGCTCGCGGCAACGCGGCGGCGGGTGCCTTCGAGGATGTGCTCCAGCATCACTCGGCCTCGCAAAAGGCGATCAGCCGCTCGAGGACGGCAAGCGCCTGCCCCGAGTCGATGGCCTCGGCGGCGAGGGCAATGCCCTCGCGAAGGCTCGCCGCGCGGCCGCCGGCGCAGAGCGCCGCGCCGGCGTTGAGGAGCACCACGTCCCGCCGCGGTCCGCGCTCGCCCTCGAGCACCCGGCGGGTGATCGACGCGTTGGTCTCGGCGTCTCCGCCCTGCAGGTCCTCAAGGCGGCTGCGTGGCAGGCCCAGCTCACATGGATCGAGGACGTAGGAGCGGATGCGGCCGTCGCGCAGCTCGGTCACCAGGTTGGGGCCGGTCGTCGACAGCTCGTCGAGGCCATCGGCTCCGTGCACGACGTAGGCGGCGCGGGTGCCGAGGGCGTCGAGCACGCGTGCGACTTTTTCGGTCAGCGCGGGGTCGAACACGCCCACAAGCTGCATGGTCGCCCCTGCCGGGTTGGTCAGCGGCCCGAGGATGTTGAACACGGTGCGCACGCCCAGCTCCCGGCGGGCCGCCATGGCGTGCTTCATGGCGGGGTGCAGGGCGGGCGCAAAGAGGAAGCCGATCCCCACCTCGTCGATGCAGGCCGCCACCCGGTCCGGCGGCAGGTCGACACGCACGCCGAGGGCGGCGAACACGTCCGCCGACCCACAGCGGCTGGAGATGGAGCGGTTGCCGTGCTTGGCCACCTTGAGGCCCGCCCCGGCGGCGACGAGGGCCGCCGTCGTCGAGATGTTGAAGGTGCGGGCGCCATCGCCCCCTGTGCCGCAGGTGTCGACCAGCTCGCGGCTGCGCGGCTGCACCGGCGTCGCATTCCGCCGCATGGACCGGGCACAGCCGGCGATCTCCTCGGCCGTCTCGCCCTTGGTGCCAAGGGCAGCGAGGAAGGCACCGATCTGCGCGTGCGTCGCCTCGCCGCTCATGATCCCATCCATGACCGCCTCGGCTTCGGCGGCGTTGAGGCTCTCGCGGCGCATCGCCCGGCCTATGGCTTCCTGAATGGTCATGCTCGCCCTCCCCTCAAGTCTAAGAAGTTGCGCAGGATCTTTTTGCCACCCTCGGTCAGGATCGACTCCGGGTGGAACTGGAGGCCGTAGATGTGCAGCTCGCGGTGGCGCAGGGCCATCACCTCTCCCTCGGCGGTGCGGGCCGTCACCTCGAGCTCTGCTGGCAGGGGCGCGGCGACGATGAGCGAGTGGTAGCGGGTGGCCTCGAAGGGCTGGGGCAGGCCGGCCAACAGGCCCTCACCGCTGTGGTAGATGAGCGACGTCTTGCCGTGCAGGAGCCGGGGCGCCCGCTCGACCCGGCCGCCAAAGACGTGGGCGATGCACTGGTGCCCGAGGCATACGCCGAGGATAGCCGCCCTTCCGGCCAGGGCGCGGATGGCCTCGCCAGACACGCCCCCATCCTCCGGCCTGCCCGGCCCGGGAGAGATGACCAGGTGTGTTGGCGAAAGCTGCTCCAGCTCCTCCGCGGAGACCTCATCGTTGCGGAAGACCCGTGGCTCGGCCCCCAGCTCGCCAAGGTACTGGACCAGGTTGTAGGTGAAGGAGTCATAGTTGTCGATCACGATCAGCATGACGCCCTCCTTTCGTCCGATGGCTGCGCGCTCTCTTCCTCGGCCATGGCGATGGCCAGCTCCTGAGCGCGGAGCTTGTTCTCCGTCTCCTCGTACTCCCGCGCCGGGTCCGAATCGGCGACGATGCCGGCGCCGGCCTGCAGGTAGGCCGTCTGCCCGTGCATCACGATGGTGCGGATGGTGATGCAGACGTCCATGTTGCCGGCATAGTCAAAATAGCCAACGGCGCCGGCATAGGGCCCGCGGCGCGTCCCTTCCAGCTCCTCGATGATCTCCATGGCCCGAACCTTGGGCGCGCCCGACACCGTCCCAGCCGGAAAGCTGGCGCGGAGGAGGTCGATGGCGTCATAGCCGGGGGCGAGCTCTCCGCGGACGTCGGAGACGATGTGCATGACGTGCGAGTAGCGTTCGACCTGCATGAGCTCGGGCACCGTCACGCTGCCGTAGCGGCACACGCGGCCGAGGTCGTTGCGGGCGAGGTCGACCAGCATCACATGCTCGGCGCGCTCCTTGGGGTCGGCGAGCAGCTCCTCGGCGAGGGCGCGATCGCGCGCGTCGTCGGCGCCGCGGGGGCGGGTGCCAGCGAGCGGGCGGATCTGAGCCGTCCGCCCCTCGAGGCGGACGAGCACCTCGGGCGAGGAGCCGATCAGGCGGAGATCGCCCGGCAGGTCCAGGTAGAACATGTAGGGGGAGGGGTTGAGGCGCCGGAGGGCGCGGTAGACGGACAGGGGGGATGCCCCTGTAGGGCGCACGAGCCGCCGCGACAGCACCACCTGGAAGATATCGCCCGCGGCGATGTACTCCCTGGCCCGGCAGACGGCTGCCTCGAAACCCTCGCGGGTGATCTCGGGGCGTGCCGTGCCGCTCTGGGTGGCGGGCGGCAGCTCTGCCGAAGGGAGCGGCCCCCGCAGGGAGGCGATCGTCTCCTCGATCAGCGCCTCGGCCTGAGCCTCGACCCGGCCGCGCGAGCCCTGGACCGGAGCCTGGGCGACGATCCACAGCCGATGGCGGACGTGATCGAGGATCACCGTGACGTCGCAGAAGAGCAGCACCGCCTCCGGCAGGCCCAAGACGTCGCGGGCCGCCTCGGGCAGCCGCTCGATATCGCGGACGATGTCGTAGCCGAGGTAGCCGACGGCGCCGCCGGTGAAGCGTGGCAGCCCCGGGATGGGGGCGGGGCCGCCCTGCAGCAGGGCCCGCAGGGCCGTAAGGACGTCCCGGCTCTGCAGGCGGGTGACGCGGCCATCGGCATCGGCCAGCTCCACACGGCCTCGCCACGAGGTCAGGATGCGCGAGGGCCTGAGGCCGATAAAGGAGTAACGCCCGAGGTGCTCGCCGTGCTCCACGCTCTCGAGGAGGAACGAGGGGCCGCGGCCGCGCAGCTTGAGGTAGGCCGAGACCGGGGTCTCGAGGTCCGCGGGCAGCTCGCGGACGCGGGCGAGGCGCGGGGCGGCGAGGGCGCCTTCAGCGGGAGCTGAAACGGTCGGAAGCTCTGAGCCTTCTCGTGTGCCGGTTTCGGGAGCCATGGCACTCCCCTCCATTTCGGGTTGCCGGGCCGAGGGCAGCCGTTGGGAAACCAAAAGGGCCTCTCATCCCCAGTGGGACGAGAGGCCCTTGCGGCTCCCGCGGTGCCACCCACGTTAGGCCGGCCTTAACGAAAAAACCCGCCATGATGGCGGGTAGGTACAGCCAGCCTCACTCTCCTACAGATACGGGGCTTTCCTCCCGGCGGTGGAGGTCGGCCCGATATCCAGCGCCCTGATAACGGTGGCGTCTCCGGTGCGCGCTACTCGGGGGTTCCCTTTCGCTGCACGACTCCCAGGTCCATTCGGCGGCGCCGTTGGCATCGGGCTCTCACCTTACCCCGACTCTCTGGGCCTCATCACGCCGCTTACTAGTCCTGTTCACTGTCGTTACCGTATGGATGGAGATATCATAGCAGGAGGACGGGCGTTTGTCAATTCGGGGTTGTGGGGTACGTGTTCAGACACGCGTTCAGCGTATGGCACGGGAGCCCGCTGCTCGTAGCTCTGCCCGTCGGGGAACCCCCTCCCCCAGGCGGACCTATCCATTACCCACAAGTGGCGTGGGGGAGCGTAGGCGGCCCCGGCCTGTGCAGCATCTCGCGCAGCCGCCCCCACCCCTGACCCCTCCCCCTGGCGGACGC
>DYEI01000345.1 GCA_020725765.1 Anaerolinea sp. | reverse complement strand
TCTGGCTGCGGGTATAAGGACGAACTGGCATGTCAGCACCCCCCACTCATGCAGAGTGTGGCCATTATACCTTAAGTGTGTCATGTGCGCAAGTCGATCCATGCAACAGTCTCGCGTCGGGGGAACGGTAGGGGGTCTCGCGCCGCTCGTTCGGATGGCTTGCGATGGGACCACCGTAGGGAGGCTTCCTGGCCGCGAGTGGCTGTGGCGACGTGCAGTGGAATGTGGGTTCGGCGGAGTTGACAGCCTCCCACCGCCCGCATACGGTATACGACGAGGGCGGGGACCTCCGCCCCCTGGCATGGCCTGCTGAAGGAGGTAGCCTATGGCCCCCTGCTACCCTGACCCCCCGGATGCGACGGGTCTCGCCGTTGACGAGCTGGACACCCCCGCGCTCCTGGTGGACCTGGACGCCCTCGAGCGCAACCTGGCCACGATGGCGGGCTTTTTCGCCGGCCGGCCGGCGCACCTGCGCCCGCACGTCAAGACGCACAAGTGCCCCGAGATCGCCCGGCGGCAGCTCGCCGCCGGCGCCCGTGGCATCACCTGCGCCAAGCTCTCGGAGGCGGAGGTCTTTGCGGCCGCCGGCTTTGACGACATCCTGATCGCCAACCAGATCGTCGGGCCGGGCAAGGTCGCCCGCCTGATGGCGCTGGCCCATCGCGCCCGCGTCACTGTGGCGGTGGACGACCAGGAGAATATCGCTGCCCTCAGCGAGGCAGCGCAGCGGGAGGGCCTGAGGCTTCCCGTGCTGGTTGAGGTCGACATCGGCATGGGCCGGTGCGGGGTGGCGCCGGGTCAGCCGGCACTCGCCCTCGCCCGGATGGTAGCCGATGCCCCCAGCCTGGAGCTCGCCGGCCTGATGGGCTATGAGGGACACCTCGTGCTCGTCCGTGACCCGGCCGAGAGAAAGGCCCGCGTTGAGGCCGCCCTGGCGCCCCTCATCGAGACAAGGGCGCTGCTCGAGCGCGAAGGCCTGCCCGTCCGAGTGGTGAGCGGCGGCGGCACCGGCACCTACGACATCACCGGCGCATACCCCGGCGTCACCGAGATCCAGGCTGGCTCCTACGTCTTTGTCGATGCGACCTACCGCCCGGTGCGTCCCGAGTTTGAGCCCTCCCTCTTTATCCTCGCCACCGTCATCAGCCGGCCCGACCCGGGCCGTCTGGTCGTCGACGCGGGGCTCAAGGCGACGACCGGCGAGTTTGGTCCGCCGCAGGTCGTGGGGATCGAGGGCGTCGAGAGCGTCAGGCTGTCGGAGGAGCACGGACGCATTGCCCTTGCCGAGGGGCACACCGCGACGCTCCGCCCGGGCGACCGGGTGCGCCTGATACCCAGCCACTGTTGCACCACTGTGAACCTGCACGACCGGCTGCACGCCGTGCGGCGTGGCATCGTCGAGGCGGTCTGGCCCGTCGCTGCGCGGGGCTGTTCCTGGTGAGCGGCGGCGCGCCCTCTCGGCCGTGCCCGTGGCCCGTGTAGACGCCCTTGGGGAGGCGAGGCGTGCCGGGCTATGCTGTGTGTGGCCCCCCCTCTGCCGAGCCGGACGCCGCGGCGTCCGCCTCAGCAGAGGGGGGTGAGGTTGGGTGGAGTTTGGCCTTTTGAGGTGCTCGCCCCTCACTACTACGTCCATCGCCCCGTCGGCAGTTATCTGGCGCGGCTCATGCTGTAATGCCCCCACCCCCGACCCCTCCCCCAGGCGGG
>DYEI01000344.1 GCA_020725765.1 Anaerolinea sp. | reverse complement strand
CGCGGGCGGCGAAGCCGCCCGCGAACACCCCCTCCCATGACATAAGACGCCCCCGTCCCCGCCGCCTCGGCGGCGGGGAAGGGGGATGGGGGGGATGGGGTACCCTCCAGCAAGGGCCGAGGGACGGCGGCCGAAGCGGCCTGTCCGCCCCTGAGCAGCGCGGGGACGGGGCGAGGGGGCTTGACCCCTCGAGTCTGGCCTTTTGGAGCGCAACCTGCGATGCCGCCACAACTCGCGGAAGACATGAGTGGTGTTGACAGCCACTGCTACACTCCCTATCATGTGCCCGCAATGCATCCGTGACAAGTCCGGCCCGGTGCAAGGCACGACGGAACCCTGCGCCCCGCCCGGAGGAGGTACAGATGGGAGAGCCCACGCTGGATGTGCTCGTCCTTGGCGACTCGAACGTTGATCTGATCGTGCGCGCGCAGGACCCGACACCGGCCTTCGGCCAGGAGAAGCTGGTCGAGGACCTGATTCTGACCATCGGTGGCTCGGCCAGCATCTTCGCGTGCCAGGCAGCGAAGCTCGGGCTGCGCACCGCCCTGGCCAGCCTCCTGGGTGCGGACGAGTTCGGCGACTATATGCTGCGGGCGCTGGCCGCCCTGGGGGTCGACACCCGGCACATCGCCCGCGCGGGTCAGCTCAAGACGGGGGCGACCATCAGCCTGAGCACTGCCCACGACCGGGCGCTGCTCACTTTTCCAGGCACTATCGCCGCCCTCGAAGGCAGCCGGATCGATCCCGCCTGGTTCCGGGAGGCGCGGCACGTCCACGTGGCCAGCTACTTCCTGCAGCCGCGGTTGGCGGCAGCCCTGCCGACACTGCTGGCAGAGGCCCGGCGTGCCGGGGCGAGCGTGTCGCTCGATACCGGCTGGGACCCGGCCGAGCGCTGGGACGGGGGACTGCCGGCTGTGCTGAAACAGGTGGACATCTTCCTGCCGAATGAGGTCGAGGCGCAGCGGATCACCGGCCTGCCCGATGTGGGGGCTGCGCTGGAGCGGCTCGCAGAGCAGGTTCCGACCGTCGTCATCAAGCTTGGTGCGGCGGGAGCCCTGGCGCGCCGGGGAGGAGAGGTCTCCCGGGCGGCGAGTCTGTCGGTCGAGGTTGTGGACACCACCGGCGCCGGCGACAGCTTTGATGCCGGCTTTGTGTACGGTTTCCTGCAGGGACTGCCTCTCGCGGAGTGTCTCGAAATCGCGGTCGCGTGCGGCAGCCTCTCGACGCGAGGGGCCGGCGGGACGGCCGCGCAGCCGACGCTGGCAGAGGTGCGTGCGGTCCGAGGGCGTGGGGAATAGACTTGTCGGCTCTCGGGGCCGATGTTATAATCCGCGCCGTTCTGAGGGCCGAGGCGTCAAGGGGTGCGCGCAGGGCGACCGGTGCTCGCGAGGAACTCGAGCAGGCCCTCAACGATGCCCTGCACGACCCGCTCCTGCTCGGCCGTGAGCAGCCGGCGGTCCGCGCCGAGGAAGCCCAACTCCACGATGGCTGCTGGCGTGCCCGGTGCTGCCTTGCGGAAGGCGTGATAGCTGGTCATGGCGGGCGTGATTGTGCTGGCATGGAAGGGTAGCCCCGTTGCAGCGCCGTAGCGCCGGGTGAGGCAATCGGCGAGGCGGGCCGAGGCGGCGGAGGATGGGCCAATGCCTCGCCCGGCGACCTTGAAGCCGGTCAGCGCGACACAGGAATCGGCGTGCAGTGAGAGGAGCGCCAGCCCACGGTAGCCGTGCAGGCGGCTCGAATACTCGGGCAGTACCTCTGCCTCGTAGCCGCTGGCCTTCAGCCTCTCGACGACCGCACGGGCAATGGGCAGGGTGATATCTATCTCCCGGAGTCCATCGGGGCAGGTCGCACCGGGGTCGCTCTGCCAGTGCCCGGCGATGACGCCGATTCGCCGCGGCGCAGCGCCCGTCCGGAGCCACAACAGGCGCACACAGAGAGCGAGCAAGGCAACGCTCAGGGCGGCAACCAGCAGAGGCCACACGCGCTGGCGCGGAGGGGGAGGCGGGGTGTCGTGGCCGCCTCCCGTTGCTCTGGAGGCGGGGGTGGTCCTTCTCAGGTCTGGCATGTGCGCCCTCGATCCTGCGAATCGTGTGCCGGTTGCCCATCCTAGTCTGCAAGGCGCAGGCCGTCAACCGGTCTGTGGGGACCGGTCGGGGCTGACCGCTATGATACCTGACACGCAGTGGTGAAAGGATGCATGAGACGACGCAAGAGCTGACGATCCGGGCTGCAACCCGCAGTGACCGGCTCGCCATCTGCACGCTGCTACAGCAGGCCTGGCATTCGGGAGGTACGGCCCGTTGGGACCAACTCGATGCCCTCGAGGCAGACTGTGGAGCGGTGCTTGTGTGCCGTGGCACGCAGACTGTGGGCTTCTGCCTCTTTGATCTGCGCGCGGCCCCCGTTGCCAGGCTGAGCGCTGCCGCCATCGCCGACCGCGAGAACGTCGGCAGCATCTGGAAGGAACTGTGGCCGGCCTCTGAGCAGCACCTGCGGGAGCGTGGAATCCGGTTCGTCCACTATATCGGCGAGGCGCCCTGGCTGCTGGAAGTGCTGCAGGAGCACGGGTTCCAGCAGGTCAACACGCTGATCAGCTATGAGAGAACCCTTGAGGGGCCCGAGCTTTCCGGGCATCCTCATGTGCGCGTGCGCCCGGCACGTCCCGAGGACCTGTCTACCGTGGAGCAGATCGACGCCGCCTCTTTTCCGCTGCTGTGGCGCTACCCGAGGGCCATGCTGGAGGCGGCGCTCCGGTCGAATCCACATCTGGCGATTGCCGAGTTGGATCGGCGGCCGGTAGGCTATGCGTTGAGCACCTTTGAGGGCGAGGAGGGGCAGGTGGTGCGCCTGGCCGTGCTGCCGGAGTACCGCCGGCAGGCCATCGGGTCGCGGCTGTTGATGGAGGCTCTCTCACATCTCCGACGCGGCCGCGTGCGCCGGCTCTCGCTCAATACTCAGGGGGACAACACCGCGGCCCAAAAGCTCTACGAGCGCTTTGGATTCCGTCGGATAGGCGACGAGCTGCCCGTGCTCGAGAAAGCGCTGGAGGGCTGATCGCTCGCCTGGTAGCACTCTGGAGGCTCACGTGGAGACCGGCAGCCACTTGGGACTGGCTCTTGGTGGCGGTGGGGCGCGCGGAGGGGCCCATATTGGCCTCCTCAAGGTCCTGGACGAGGCGGGGGTGCGCGTCGGAGCCATCGCGGGGACGAGTGCCGGCGGTGTGGTCGGCGGGCTCTACGCCGCGGGGCTCAGTGGCGCCGAGATCGAGTCCCTCCTGATCGGCATCGATCCCGCCAGGGTCCTCGAGCCCGACCCCTCGGGCTGGGCGCTCCTCAGCACGCGCCGCTTCCTGGAGGTGCTCCGCCAGCGGATTGGCGACCCGCTCATCGAGGAGCTGCCCCGCCCCTTTGCTGCGGTAGCGGTGGACCTGCGCAACTCGCGCGAGGTGCACCTGAGCCGGGGGCCGCTGCTTGCGGCCATACAGGCGACGATCGCCGTGCCGGGGATACTGTGCCCCCTGGAGGCGGACGGCTGCCTCTACGTTGACGGTGGCGTGCTGAACAACGTCCCCGTCGACGTGGCGCGCAAGCTCGGGGCTCGACGGGTGCTGGCGGTGGACGTGAGCGTGCCGTTCGATTGCCCCCTCGAGCATACGAGCTTTAGTGGACTGCCAGGTCCCGCCCGGGTGGCGGAGCAGATTCTGGCGAAGGCCAGGCGCCGGAGAGCTGCTGTAGCCCTCGTCAAGTCCTGGAACCTTCTGTGTGCGGCCTACACTGCCCGGCGCCTTGAGGATAACCCGCCCGACCTGCTCCTGCGCCCCGATCTGGGCCCGATCCCCGTGACGGCCATGTACGATCTTGGGAAGGCGATCGCCATCGGCGAGTGCATGGCCCGAGAGCACCTCGATGCGATCCGACAGCTCGCTTCTGGCTGAAGGCGCCAGCGAGGGCGAGCTTTCGTGCAGGTCTTCCCGCCGACACAGGCGCAGCCAGAGTCTCTGCAGGCACCAGGTGCGACGGGGGCACGGCACGCCGTGCCCCCGTCGCGGCTACACACCGACAGAGATGCTACACCACGCTAGCCCTGTGGCCTGCGCCGTCGCGTCAGCCGCCAGACGACCCAGAGGACCACGGCTGGGACTCCCAGCAGGGGCAGGACGAAAAGCCCGACCCAGATGACGGCTTCGGCTCCGAGCTTGAGGGTCTGAACCAGGGCGTTGAGTGCACGCCGCGCCGTCTGCAGCGGCTGCCAGCCCGGAGCGCCTATCGGCTCGGGGCCGCGCTCGGTTAGCGACAGGTTCACCGTAGCCAGCTCGGCGGAGCGATCCAGGTACTGCATTCGCCCCTTGATGCGCTCGATCTCCCCGCGCACACTCGCGAGCTCGCGGTAGACCGCCATGACCTGCTCGGCCTCGCCGGTCTTTTCCCGGACCCCCTTGAGCAGCTCGCGGAGCTCGGTCTCGGTCGCCTCGAGGTTGCGCAGGCGCGCCTCGAGGTCGATGTACTCCTCGGTGACGTCCTGACCACCCGACTGCTCACGCTCCACACGGATGGCCAGCTTCTTGATCTCGGCGAGGAGTGGTTCCATCCGCTCCGCGGGCACCCGCAGGGTGAGTTGCGCGCGGACGAGGTTCTCCTCTCGCCAGACGTTGGCCGAGGCCACAAAGCCCCCCTCGGCCGCGACAAGCCCCTTGATCGTTGTCACGGTACTTTCGGTCTCCCTGACCACGAGCTCGAGGTTGGCTGTGAGGATGATCTTGCGGCCCGTGTCCAGAGGGGCCGACCCCCCGGGAGAGGCTCGCCCAACGCCCGGCGCCGCCGGCGCCTCGACCGGGGCCGAGTCGACAACCTCACGCGCGCCTTTTTGCGGAGCGGGCGGCACGGCGGTCCGGGCAGCACAGCCGGTGACGAGGAGAAGGATCAGGGCAGCAAGCAAAGCGGGACGGAATGGACCCTTCATGACATATCTCCCTGAGCACTGAACCACACGACCTTCGGTATCGATACATACATCTGACGCTGTCGGCCATCCGATAGTTCCACCCCAACGGAGCAGCCGCGCCAACCGGGCCCGCCGGCCCATTTGGCGGCGCGCGGGCCCGCAAGGCCCGCGCTGAACAAGCCCCTTCGGAGTCGGGTTCGTGGACGCGTCCCCTCCTCCCACGTGTGCAGGCGCAAGGATTCTCCATCGCCAGCCCCCCACCCCGCCCCCACGCGGGCACGCCGTGCCCGCGTGGGGGCGGGGCCATTGTCAATGGGTGTTTTGGGCTCTGGTGGCGCGCCGCGGCGCGCCACCAGAGCCCAAAACACCCAT
>DYEI01000343.1 GCA_020725765.1 Anaerolinea sp. | reverse complement strand
TCTGGCTTCGCCGCCCGCGAACACCCCCTCCTATTCTGGATTCCCCGCCCCCGCGGTGCACTATCCATTGCCCACAGCTCGGCCTGCAGAGCATCATAAAAGATGCGATAGGGCATCGGAACACCTCGAGCAGCGGTCGTGATGCACTGCAACCACGGGATTCCCCCACCCCCACCCCTCCCCCAGGCAGGCGCCTGGCGCCTGCCTGGGGGAGGGGGGCCCCGAGGGGCTGTCGCAAGGCAGACCCCGATGGGTAGGGTTAGAGCAGCCTGCCCCGCGCCATGCGCTGAACGCGACTGTGAACAGCTACCATCCAACGCCCATTTGCCAAACCATCAACGAACCACTATTATATCAGGCCTGCGGCAATCATAGCTGGGTAGCCTGCCTCGTCACCACCCCGGGTCTCCATCTCTGGGCCCCCCAGGTTACGTCCTCCCTTGCGACAAGCTCAAGCCGCCCTCGACGTGGCAACTCCTGCCGATGTTGCCCGCCGCGGCGAGGTTCTCTGGCCGCGCCTGCCCTGGCCGGGGGGGCGGCGGCGGCCACGGTGTCTCCCTGGCCAGGTTCTCGGAGGTGTTGCGTTGTTCGTGCGAACCCTGCGTGCGCTATTCCTCGCAGCCGCGTTTGCGCTCGTGCTCGCGCCCGGCGCCCTTGTAGCCAGGGCCGACATCCCCGAAGACGTAGTACCCAGAATGATGTTGCCCTCTTCGCGCCAGTCCGCCGCGCCGGGCCCCTTTGCGGGGTGGCTGTCGGCCCCTGCCGCTCGTGTGGTTCAGCCGGCCCCCCAGGGCGAGCAGGCCCGGACTGCGCCGGCCGAGGTCCAGCCTGCGCTGGCTGAGGCCCAGCCGGCTCCGCCGCCGCAGCCGGACCTCTCCTTCCTCAACGATGAGCTGCGGGAGCAGACCGAGTACAAGCTGGCGCGCGAGGCGCGCCTTCGGGAGCTCAACAAGGCTCCCGCCACCCTGCTCGGCGAGATACCGGATGGCAGCCAGGTCTCGATTGCGGGTCCCATCGAGCGCGGCATCCTGAGCCATCCCATGGGGACGCGCGCGGCCTATGCCTATGTGCAGCCGTATCGCGAGCCCAACCTCTGGGCCTACCGGAACTACTGTGCCGCAGGTGCCGCCATCACCCTGCTCTCGCACTGGGATCCCGGTTACCCCGTGACGGCCAACATCGACCAGCTTGGCGCCGAGATCGGCATCAACCCCAATGCGGGCGCGTGGATCCGGAATATCACCGCCCCTGTGAACCGGCGGGTGAACGCGTTCCTCGGCGAGGAGCTGAACTGGTACCGCTTCGGGCATGCCCGCTCCCTGGAAGAGTTCCGCTGGATCATCCAGAAGGACATCATGGAGAACGGGATGCCATTCATCACCGGCGTTATGACGCGCGGGCTCCCGGGTTGGGGCTCCAAGAATGTCGGGCACATCGTCTGCGTGTACGGCTACACGCAGATGCCCGACGGTACGGAGTATGTGAGCTACGCCGACACCGCCCAGCCGGCGAGCGGGTATAGTGGCTATATCCTCCGCGTGTGGGAGCTGCAGAGCTTTTGGCGGGCGGTCAGCGGCAACAGCGCGCAGGTCTGGTAGAGGGCTCGGCAGACCGGCAGGTCCCCCACCCCCGGCGCCCCC
>DYEI01000342.1 GCA_020725765.1 Anaerolinea sp. | reverse complement strand
GCCAGAGTGGCAGGCGCGATCTCGCGGGGGGTGGCCCGCAGAGGCATTCTCATCTGCTCCACCGGCATTGGCATGAGCATCATCGCCAACAAGTTCAGGGGCGTCCGCGCGGCGCTGTGCACGAGCACCTATATGGCCCGCATGACTCGCGCCCATAACGACTCCAACATCCTCTGCCTCGGCGGCAAGACCACCGGCGAGTACGAGGCCCTGGATATGGTCGATACCTGGCTGGTCACCCCCTACGAGGGTGGCCGCCACGACATCTCCGTCGGCCTGATCGCTGAGGCCGAGGAGGCGATGTGTTCGGGAGACCCCTGGGTCCCAAACGGACCCGAGCGGTAGGCGCCGACCACGGGGGCTCAGGTGAGCGGGGACCATCGGCCCTGATCAATGAAAGGCGACGTCCCCTGCTTTTGCCCAACTTGGTGAAATCGAGTAGTCTGGATGAAGGCTACAGAGACAGCACGTAGGGGGCACGTCCGCCGGAGGGCGGCCTCAGACACGGCGCTCGAGTCTGGCCTTTCGGCGTAGAACCCGTGGTGCCGTGCACAAGTCGCCGGGACGATCTCTAGCTATGCTGCGCTGCGGATGCCCCTCCCCCTCCCCCCCTCCCCGAGGCGGGCGCCGCGGCGCCCGCCTCGGGGAGGGGGAAGACATTACAGGGTGTTTCGGGCTCCGCTGGCGCGCTGCGGCGCGCCAGCGGAGCCCGAAACACCCATTCAGAATGACCCCGCCCCCAGGCGGGCACGACGTGCCCGCCTGGGGGCGGGGTCGGGGGTGGGGGTCCGATCGGGTCGCGGCCATTGAGACCCGCGCGTGAGGGTCTGAGTCAACTCGCAGGGAGGGAAAAATGAAAACTGGCCTGGCGATTGCCCCTGAGAACGCCTCGCCTCTTGCCTTTGTGGTGTATCGGGACCGCCTGGAGGTCGCCCTGGAGAAGGCCGCCCGGCTGGGCTATGACGGGGTCGAGCTCGCCCTGCGGGATGCCGCCGAGGTCGACCCGGAGCGGCTCGGAGCGCTCCTGGCGCAGCACGGGCTGGAGCTCCCCGCCATCTCGACGGGGCGCGTGTTCAGCGAGGGGCAGGTCTGGTGCACGCACCCGGACCCTTCCGTCCGCCGGCGGGCGGCGGCACACATCAAGGGGCTCGTTGCCCTTGCGGCCCGCTTTGGTGCCCGCGTGAACCTCGGGCGGGTGCGCGGCCCGATCCACGAAGGCGAGACGCGCGAGGCGGCGCAGGAGCGCTTCCTGGAGTGCCTGCGAGAGTGCGCTGGCTACGCGGCAACGCTCGGGGTCGAGTTGCTCCTCGAGCCCGTGAACCGCTACGAGATCAACTATATCAACAGCGTCCCCGAGGGGCTGGAGGTCCTCGAGGCGGCGGGTTGCCCCAATGTGAAGCTCATGCCGGATGTGTTTCACATGAACATCGAGGACGGCTCGATCCCCGCCAGTTTGATCCGCGCCGGCGAGGCCATCGGCTACGTGCACGTTGCGGACAGCAACCGCCGGGCGCCTGGGCAGGGGCATCTCAACCTGCCCGAGGTGCTGATGACGCTCGAGGCGCTTGGCTATCGCGGGTACGTCACGGCGGAGATTCTGCCGTATCCCGACCCGGATACAGCGGCGCAAGCGGCGATCCGCTACCTGCGGGCGCTCCTGCCGGCGCAGGGCGACCGCCCGGCCCGCTGACCAGCCCTGGAGGCAGACTATGGCCCACTATCCTGAATCTCTTATCACCGAGCTGGAGGAGCGGGCTCGCCAACTCCGCATCACCAGCCTGCAGATGATCCACCGGCGCGCCGCCGGGCACCCGGGCGGTGCGCTTTCCGCGGCCGAGATCATGGCGGCGCTCTTCTTCCACAGGCTGCGCCTCGACCCCGCCCGCCCCGACTGGCCGGAGCGCGACCGCTTTATCCTCAGCAAGGGCCACGCCTCGGCCCCCCTCTACGCCGCCCTGGCCGCGCGGGGCTTTATCCCCATCGAAGAGCTGGCGCACTGGGGGGACCTGAGCTGCCCGCTGCAGGGGCATCCCGATCGGCTCAAGACGCCCGGCGTGGAGATGACCTCCGGCATCCTCGGGCACGGCGTGGCCATCGGTGCGGGGCTGGCCCTGTCGGCCCGACTGCGCGGGCTGAGCTACCGGGTCTACACCCTTCTGGGCGACGGCGAGTGCCAGGGCGGTATCGTCTGGGAGGGGGCGCTTGTGGCGGCCAGGTACCGGCTGAGCAACCTGACGGCCATCGTGGACTGCAACGGGGTTCAGCTCGATGGCCCCGTGCATGAGATCCTGCCCCTCGAGCCCTTTGCCGACAAGTGGCGGATGTTCAACTGGGCCGTGCTCGAGATCAACGGCCACAACATGCGGCAGATCCTCGAGGCCCTGGATACGGCCGCGGAGATCCACGATCGGCCGACGGTCGTTGTGGCGCGCACGACCAAAGGCAAGGGGGTCTCCTTCATGGAGAACAACGCCGCCTGGCACGGCGTCCCGCCCAACGACGAGCAGCTCGCCCGGGCACTGCAGGAGCTGAAGGGAGGGGCATGATGGCCGGGGTACCGATGCGGCAGGCCTTCGGCCTGGCACTGGCGGAGTATGGCGCGGCCAATCCCGATGTGGTGGTACTGGACGCCGACACCTCCTCGTCCACGCTATCGCGCTTTTTCGCCGAGCGCTTTCCGGAGCGGTTTTTCAACATCGGCATCGCCGAGCCGTGCATGGTCGACGTGGCGGTCGGCTTAGCCCTGGGCGGGCACATCCCGTTCGTGAACGGCTTTGCCGCGCTCCTGGCGTTGCGGGCGCTGGAGCAGGTCCGCACCTGCGTCTGCTACGCGCGGACAAACGTCAAGCTGGCGGCGGCCTTTGCCGGGCTATCCGACTATAAGGATGGACCCACACACCACGCCATCACCGATATCGCCATCATGCGGGCCTTGCCGGAGATGACGGTCATCGTCCCGGCGGATGCGGAGGAGGCCGCAGCCTGGGTGCCGCCTGTGGCGGAGTATGACGGCCCGGTGTACCTGCGGTTGAGCCGAGACGTCGCCATCCCGGTACACGATCGGAGCACCGGGCTGTGCATCGGCCGCGGGATTGTGCGCCGGCCCGGCGGCGACGTGACCATTGTCGCCACCGGCACCATGGTCGGGCGGAGCCTGCGCGCGGCTGAAGGGCTGGCCGCGGAGGGGATCGACGCCCGCGTCCTGGAAATCCACACCGTCAAGCCTCTGGATGTAGAGCTCATCCGGCAGGCAGCCGAAGAGACCGGGGCCCTCGTCACCGCTGAGGAGCACACCGTCATCGGTGGGCTGGGCGGGGCCGTCGCCGAGGCTCTGGCCCAGACGCGTCCGGTGCCCCTGGAGCGGGTGGGAATCGCCGATGCCTTTGCCCGCACCGCGCCCGATGTCGACTCGCTGATGGACGCCTGCGGCCTGGCGGTGGCCGACGTGGTCGCAGCCGTGAAGCGGGTGCTGGCGAGAAGGTGAGGGTCTTGCGCGCCTATTCCCTCTCCAGCGCCACGAGCGCCTCTGCCGCGGCCATGGGAACCTCCCAGATGCGGCCCGAATCCTCATAGCTCCACCAGGCGGCGAGGACAGCCTGCGCGAGGGCCCAGCCGGCAAGGCGCTCGCGCTCGCAGCCCAGCGCCTCGGAGAGCTGGGCGATGCGGCGGGCCAGCAGCCGGCGCGTCTCGAGGGGCTCCGGTGGATCGGGGAGGCGGTTGCGGATCAGGGCCCCGGCCTCGTAGACCGGCTCCCCGGCCACGCCTTTCGGGTCGATGGCCAGCCATGGCTCCCGCTCCGCCCGGACGATGTTCCAGTGGTGCAGGTCGCCGTGCAGGAGGACCGGCTCGGGCGCCGACTGGAGGAGCGCGGCGGTGAGCCGCTCGGCGCGGTCGACGAGGGGCTCGGGGAAGGGGCCGGTGCCGCCGCCGAAGCGGGCCCGCAGCCGCACGAGGCCTTCACTCCACTCGGCCACGGTGGGAAAGGGATGCCCGGGCGGCAGCGGGCGCCACAGGCGCTGCATGACCTCTGCGGCGATGGCGGTCGCCCGGGAATCGTCGGCGATATCGGCGAGCGGGGTTCCCGGTCGGATGCGCTCGATGAGGAGCGCGCCCTCGGCGGCGTCGGCCTGCAGGAGCCGCACGGCGCCGCGGCCGTCGTACAGCCGGAGCGCCTCGATCTCGGCCGCGAGCTCCCGGTTGGGGACGGCCAGCTTGAGCACCGCCTCGGTGCCATCGGCGCAAAGCGCGGGCGCCACATAGGCTGCGGAGAGGTCCGGGAAGGGCGGCAGGGCCCGGAACGCCCAGCGCCTCTCGAGTTCGCCGATCCGGGCGGGGAGGCGCTGCAGCCAGGCTGTGCCTTGCTGTCCGTACAGTGTGACGATGGTGCGAACCAGTCCGTCAGGTACAGGCATCTGTGGTGGCGACCTTTCCTGTCAAAGGATAGTGGTGGCTATGGGCGGTGTTGCCGGTGGCGGCGTGGGGTGCTGCGCCCCCTCGCCCCATACGCGCTGACTTGATCGCGGCATATGATGGGCGTTCCGCCCAAGCCGCGGCCCCTGCACTCGCCAGGGTTTCGTTTCCGAGCTTGGGGCCACTCCTCTGCAGCCCTGCCCCATCCCCCCCGCCCCCTTCCCCGCCGCGCAAGCGGCGGGGAAGGGGGGCGCTTCTCTGAGGGGG
>DYEI01000341.1 GCA_020725765.1 Anaerolinea sp. | reverse complement strand
TGGGGGAGGGGTGATGACAGATGGGCGGTTTCGCGAGATGCTGCGCAGGCCACGGGCGCGCACGCTCCCCCCGGGCCACTTGTGGGTAATGGATCGCGCGCCGCGGGGGCGGGGTTAGGGGTGGGGGGCCTCTAATGGGCAAGACCCTCGCCCTCCGATCGAAGAAGGCTGTCCGCCCTTGAAGACGCGGCAGGAAATGGAGGCGCATCGCCGATCACCCCCATCCGTGAGTTGCTGGCATGTCCATATGCGAATATAATGCAACAAGGTCCACTGGATACGGAGGTAGAACATGGCTGAGGAGGGTCCGGGCAGGGGGACCAGACGCACCGACAGACGGCGCCTGTATCAGCTCCAGGCACGTCTGCTGCGCGCGCTCTCGCATCCGGCGCGGGTGGAGATTGTGGAGCTGCTACGCGATGGCGAGCGCTGCGTGTGCGAGATTGAGTCCTTGGTCGGGCTGCGCCAGCCGAACATCAGCCAGCACCTCGCCGTCCTGCGCGCTGCAGGCCTCGCCGTGACCCGCCGGGATGGCCTCCGCGTCCTGTACAGCGTCGCCGATCCGGCCATCTTTGCTGTGCTCGATGGGGTGCGGGGCATCATTGGTCGGCAGGGGGCCCACATGACAGAGGCCGTGTCTCGGGCCGAGGTTACGGAGAGTTGAGGGAGGAGTCCAGGGTATGGAGATCAAGATCCTTGGTATCGGCTGCCCCAAGTGCAAGCGACTCGAGGAGTTGGCCCGCGAGGCCGCGATAGAGGCGGGCGTCGAGGCGACCTTTGTCAAGGTGACCGACGTTCAGGCCATTATGAGTTACCCCATCATGAGCACGCCCGCCCTCGTGATCGACGAGCTGGTCAAGTCCTCTGGGCGCCTCCCCCGCAAAGAGGAGATCGTCGCCTGGCTGAAAGAGGCGCAGAGCTGAGCGACCCTGCGCCGGCTGCCGAAAGCGGCCCCCTGACCCAGACCCCTCCCCCAGGAAGGCGTTGGGCGCCTGCGGGGGAGGGCGTCCGTTCGGATGGGCCCCGGGCACTGTCGATTGCGCCGTGATGCTGTGCGGCTCTGGCAGGGGCTGACGGATGGCGATTGAGGCGGCCTATCCTGCCCGGAGCCCCAGAAACGAGGGGATAGGCTCAATCGCCCCTTGCGGGCGACCCGCCTGCAGGCGATGTCCCCGCCCTGTTCCTCCGTGCACGGGGAGTGGCAGGAGCCCGGCCGGCCCCAGCGCCAGGCGATAGCTTATGCCGGTTTCCTCGCCTTCACCAGCGCCGAGGCGATGCGCGTGTCGGGGTGCAGGCGCAGCTCTGGCGGCGTGCAGCAACCTCCGGTGAGTTCCTCGCCGGAAGAGGCGTGGAGCACCTGCAGGTCGATATCGGCCAGGCCTGCGGCGGCAAGCCTGGTGCGGTACTCCTCGTCGCCAAGGGCCCCGGCGACACACTCCGCCCACAAAGTGAGCGACTGCCGCAGCGCGGCCGGAAGGGGCGGCCCGAGGATGACAATATCCGCCACTGCCAGGCGCCCTCCGGGCCGCAGCACCCGGTAGGCCTCCGCAAAGACGGCGTCCTTGTCGGGCGAGAGGTTGATGACACAGTTGGAGATGATAACGTCAACCGATGCGTCCGGCAGCGGGATCGCCTCGATCTTCCCTTTGAGGAACTCGACGTTCGTGACCCCCGCCCTGGCCGTGTTGCTGCGTGCGAGCTCGAGCATCTCATCGGTCATGTCGAGCCCGTACACCTTCCCGGTCGGCCCGACCCGCCGGGCTGCGAGGAGCACGTCGATCCCGCCCCCTGAGCCGAGGTCGAGTACCACCTCGCCGGGCCGCAGCTCAGCCAGCGCCAGCGGATTGCCACACCCCATCGAGGCGAGCGCTGCGGCCGCTGGCACCTCCGCAAGGAGCGCGGGGTCGTACAGTGCTGTGCTGCTGTCGCAGCAGCCGGCACTTCCGCAGCCGCACCCACACCCGGACTGCGCCTGCACGGCGCGGGCGGCCTCGGAGTACCACTCGGTCACGGCTCGCTCTATCCGCTCGCTCTCGCTGCTGTCGCTCATGTTGCCTCCCATCGCTGGATAGATCTCTGGCCCGCTACTGCCGCTTGCTGCGCCGCGTCTCAGGGCACGAGCCCACGGAGCTCCTCGACCTGCTGCTCATTCAACCGATAGTAGATGCACACTCCGCGCCGCTCGGCGATGACCAGCCCGGCGCGTCGCAGTATCTTGAGGTGGTGCGACACCGTCGGTTGCGCGACCGCGCAGCAGGCGACAAAGTCACACGCGTTCACCTCGCCCCGCTCCCGGAGCTGACGCAGGATGGCCAGGCGCGTCTCGTCGGCCAGCGCGTGGAACAGGCGCGCGGTCTTTGCCAGATCGGGGTAGACCCGCTCCGGCTCGCCCTCGCCTGTGTCGCAGCAGCGCCTTCCGGTCCGCACATCAAGGTCCATCGGCATGCAGTGTAGCACAAATATCGAAGGCCGTCAATATACGGACCGGGCAGGCGTGTAGTTCATCCCGGGGGCAGGCTCATCTGCGCTGTTGGCAGGGCCGCCACCCCCGGCATCCCCTCCCTTCCGGGGCGGACAGCCCTCTTCG
>DYEI01000340.1 GCA_020725765.1 Anaerolinea sp. | reverse complement strand
TGGGGGAGGGGTGATGACAGATGGGCGGTTTCGCGAGATGCTGCGCAGGCCACGGGCGCCTACGCACCCCCAGGCCACTTGTGGATAATGGAAAGGCCGCGGCGGGGGCGGGGATCCGGGAAAAGGGGGGTGTCCGCGGGCGGCTTCGCCGCCCGCGGACACCCCCCCTTACAAAAAGACGCTCTCGCTTCCTGCGCCGCACAAGCGGCGCAGGAAGCGAGAGCCGGAGGGATGGGACACTCCACTCACAAGGGCTGAGGAACCGCAATGGAGGCAGCCCGCTCCCCGCCGAACAGAGTAACAACGCCAGATGTCAGGACAACTCGTATGGGCGTGCGCTCCACCCCGGCCAGGTTCGCCGCCGAGAGCGATTACTCCTCAGCTGCCGGCCAGAGCCAACGGGCCAGGAGAAGACCCAGCACCACACCCAGGGCATCCAACGTCCAGTCCGACACACTGCCGGTGCGGCCGGCCACAAAGGCCTGATGGACCTCATCGACCGCCGCATACGTCAGGGACCACACCGCTGCCAGCAGAGTCCCCCGCGCAACCTGCCCGGAGTAACGAAGCGCCCGCCGGACCAGCGCGGCCAGCACCCCGAACTCGATCAGGTGCGCCGCACCCCGCACAAGGTCCTCCACCCACTGCAGCGGGGCGTGTGGCAGCCCGGGCTCACCGGGCAGGTTCGGCACCGATGAGAGCGCACAGATGGCGATCATCCAGACCGCCACCGGCGCCCAGTACCCGACAAGCTGCATCCGGCGTTCCAGCGTCACGGGGCATCAGAGCGAGCGCGTCAGGAGGAGCCGAGAAGCGCCGTCAGTGGCGTATACTCGAGGCCGAAGGCTTCGGCTACAGCCTGGCAGGTGATATGTCCGCGGCAAGTGTTCACTCCCTTGGCCAGCGCCGGGTCGGCCCGCACCGCCCGCGCGAACCCCTGGTCAGCCAGTCGCAGCGCGTAGGGCTCGGTGACGTTGGACAGCGCGTAGGTCGAGGTGCGAGGCACCGCCCCCGGCATGTTCGGCACGCAGTAGTGGATCACGCCGTCGACCGAAAAGACGGGGTCGCTGTGCGACGTCGGCCGGCTCGTCTCCACACAGCCACCCTGATCGACGGCCACATCGATCACCACCGTCCCGGGGGTCATCGTCCGGATCATCTCCGCCGTCACCAGATGGGGCGCCTTCGCCCCGGGCTTGAGGACCGCACCGATGACCACATCGGCATGTTGCACGGCATCGGCAATGTTCCGCGGGTTGGACGAAAGGGTGGTCAGGTTCCCGTGGAGAATCTCGCTGAGATAGCGGAGCCGATCCACGCTCTCCTCGATGACGATGACGTGGGCGCCCATACCCAGCGCGATCTGGGCCGCGTTCGTGCCCACGGTGCCCCCGCCGATGATGACCACGTCAGCGGGACGCACACCGGGTACCCCGCCAAGGAGCTTGCCCCGGCCCCCGGCCGTCCGCTCCAGATAGTGAGCCGCAACCTGGACGGCCATGCGTCCGGCAATCTGGCTCATCGGCATCAAGAGCGGCAGCGACCCGTCGCCGCGCTGCACCGTCTCATAGGCGATGGCCGTGACCTTGCGCGCGAGGAGGGCCTGCGTCAGTTCCCTCTCGGCAGCCAGATGCAGGTAGGTAAAGAGGAGCAGCTCCTCCCTGAAGAAACGGTACTCCTGCGGCAGCGGCTCCTTGACCTTGAGCACCATATCGGCCATGGTCCACACCCTGGCCGGGTCCGGCTCGATCTTGGCACCGCCGCGCACATACTGCTCATCGGAGAAGCCGCTCCCGAGCCCCGCGCCCTGCTCCACCAGCACGGTATGCCCGGCACGTACGAGGGACTCGACGCCACCGGGCGTAAGTGCCACCCGATACTCGTTGTCCTTGATCTCGCGCGGTATGCCGACGATCATCGTCGATCCTCCTGTAACAGGAAAAAGCTCCTCAACCATTGAGGAGAGACACATCCATCCCGCGCTTCGGGCGCCGACATGGGAAGCTCCACTCCTCAGCCCGATCACTCGTCCGCGATGCTGACCTCGGACGAATCTCCGACGTTCAGTCGCTCAAAGGCGCCGGACACGCGGGCGTCACGTCCGATCAGCGAGCCCGAGAGCATGGCGAACTCGATGTGCGAGCGCTCGTCGATGATCGAGTCCCGCACGATACTGTTCCTGATCACGCTCTCATCGGCCAGCGTCACGTAGGGCCCGACGATCGAGTTGATCACCTTCGCAGAGGGCGCGATGTACACCGGCGGGATGATGATCGAGTTCTCGGTCGGCGCCGTCTGGCCGTGCCCGTGGTCGAGGAGGTAGCGGTTCGTGTGCAGCAGCGTCTCCGGCTTGCCGCAGTCCTCCCACACCTCGAGTTGCCGCGCAGCCAGCCGGGCCCCCTGATCGATCATCAGTTGAAGGGCGTCGGCCAGAAAGTACTCGCCCTGGGTCTTGATGTCGCGCCGGATAAGCTCCTCGATAGCGCGCATCAGCCACGCGGAATCGTGCAGGTAGTACACCCCGATGACGGCCAGGTTGTGCTCGAAGGAGGTCGGCTTCTCGATCAGCCGCGTGACCCAGCCATCCTCGAGCACCGCCACGCCGAAGCGGCGCGGGTCCTCGACCTGCTTGACGTAGAGCACGCCGTCGCCGGGCGCCGAGGTCAGCTCGGTGAGGTCAGTCTCAAAGATCGTATCCACAAAGATGATCAGCACCGGCCCCTCCACGTGGTCGCGGGTCAGCCACAGGGCGTGAGCCTGCCCCTTCAGCTCCTTCTGCTCGACGTAGCGGGCAGGGAAGCTATAGTGCGAGCTGACATATGCCTCGATCTGCTCGCCGAGATAGCCCGTGACGAACACGATCTCCTCGATATCGAGCCCAACGAGCTTGTCGAGGATGTGCCCGAGGACTGGCTTTCCGGCGACGTTCACCAGCGGCTTTGGTTTGGACCACGTATGGGGGCGCAATCGAGTCCCAAACCCGGCCAAAGGGATGATGACCTTCATGGGCACCTCCCTCTCTTTCTCTGTGTCATTGTGCCCGCCCCTGCGAGCATCGGCAGGCCATCGCACTCCTCCGCTGGGGCCTGGCGGCTCAACACCCGGCTGGGTCCGCCCCCTGCCCGACGCTAAGGCTCGGATGACAGGTGTGCCAGGGCGTGGACTGCTCATAGGCATAGGCCACGCGCAGGATGGTCGCCTCATCAAAGGCACGGCCCAGTATCTGCAGCCCAACCGGCAGCCCATCGGCAAAACCGCAGGGCACTGAGATGCCGCACAAACCGGCCAGGTTCAGCGACAGGGTGTAGATGTCCGAAAGGTACATCTGCAGCGGATCCTCAACGCGTGCACCTATGGGGAAGGCGACCGTCGGGCTTGTCGGTGCTGCCAGCACGTCAACCTTCTCAAAGGCCCGGTCGAAATCCTGCCTGATCAGGGTGCGGACCTTCTGGGCCTTCAGGTAGAAGGCGTCATAGTATCCGGCGGAGAGAGCGTAGGTTCCCAGCATGATGCGGCGCTTGACCTCCGCTCCAAAGCCCTCTCCGCGCGTGCGCTTGTAGAGCTCCCACAGCTCGTCGGCACCCGGGGCGGCATGGCCATACTTCACACCGTCGTAGCGTGCCAGGTTGGACGACGCCTCGGCCGGAGCAATCAGATAGTACACGGGGAGCGCATAGCTCGTATGCGGCAAGGAGACGCGCTCGAGCCGGGCGCCGAGCGCCTCCAGCTGACCCAGGGCCTCACGCACCGTCGCCTCCACTCCCGGGTCCATCCCGGGGCCAAAGTACTCCTCGGGCACACCGATGCGCAGGCCCGCAATCTCCGGACTCAGCGCCTCCAGATAGTTCGGCACGGGCAGGTCCACGCACGTGGAGTCCTGCGCGTCGTGCCCGGCGATGATGCTGAGGAGGAGGGCGCTGTCCGCCACATCACGGGTGAGCGTCCCAACCTGATCGAGCGATGAGGCGAAGGCCACCAACCCGTAGCGGGATACACGCCCATAGGTTGGCTTCAGGCCGACAACTCCGCACAGCGCTGCCGGCTGCCGCACGCTGCCACCCGTGTCGGTTCCGAGGGCACCGAGCGCCTCGTGGGCCGCCACCGCCGCCGCGCTGCCGCCGCTCGAGCCGCCGGGCACCCGGCTCAGGTCCCAGGGGTTTCTGGTCGGAAAGTACGCCGAGTTCTCTGTCGATGAGCCCATGGCGAACTCGTCGGTATTGGTCTTCCCGAGTAGGACGTATCCCGCCTGCTCCAGACGCGCCACCACCGTCGCGTCGTACGGTGGCAGGAACCCCTCAAGAATCCTGGAGCCGCAGGTCGTGGGCACGCCCTCGGTGCACAGCACGTCCTTGACCGCCATGGGGATGCCGAGGAGGGCCGGCAGGTCCCCCTCACCGGAGCGACGGGCTGCCGTCAGGCGCTCATCGGCCGCTCTCGCCTGCTCCAGGGCGAGCTCGGGCGTCAGAGTGAGAAACGCCCTGACCTGATTATCCACGGCGACGATCCTATCGAGCACGCTCTCGGTCAGCTCGACCGCCGAGACCTCGCCACGCCGCAGCAGGCGCCCAGCCTCAAGGATCGTCAGACTCGTCAGCTCCATCTACAACACGCCCTCCAGGCGCTCGAGACCGGCACCGGATACGCCGCTCCGCCGGCGCCCCGCGCCGCAGCACCTGGCTACATCGCCAGCGCCCTGCGGCCTCTCGCGCCATGTGCTCTACGGGGCAACCTCGATGACAGGGGGCACGCAGAAGTAGGAATCCCTCCGGGACGGGGCGTTGCCCAGCACATCCTCGACCGGCAGCGAAGGGCTCACCTCATCCGCGCGCATGACGTTCTTGAGCTCGATGACCTGAGCTGTCGGCGGGATGGCCTCGGTATCCAGGCGCTGCAACACGGCTGCATAGTCCAGGATGGCCGATAGCTGCTCCTGGAAGCGCTCTATCTCTTCCTGGCTCAGAGCAAGCTTGGCCAGCTCGGCAATGTGCTCCACCTCTTGGCGTGTCAGAGGCATGCACCCTCCCGAAAGCGCTCTAGCTTAGCCTCTCCAGGTTCCTGTAGTCGACCGTCGTGACCTCGCCGCTGTCGAGCCTGACCCCGACCCGGGTCTGCCCGTCCAGCTCCTCGATGGCGCGCACCCATCCCAACGCCCCGAAGTGTGGTGCGCGGGTCACGCGCACGCGATCGCCCACGGCCAGCGGTCGCTCGGGCGCCACGTGCAGCGGCCCCCGCACGGACTCGAGGGGGATGCTCAGCGCCGGCGGCTCGGGCGCCGCCCCGCCGCGGCCTCCGGTCAGCAGTGCCTCACGCCCTTCGTGCTGCGCCAGGAGCTCCAGAATGGGCCCCGCCATCGGCACGGCGCCCAGGCCATCGGTCACCATCACGACAAGGCCCAACTCCCGGGCCCGGGCCCGCAGGTGCTCGGCCAGCCCGCCGACCACAAGCCCCGACACACGGAACCGGGCCGCACGCAGCAACACGCGGTTGTCCAGGCAGAGGCCGCCGACCACTATTTTACCACGGCACGTCAGGTCGATGCCAATCCATTGCAGCGTGTCGGCGCCTCGTTGCAGCCGCAAGAGAAGTGGCCCGCTGCATGCGCCGCCAGAGCCCCACACGCCTACGACGCGCGACACGGTGACCCGGATCACCGCCCCCCACTGCGGAATCACCTGACTCACCTGGCCGGGTAGCAGGGCCCGCAACTCGACCCTCTTGGGTGGCTCCTCGATAAAGATGCGGCCTGCCGCCACCTCCGCCACGCGACCGGCGACGGGCGCGCGCACCGTCCGCCAGCCCATAAAGCCCGCCGAGGCAAGGACCTCGCCGGCCTGTACCTCCTGCCCGATGGCCACCCGGAGGCATCGCGGCACGCGCCCGACGGCGATGCCCAGGGTCCCGGCGACGTCGATCACCCGAAGGCGGCCTGGCGTCTCACAGCGCGCGATCACATCCTCAGCGCGCACCCAATCACCTGGAGAAACGAGCACCTCGCCGGCCTCGGGCAGGCGCCGCTCCTCCTCAACGACCGTCTGAGCGTATAGCCGGCTGGCTACTGGCTCAGCTCTCATCCCGCATCGATCTCCCGTTCCCAGGTCTCCAGTGCCCGCGCCCGCTCCTCCTCGTCCGCAGGGAGCCGAAGAGGCCGTCCGCGCGCGTCGAGAATCACCCCAAGAGCGCCGCCGCGCACTTCGGCGACGCCGGGGCGGCCGGGCCGTCCTCCCCCAAGGTCAAAGCCGCGGGCGGGATAGAGCTCGAGCTGCGCGATCTCGTTCACGCCCAGAGGCAGTGTGCGGATGCTCCCCACCGGCACCGAGACCTCGGCGCGCAACTCGCCCTGCTCAGACAGGCGCGCCCGCAGCGCCTCAGTGCCCGGGCGCCCCGAGCCGGCAGGGGCTACCAGGGTGCCGAGGTCCATCAGCCCGTCGCTATCCAGCACCTGCACGGCCGCGAGAGCGTCGGTGCGGGCCAGCCCCGCCAGGCCGGGCAGCAGGTTCGCCCAATCCAGCGTGAGCCGCACGAGGCCAGTGAGCTGCAACGCGTCGATGAGCATCAGGGCGGCTCGGCCGGGAGTCCTCGCGCGGTTCAGCACGCTCCCACGCGCGACGACGACGTCGGCGTCCCAGCACACCCCGTCCTCGCGCGCCTGGCCCCAGGCGGTCAGGGCGCCACGCCATGTGCGCCACAGCGATTCTCGCGCCGAGGCCTGCTGCAGGTCCCAATCCTCCTCGGTCTGTGGCACGCCGGCTGGGCGCACCTCCACGTTGCTCAGGCGGTCCCAGACCTCAGCCCAGGAGAGAGGATGGTGCATCCAGCGTATCACAGCAGTGGGGTCCTTCAGGTCACGCAGGGCAGCGACCGCGGTCCCACAGCCGTAGGGCGAGGCCCACGCGAGCGCCTCGCCCTGAGGCCGAACCAGGAGCACCCGGCTGCCGTTACCTCCCACGTCCACGCCCAGCAGACCCTTCTCCAGGCTGTAGCGACGCGCCAGAAAGCGAAGCGTGCGGGCCATGGCATCCAGGTCGGAGAGGATGGGTGCCTGAGCCCAGCGGCTGAGTGGCTGAAGCTCTGCGGCCTGGCTCACCCCGCGTGCATAGAAGAGCCGGGTGAGGGTGGCACGCAGCTCCTCCAGATTCTCGCTCTGCGCCGTCGGCCTGACGTTTGCGACCAGTCGCAGGTCAGTGATGCCGGAGAAGGTAGCGATGAGCGGCCTGTGGGCGCGCACGTTACCGGCAAAGACCACCACCGGCCTCGCGCTCTCGGGCAACACCGAGTAGGCGGCGCTCAGCATCTCCCCCATATCCCGGATGGGGGCGACGGGTCCCCCGTCCACGCCGCCCGCCATCACCACGACGTCGGGCGGATCGCTGACCAGCGCCTGCAGGTCCTCGGTCTCCCAGCGCCGCGTCGAGTTCTCCAGGCAGATGGTGCGCACAAGGGTGACATAGGGGAGGGTAGCGGCACGGACAGCACTGGCGAGGCTCAGATCACGCGTCAGACCTACGACGGCCACCCGCAGCGTCGGTGCCAGGCTGGTAGTCAGCACCACGCCGTCAACCCCATGGCCGTCCTCGTCGCCTGGCCGCCTCAGCTCGCCGTTCGGCTCGAGCATCTGCCGGCCGACCAGCACATGGAGGTTCGCGATTGCCCGCCTCACGCCCTCCATCAGCCCGCCGTTGGCCAGGACGTTGGTTGTGCTCGCTTCGGCGAGGGCCACCAGGCGCGCAACCCCCTCGACGGGCGCAATGTAGGCGACGTGGGTCAGCACATGACCCACGTCGATGAGAAGATAGGTCCCTCCGCCGGTCTCGTCAGCCATACCGCCCCTAATGTGACCCACACATTGATTGCGGGTTGCGGG
>DYEI01000339.1 GCA_020725765.1 Anaerolinea sp. | reverse complement strand
TGCGGGGTGGAGCAGCGGCAGCTCGTTGGGCTCATAACCCAAAGGTCCCAGGTTCGAATCCTGGCCCCGCTACCTGAAGGGCGGCGTAGCTCAGCGGCAGAGCAGGGGACTCATAAGCCCTTGGTCACTGGTTCAAATCCAGTCGCCGCCACCAGACGTGTAACTCACGCCCGGATACACCGGGCGTTTCCCATTATATGCACGATACTCACGTTGCGGGGTGGAGCAGCGGCAGCTCGTTGGGCTCATAACCCAAAGGTCCCAGGTTCGAATCCTGGCCCCGCTACCTCAGCCTCCTCGACTCCAGTGCGTCGGGGAGGCTTTTTTGTGGCAGCTGGACCTGTATTCCTCAGGAAGCCACCCCACCCCACGCCCCGCCGCTGAGGCGGCGCAGGAAGCGAGGGCCAGGGGGATGGACTGCTGGCCAGGCCGCCAACAGCGTACCCGAGATCCGTGCGCCGAACGCGACTGCGAACACGCAGATATCTGATCCCCTAGACTCCTCATGGTATAATAGGATGGCGGATTCCTCCTGACGCACGGAGAGTCCCCAGTCGTCAGCACCGCAGAGCATGGACCGGGCTCCCCCCCCACGTCCTCGAAACCGATCGCCGCCCGGCAGGAGGAAGTGGCCATGCGCCGTACCGTCTGCCCGTCTGAACGTGGGCGCCGCACCCTCATGCTCCGACGCAGCCTTCTTGTCGGCGTCCTGCTCTCGGCCCTGCTGCTCTCCTGTAACTGGCGCGCGGAAGCCTATCGCATTCGCGACGAACTGCACGAGCAGGCAACCCGCGCAGACCGCGAGCTCCGGCGCCTGAGCGAGCCCATAGTCCAGGAGATGCGCAGATTCGGAAGGGAGATCGGCGACATCTTTGGGACCTTTGGCCAGTGATGGGCACGAACCTGAGGATGTAGCACTGCCCATCCGCCGGCAGAGCCAGAGCTAATGTGATCCACGTATCCGTTGCGGGTCGCGGGCCGTGGGGGCCACGTGCAACGAAGCCAGCGATTGGGGTCGCGCTGCGCGCGCTAGAGGCGCCTGTGGGGGCGGAGCCCGTTGCCCGCCCACGCAGGTCGATGGGCAACGGGCCCCGAACTCATGCAGTGAGTTCCTCACGTCCCTTGCACTCCATTCCTCCAGAGCATCTATCGATCACATGGGCTCACGGGCGTAGCCGCTGCTCGGGGCGCAGGCTCTCGCCCTCGTGCTGCGTTACCTGCTCGGCATAGTATGGGGCGCTCTCCGGCCTCGTCTCCCGCAGCCGCGGATGCGGCACCACGTGCAGCGCACCCTCCTCGAGCAGTATCTCGGCAGTCGCCGAGCGGTGATGCGAGTAGCGTGTCTTCAGGATCGCCAGCATTCGCCGCAGCCGACCCTCGATCTCGGCAAAACGCAGGGCGATGACGTTGTCGGCGACCTCTGCGAGCGGGAGCGCACGCAGGCTCAGCGCAGTCGAGAACAGCTCCGGCTGGTGGCTCGTCAGCATCGCCGTCACCCGGTGGCCACGCAGGTGCCCCGCGAGTGCGGTCATGTACTCCAGTGTGCGGCCACTCGCCGTAACATCCTCAACCAGCGGTCCCACGTCGTCGACCGCAAGCCGCTGGATACCATAGGACTCGATGGCATCAAAGATGTGTGCAGCACACTCATCGGGATCAAAGCGGGCCGGATCATAGGTCCGCAGGTGAAGCATCCCGCTGGCCTCGCCCTCCCGAAACGGCAACCCAAAGCGCTCTGCCCGGGCCAAGAGATCACTCGGCGCCTTGGCCACGCAGACGTAGAGACACGGCTGGCCCTGTCGCAGCCCCTCTGCGAGGAAGTGGTCCACCAGGAATCCTTTGCCCGTGCCCGGAGCCCCGACGAGCAGCGTCAGGGTCCCTTTGGGAACGCCTCCATCCAGCAGATGGTCCAGACCCGGCACGCCAAGGGCCTGCTGCTCGGCTACGGAGACTGCCTCACCGGGTAGCAGCACGCTCTCGATGCGCGGATGAATGCTCACCCCCGAGTTGTCGACGCTGAAGGAGTGCCAGCCGCCGATCACATCCCGGCCCCTCATCTTGGGCAGCTGTATCTGACGACGCTCGCGGCCGCCGATGAGCACCCGGGTGAGCACAATGAGGCAGTCCGCCACAGTGAACTCGGGGCTCTCCCAGTACCGCTCCGGGTATGCATCGCTCGTAACCACCTGGGTAATCCCGCTCAGCGCCAGCTCGGAGCTGAGATCAGAGAGAAAGACCCGCTCCTCGCTCGGACCTGCGAGGAAGCCGCGGAACCCCTGGAAGCCGTCGATCACCACAAAGTCGTACCGCCCCGAGCGGACTGTGTCGCGGATCACCCTCAGTTGCCCTTCCAGCCCCTCGGGAAGGAATCGGCTCACGTTCACCAGATGGAACGTCACGCCCACTTTGCTCGCATCGAAGAACCGCATCTCAGAGAGGTGGGCCAGGAACTTTTCGTTGGGCTCGCCGAGGGTCACCAGCCAGAGCACTCCGCGTCCCTGCGCCGCCCAGTGGAACGCCATCTGCGAGGCGAGGACTGTCTTCCCCGTCCCCGGGCCACCAATGATGAAGACCAGATCCCCCTGCGACAGGCCCCCTCCAGTGAGCCGGTCAAGGTTGGGGACACCGGTCGGCACACGCTCGCTCCGCCACGGCGACACCTGTCGGACCCCTTCCATCGCTCGCCTCCTCGCCGACACGTGATTTCCTTCTTCACTGGCTCAGCAAGTCCCGTGCCGGGCGCCGATTGGGAATGGAATCTGGCCCCGCGCTGCGGCTGTAGTTCACTATTGGGGCAGCTCGCACTCTGCCAGCCGTCATCAACCCCTCCCCAGGCGGGCTTCAGGGGCGGACAGCCTTCTTCGCTCGCATGGCGCGGGCCTTGTCCGTCGAGGGACCCCCACCCCTGGGGCATTCCCCGCTTTGCCCAG
>DYEI01000028.1 GCA_020725765.1 Anaerolinea sp. | reverse complement strand
GTGGGGCAAAAACAGGCACCTGTCCGCCCCTGCCCCCCTTCCCCGCCGCGCAAGCGGCGGGGAAGGGGGGCAGGGGGATGGGGCAGAGCTGCAAAGGAGCGACCCCTGGGGTCGGAGATAGGAGACCGTGCCGACTGCAGGGGCAGCGCCTTGGACGGGACCTCGCTCGCGGGACGGCAAAATCAGCGCCTATAGGGGTCAGGGGTGGGGGCGTTCCGCGAGGTGCTGTGCAGGCCATGGGCGCCTGCGCTCCCCCGGGCCACTTGTGGGTGATGGATGGCAGGCGGGCACGTCGTGCCCGCCTGGGGGGAGGGGCGCAGGGGTCGGGGGCCTCCTGTGACTCGGCGATGTGCCCATCCCGATGGACGGGGCTCGCGACCGCATACCTCCGCCTCATGCGCTGAACCCAGGCCAGAACGCATACGCGCTTGTCATTTCTTGACACTTGATGTAAACTATAAACCGGGGAGCGTGGCCAGGGAAAGGAGACTTGGGTACGGATGGCAGAGCTTGCCAAAGAGAAAGCGCTCGAGACCACGATGTCTCAGCTGCGCAAGCGCTTCGGCGATGGCTCGATCATGAAGCTGGGCGATGCCTCTCACATCCTCAACGTGGCTGCAATCCCCACGGGATCGTTGGCCCTGGACCTCGCCCTCGGCATCGGGGGCGTTCCGCGGGGCCGCATCACCGAGATCTACGGCCCAGAGTCCTCGGGCAAGACCACCCTGTGCCAGCACATCATTGCGGAGGCCCAGCGCGCTGGTGGGGTGGCTGCTTTCATCGACGTCGAGCATGCCCTCGACCCGGCTTATGCCCAAAAGTGCGGCGTGAATATCGACGAGCTGTACGTCTCCCAGCCCGATACGGGCGAGCAGGCCTTGGAGATCGCCGAGGCCCTTGTCCGCAGCGGCGCGGTAGACGTGGTCGTCATCGACTCCGTCGCGGCGCTGGTGCCGCGGGCAGAGATCGAGGGCGACATGGGTGACGCCCACGTGGGTGCGCAGGCGCGCCTGATGTCGCAGGCGCTGCGCAAGCTCGTGGGGGCCATCAAGCGCTCGAACACGGCCGTGATCTTTACCAACCAGTTGCGAATGAAAATCGGGGTTCTCTTCGGCAACCCGGAGACGACTACGGGTGGCAACGCTCTCAAGTTCTATGCTGCCGTGCGCATGGATATCCGGCGCATGGAGGCAATCAAGCAGGGAGGCGTGGTCATCGGTAACCGCACGCGGGTGCGGATCAAGAAGAACAAGGTGGCTCCTCCCTTCAAAGTGGCGGAATTCGACATCATGTACGACCAGGGGATCTCTAGAGAAGGTGACGCCCTCGACATGGGTGTCGAGCTCGGAATCATCGAGAAGCGAGGCGCCTACTTCTCCTATGGAGAGACCAGGCTCGGACAGGGTCGCGAGAACGCCAAGAGCTTTTTGAGAGAGAACCCCGATCTGCTGGCCGAGATCAGCGCCAAAGTACGCGAGGTCGGGTTCCAGCAACTGCAGTACGCGCCCGCGACTACCCCCTTTGCTGTCGGAGACGACGACGAGAGCTACGGGGAGGCCGACTAGCCGCCCGTTGGCGGCATGGATGTAGCCCCTCTGGACGGGCATCGTGGGGATGAGCTATGGGGCTCGGGGGCAGTCTCGCTGATAGGATGTCCAGGCCCGGGAGGGGTGCCATCTGGTCTGGCCCTGCAACGGGAGGACCCTCGTGCCGCACGCCGTGGGCGGCGGCCTCCGGCCGCGAGTGGCGCAGGGGGGCCAGCCGGCGGACGGCCCCGCGTGACGGGGTGTTCGCAGGCTGCCTCCGGGTGACAATCTGGGACGGGCCGATGCGGACTCGGGTAGCTCCAACGGAGGCACCCCGCCCTCATCGGCGTGGCGTTGGGCGCTGTGGCTTCGGGCCACAGCGCCTTTGTGTTATACAAACGACATGAGCGAGCTGTTGGCAGGCAGGATCACGGCCCTCAAGAAACAAGTGAAGAACGAGCGGCGCGTGAATGTCCATCTGGATGGCGCCTATGCGTTCGCCCTTTCGGACACGCTGGCAGCGACGCTGCGCGTCGGGCAGGTGCTCTCGGAAGCGGATGTCGCCGGTCTGCGCCGGCGCGACCTGTCGGAGCGCACCTACGAGCGGGCGTTGCGCCTCCTGAGCTACCGTCCGCGCAGCGTGGCCGAGGTGACCCGCTACCTTGCGGGGAAGGGCGTGCCGGAGGACCTCATCTCGGAGACGGTGGCGCGGCTCTCGCAGGAAGGCCTGCTCGACGACAAGGCCTTTGCGCGCCTGTGGGTGGAGAACCGCTCCAGCTTCCGGCCGCGAGGCCTCGCCGCCCTGCGCTCGGAGCTGCGTCGCAAGGGGCTCGACGAGGAGACGGTGGAGGACGCCATGCAGGGCCTCGACGAGGCGGAGGACGCCTATCGGGCCGCTCAGGTGCAGGCGCTGCGACTGAAGGGTGTGGACCGCGAGACGTTCCGCCGTCGGCTGTGGGGATATCTCTGCCGCCGAGGCTTCCCGTACGACACCGTGCGGGAGACGGTGGAGCGCCTGTGGCGAGAGCGGTCGACCCGCTGATGCAGCGCGGCATTGGACTTCGGAAATGGAGCCGAAGATGACATATCTAGGGGAAAGGACCTTGTATGCACGTTCAACTCTTCGTCAGTCTCGCGATGACTCTGGCGGCTGCTCTTATCGCCTTTGGGCTCGGCTATCTGCTTCGTGAGTACCTGGCTCGCAGCCGCTTCAAGGGGCTGCAGGAGGAGAGCGAACGCATCCTGGCAGAGGCGAGAACCAAATACCGGGAGATCGAGCTCGAGGCCAAGGACCTTGCCCTGCGCCTTCGGGAGGAAGTGGAGGCGGAGGACAAGAGGCGGCGAGCCGAGCTTCGCTTGCAGGAACAGCGGCTGCAGCAGCGCCGCGAGAGTCTGGATCGACGGTTGGATGCCCTCGAGAGCCGAGAGAGGGCGCTGCAGGCAAGAGAGAAAGGCATTGAGCAGAAGGAACGGGCCATCCAGGAGCTCTATGACCGGGCAGCCAGGGAGCTGGAGCGGGTGGCCGGCATGGACAGGGAAGAGGCACGGGTCTTGCTCTTGAAGGAGGTGGAGCAGAACGCCCGACAGGACATGGCGCGAGTGATCCGCCAGGTGGAGGCGGAGGCTCACGAAGAGGCGGAGCGCAGGGCGCGCGAGATCATCACCCTGGCGATTCAGCGCTTTGCCTCCGACCAGGTGGCCGAGGTGACGGTTTCGTCGGTGCCGCTGCCGAACGACGAGATGAAGGGACGTATCATCGGGCGCGGCGGGCGCAACATCCGCGCCATCGAGAATGCTACCGGCGTGGACCTTGTGGTAGACGACACGCCTGAGGCCATCATCCTGTCGAGCTTTGACCCCGTGCGACGTGAAATCGCCCGGGTATCCCTTACCAAGCTGATCGTCGACGGTCGGATACACCCGGCGCGGATCGAGAAGGTGGTCAAGAAGGCCCAGCAAGAGGTCGAGACCACCATCCGCGAGGAGGGTGAGCGGGCCGCGTATGAGACAGGGGTGCACGGCCTGCACCCGGAGCTGATCAGGCTGCTCGGTCGGCTGCAGTTCCGCACCAGCTACGGGCAGAACGTGCTCATGCACTCGATCGAGACGGCCCACCTGGCAGCGATGATGGCGGCAGAGCTGGGCGCTGACGTCGAGCTGGCCAAAGAGGCCGGGCTGCTGCACGATATCGGCAAGGCCATCGACCACGAGGTCGATGGGCCCCATGCCCTCATCGGCGCGGATGCGGCCCGCCGGCTCGGCAAAGCCCCGAAGATCGTCAACGCCATCGCTGCCCATCATGGCGAGGAGGAGCCCCAGACCATCGAGGCCATCCTCGTGCAGGCCGCTGATGCCATCTCTGGGGCACGCCCTGGAGCTCGCCGCGAGTCCCTGGAGAGCTATATCAAGCGGATCAAGGCTCTGGAGAGCATTGCCGATTCGTTTGAGGGAGTCGACAAGTCCTATGCCATCCAGGCCGGGCGAGAGATCCGGATTATCGTCAAGCCAGAGGAAATCGACGATCTGTCGGCTATCCAGCTCTCGCGCGACATTGCGAAGCGAATCGAGGAGAGTCTGGAGTATCCGGGTCAGATCAGGGTGACGGTTATCCGCGAGCTGCGTGCTGTCGAGTATGCGAAGTAGCGGACGGCGCAGCATGCCCGGCCGGACCGTGGGGAATCTCCAGAGCAGCGGTGCCGTACAGATTCGCAGGGCTCGCGCCATTGCCGGCCTTGCCAGCCATGGTGCGGGCTGCTGAGGTGCAGGCGCCGTCGGGTCGCGAGCTGTCGAGGATCTAGCGTCGAGTTTCCGTTCCTCGGCCGGGTTCTGCCGGCCGAAACATCACAGCAGCGGCCATCCTAGAGCGATGGATGGCGCAGGAGGCAGCTACATGGAGATCCTCAAGGTATCGGCCAGGTCCAGGTCGACCGCGGTGGCCGGTGCCATCGCGGGCGTGATCCGCGAGAGTGGCCGCGCGGAGGTGCAGGCGATTGGCGCAGGGGCCGTGAACCAGGCCATCAAAGCTGTCGCCATCGCCCGCGGCTATCTTGCTCTCGACGGCATCGATGTGATCTGTATTCCGGCGTTCACAGAAGTGAACATCAGCGAGCAAGAGCGAACGGCGGTGAAGCTGATCGTAGAGCCGAGATGAACCAGCGGGCCGATCTGCACGTGCATACGACGGCCTCAGACGGCCAGTGCACGCCTGAAGAGGTTGTAGAGATGGCGCGGGCTCTTGGGCTCCGCGCCATCGCCATTACGGACCACGAGACAACACTGGGCAACTCCCCGGCACGGCGCGCCGCGCGGGGAACGGACCTCTGGGTCGTGCCCGGAGTCGAAATCAGCGCCGAGAGTGCGGCTGGAGAGGTGCACATCCTCGGCTACTTTGTGCAGCCTCGCGGCAATGGGCTGGAGCACAAGCTCCGGGCTCTGCGCCAAGGCCGCCTGGCGCGGGCCCGCAAGATGGTGGACCGCCTCGCCACGCTGGGCATGCCGGTAGCCTGGGAACGTGTGCGCGAGATTGCGGCGGGAGAGTCCGTTGGGAGGCCGCACGTGGCGCGGGCCATGCTCGAGCGCGGATACGTCTCCAGCATCGATGAGGCATTCGACCTCTACATCGGCTCGGGTGGGCCCGCCTATGTGCCCCGGCGGCGTGTGACGCCGGCCGAGGCGATCGCCATGATCGCAGAGGCCCGGGGGGTCGCGGTCCTGGCTCACCCCCTCCGGGTGGCCGGCATCGTGCCAGAGCTGGCCAGGCTCGGGTTGCAGGGTCTGGAGACCTCCTATCCGGGCTACTCTCCGGACGAGGTGGCCTATTTGGGGGCGATCGCGCGTCAGCACGGGCTGGTAGAAACGGGCGGCAGCGATTTCCACGGGCCGGAGGTGATCAGCGTGGAGTTGGGCGCAGCCACGGCCCCTTTCGAGGCGGTGTCCGAGTTGCTGCGGCGCCGCCCCCGGAGTCGGCTGCACCACTCACCTGTGGAGAGTTCAGAGGTGGACAGGCTGGTATAGCCGCCGTCCGTCGGCCCTTGCCGGAGGGTACCCCATCCCCCTGGCCCCCTTCCCCGCCGCTTGCGCGGCGGGGAAGGGGGCGTCTTATGTTATGGAGGGGGTGT
>DYEI01000338.1 GCA_020725765.1 Anaerolinea sp. | reverse complement strand
TGCCCGCCTGGGGGAGGGGTCGGGGGTGGGGGCATTGCAGCACGAGCCGCGCAACACGACTGCTGAGGGGCGATGGAGGTAATCGTGAGGGGCGAGGACCTCAAAAGGCCAAACTCCACGGGTCAGGAGTGGGGGCGGCTCCGCGAGATGCTGCGCAGGCCATGGCGCCTACGCTCCCCCCAGGCCACTTGTGGGTTAATGGAGGAGGGGGATGGGGGGATGGGGTACCCTCCGTCAGGGGCCGAGGGACGGCGGCTAAGGCAGCCTGTCCACTCCTGGACCCCTGTCCCCATAGGCGCTAGCTTTGGGGCGCCTCACGCGAGCCGCGGGGCGGCCAGGTTGGCGTGCATGGCCCGACCCCTCCCCAGCGCGCGCTCAGCCGTGCGGAGGAGGAGGCATCAATGAATTGTGCGTGTTGGCGGCAAAGCCGCTTTGCGCCGCGGGCAGCACCGAGGGTTGCGCCTGCTCGTTGCAGCGGGCGGCCGTTCCGGGAATAGCAGGTCGAGGCAGCCAGGGAGGATCCGTTCATGAAGCTGTACGGTCGTACCTACACGCGGGCCGAGCTCCTCAGCAAGGTCGGTGACATCACGCAGCTGGGTGGAGTGCGCCTGAGCGAGCTGGCCGATGGCCGCGGGCGCGGTGTGCGCGTCGCGGATGTGAGCACGGGCACGGGCTTGGCCTTCACCGTGCACGTAGACCGGGCGCTCGATATCGGCGCAGCCCACTTCTGTGGACAGGCCCTCGCGTGGTGCTCGGCAGCCGGCGTGCCCGGGCCTGCGTGGTACGAGCCGGAAGGCACCGGCTGGGTCAAGGGCTTTCCGGGCGGGCTGCTCACAACCTGCGGACTCAGCACGGCGGGTGCGCCGACCGTCGACGAGGGGAACGCTCTCGGCCTTCACGGGCCGATATCGTACACCCCGGCGAGCAACGTGTGTGCGGTCGGCCGCTGGGAGGGCGACGAGTACGAGATATCGGTCGAGGGGCGGGTGCGCGAGGGGCACCTCTTTGGCGTCAGGCTCGAGCTGGAGCGGCGCATCCGGACGCGTCTGGGGGAGTCCCGCCTTACAGTCGAGGACCGGGTGACAAACCTGGCCGGCGAACGCGCCCCCCTGATGATCATCTACCACTGCAACCTCGGGTTTCCACTGGTGGATGAGGGGGCCGAGATTGTGGCGCCATCTCGCGAGGTGATCCCCTCCACCGACGTGGCGCGGAGCGGGCTGGAGCGCTGGAGCCGCATGGATTCGCCACAGCCGGGGTATGCGGAGCAGGTCTTTTACCACGATATGGCCGCGGACGCAGAGGGGTATGTGACCGTTGCGCTGGTCAACCGCCGGGCGGGGGCAGGGCGCGGACTGGGCATCTACATCCGCTACCGGCAGCGTGAGCTGCCCCGCTTCGTCGAGTGGAAGATGATGGGCCACGGGGACTATGTCCTCGGCCTCGAGCCCTCCAACTGCTGGCCGGGACTCGGCCGGGCGGGCGAGCGGGCGCGCGGTACGCTCGAGTTCCTCGAGCCGGGGGAGGTCCGGGAGTACCGGGTCGAGATCGGCGTCCTGCCGGACAACGCGGCCATCGAGGCGCTGGAAAAGACCATTCGGGGGTAGGCCCTTGCGGGGCCAGGGACCAGAATCCAAAGGGCGGAGCCTTCATTCGGAAGGCTCCGCCCTCTTTGCTGGCTTCTGCAGGGTGCAGGCGCCTTTGGCCGTGCGGAGGCTGTTAGCCTGTCGCTGGCTCGGCGACAGCCTGCAACACCGTCGCAATGATGATAGGGCGGCGCCTCGCCTCCGTGAAGAAATAGCCCTCGAGGGCCTTCTTGACGGAGGCCTCGCAGGCGGCGCGGTCAGAGCCGGCCGGCAGCCGCTGCAGCGCTTCGAGCGCCTTCTGGCGGGCACCCGCGAGGAGCTCGCCCGACTCGCGCACGAACACAAAGCCGCGGCTCGCGATCTCCGGCTCGCCAACCGGGCGGCCCTCGCCGTCTACCAGCAGGGCCACGCTCACGACACCGTCACGCCCGAGGGCTTCGCGCTCGCGCAGCACGGCGCGGCCAACCTCGCCGACCGTCGCGCCGTCAACAAACACGTAGCCTCCCGGCACGCGCTCGGTCACCTGCGCGCCGTTGGCGTCGATCTCCACAACGTAGCCGTTCTCCACGGTAAAGATGTGCTGTGCCGGAATGCCCATGCGCTCTGCCGTGCGGGCGTGCGCGTGCAGCATCCGAAGCTCGCCGTGGATCGGGATGAAGTAGCGCGGCTTGAGCAGGCTGAGCAGGAGCTTTTGCTCCTCCTGGCTGGCGTGTCCGGACACGTGAACTGCCGCAACTTCCCCGTAGACGACCTCGGCGCCGCGCTGCAGCAGCCGGTTGATGGTACGGTGCGCGAGCTCCTCGTTGCCCGGGATGATCTGGGCCGAGTGTACGACCGTATCGCCCGGCTGGATGCGCAGCTGCTTGTACCGCCCCGTGGCCATCCGCGCCAGCGCCGACTCCGGCTCGCCCTGGCTCCCGGTCGCCATCACAACGACCTGCTCGGGCGGGAGGCTATCCACATCACAGAGATCGACCTCCACGCCCTCGGGCATTCGCAGGTACCCGAGATCGCGGGCGATAGCCACGCTCTCGAGCATGCTCCGCCCCGCGAAGGCGACCCGGCGGTTCCAGCGCACGGCGCAGTCCACAACCTGCTGGATGCGCGACAGGAGCGACGAAAAAGTCGCTACGATGATGCGACCCGGCGCCTCGCGGAAGATGGCGTCGAAGGCCGGCTCCACGCTGCGCTCTGAAGGCGTGAACCCGGCCGCCTCGGCGTTGGTGCTGTCCGAGAGCAGGGCTAGCACGCCGCGCGCCCCGAGCTGTGCAAGCGTCGCAAAGTCCGCCGGCTGCCCGTGCACGGGTGTGTAGTCGAACTTGAAGTCTCCCGAGTGCACCACCAGTCCCAGCGGGGTCTCGATAGCCAGGCCAACGTTGTCCGGGATGGAGTGGTTGACGCTAAAGAACTCGACCCGGAAGGGCCCGAGCCCGACTGAGTCGCCCGGGCGCACGGTATGCAGGCCGGGCTTCGCCGGCAGTCGATGCGACGAGAGCTTGCTCTTGATCAGGCCGCAGGTGAGCGGCGTGGCGTAGACGGGCGCGTTGATCTCACTCAGCAGGTATGGCAACGCGCCGATGTGGTCCTCATGCCCGTGGGTGATAACGATGCCGACGACCTGATCCGCCTTGTCCCGCAGGTAGCCAAAGTCTGGAATGACCATGTCGACCCCGAGCATATCGCTCTCGGGCAGCATGTTTCCAGCGTCGATAATGAGGATGGCCTCGCCGTAGATCAGCGCCATCATGTTCTTGCCGACCTCGCCCAAGCCACCCAGCGGGATGATCTTCAGTTTTTCTGTCATATCCGGTTTCGTCTCAACTGTGTTGGTGGTCTGTTGTCACTAACAAAAGCCGCGTGGGCCGAATGGCCACGCGGCGCAGCTTCTAGGCCAATATAAGTCGATACAAGGATACCACAATGGCCCGGTTCTGTCAACCTGCGGACGGGCGGGGGTATATCCCAAGTTGGGCCACACCGGTTGCGCTGCCAGGTAGCCACGTATCTGCCGCCTGCGGCAGTAAAAGCCCTCCGGCAGATGGCCCATGTGCACCCAGCGGCAAGATCAGGCCCTGCCCAGCACCCTGTCATTGCGGGCCAGCCCGCAGGGCTGGCGAAGCAATCTGGCCTCCGGCAGTCGCGAAATGGTCGCAGTCTGCACCGACGATTCTGGGATGCGCCTTCGGGCCGCCAGGTGTTCGGGCTCGCGTCTGGCGCTTGGAACGGAGGCAGGCTCCCGCAACGCCGCCCATTGGGATGGGCACTACGCCGCGTCACAGGCCACCCCCGCCCCTGACCTCTTCAAGGGCGGACAGCCTTCTTCGGTCGTAGGGG
>DYEI01000337.1 GCA_020725765.1 Anaerolinea sp. | reverse complement strand
TGTTCGCGGGCGGCTTCGCCGCCCGCGAACACCCCCTCCATAACATAAGACGCCCCCTTCCCCGCCGCCTCGGCGGCGCAGGAAGCGAGGGCCGGGGGGGGGATGGGGTACCCTCCGGCAAGGGCCGAGGCACGGCGGCTAAAGCAGCCTGTCCGCCCCTGAGCCGCCGCGGGGAAGGGGGAAACTCAGGCGGAGGGGGCTCCCCGTCCCATAGCTACCAGCCCGCATGTCCGCAGCCCCTGAGCATCATGGCGGGGCGCGCTCCGACAAGCCAAACTCGACCTGATGCGCTGAGAGACGCCCGGTTGCAGCTACGATGCGCCCAGCCGGGCGGCGAGAGCCGCGTGCTCCTGCCAGATCTCCTGCGGCAGGCGCTCGCCGAACTGCTCAAAGAACTGCTTCTGCTCAGCCAGCTCCTGCTCCCAGGCATCCCGATCGACGCGCAGCAACTCCTCCATAGTCTCCGGCGACAGGCTCAGGCCCTCCAGATCCAGCGAGCCTGGGGTTGGCACAAAGCCGATAGGCGTCTCCGTTGCTTCGCCCTTGCCCTGCACGCGCTCCACGATCCACTTGAGCACGCGTACGTTCTCGCCAAACCCCGGCCACAGGAACTGGCCGCTCTCGCCAGTGCGGAACCAGTTGACGTGGAAGATGGCCGGCGGCTGGGAGAGCCGTGCCCCCACGCGGAGCCAGTGGGCAAAGTAGTCGCCCATGTTGTACCCGCAGAAGGGCAGCATGGCCATCGGGTCCCGGCGCGTCACACCGACGGCATGGATCGCTGCTGCCGTCGTCTCCGAGGCCATGCCCGCACCGACAAAGACGCCATGCTGCCAGTCGAAGGACTGGTAGACCAGCGGCGCCACCCTTGCCCGCCGACCGCCGAAGATGATCGCCGAGATCGGCACACCCTGCGGGTCCTCCCAGTGCGGCGACATGCTCGGGCAGTTGCGCGCGGGCACAGTAAAGCGCGAGTTGGGGTGTGCGGCCTTGTCGCTTCCGGGGCTCCAGCGATTCCCTCGCCAGTCGATGAGGGAATCCGGCCCTGTGCCATTGATCCCCTCCCACCACGGAAGGCCGTCTTGCGTGATGGCGACATTCGTGAAGATGGTACTCCGCCTGATGGCGGCCATCATGTTGGGGTTCGTGCGGTCGCTTGTCCCCGGCGCCACGCCAAAGAAGCCGGCCTCGGGGTTCACCGCCCACAGGCGTCCATCCGGGCCGACGCGCAGCCAGGCGATGTCATCGCCGACCGTCCAGACGCGATAGCCCTGGTCCGCGAGAGGAGAGACCAGCATGGCCAGGTTCGTCTTGCCGCAGGCGCTGGGGAACGCAGCAGCCATGTACCAGACCTGGCCGCTCGGGTCCTCGAGCCCGAGGATCAGCATGTGCTCGGCGAGCCAGCCCTCCTGTCGGCCCATCCAGCTGGCGATGCGAAGAGAGAAGCACTTTTTTCCGAGGAGCGCATTCCCGCCATAGCCTGACCCCACGCTCCAGATGGTTCTCTCCTCCGGGAAGTGCAGGATGAAGCGGCGCTCGGGGCTCAGGTCGCCCAGCGAGTGCAGGCCCGGGCAGAAATCCTCCGAGCTGCCGAGCTGCTCCAGCGCCACTTTGCCCAGGCGCGTCATGATGCGCATGCTTGCAGCCACGTAGACGCTGTCGGTCACCTCAACCCCGACCTTGCTGAAGGGCGAGCCCACCGGCCCCATGATATAGGGCAGGACGTACATCGTCCGCCCTCTCATGGCGCCCCGGAAGAGCGGCAAGGTCTTGGCGCGGGCCTCCTCCGGCGACATCCAGTTGTTCGTCGGCCCGGCATCCTCCTGCCGCCGCGAGCAAATGAACGTCAGATGTTCGGTCCGGGCAACGTCGCTCGGATGGCTGCGGTGCAGGTGGCAGCCGGGGTACGCCTTCTGGTTGAGCCGGTAGAAGGTCTTTTCGGCGAGGCCCTGCTCATAGAGCCGTTGTGCCTCCTCGTCGGAGCCATCACACCAGACGATGCGATCGGGCTGGGTGATCGCTGCGACCTCGTCTACCCATCGCTCGAGCGGCGTTCCGGACATGTCACCCTCCTGTAGATACTCACAAGCCTTACACAAAAAACACCGGCACCCGTCTCCAGCTACGTGAGACGAATGCCGGCCTACCATGCGGCTAATCCCCTGCCTCCCGGCGCTCTATGGAGGCAGGCTATTCTCCGCCCCGTCTGCCGTGCGTTAGCCAGAGACTAGAATAGCAGATCGGGACGCCCTCGTCAAGCCAGCCACTTGCTGGCATCATCCGCCATGGTCAGGACAATGATGCGCTCACCGGTCTCGGTGCTGATATCAGTGAACAGGCTGATGACCTTGCTGCCGGTGATCTCCTCGATGGCAGCCTGCAGGGCAGGGCGAGAGGCCTCGACCAGCTCACGCCGATGGTCCTTGATGAGGGTGCGGCCCTCTTCGGTCTGCGCAAGCTGGCGCTCCGCGGGCGTCAGCATGCCTTTGAGCCGTACAAAGATGGCATCGCCGATGACATAGGTTCGCACATCGGCGGGCCCGCGCCCCATCTGCTCCACCTCGAACTGGACAACGGCTTTGCTGATGGCCGCCTCAATCTGCCCCCTGGTCCGCCTGCCCATGACGGTCGCACTTCCCCCTTGAGTAGCGAACTGGGTTGTGGTGCCAGAACCGGTCGGACACAAGCATCCGACCGCTCATATTATAGCGAGCTCGGGCACGGTGCCCAAATCCCTGAGGGGTGGTGACTGTTCAGTCTCGCCTCCGGACAGCTCCGGCTGCCACGTGTTGCCGCTACCCCGCTCCCCTTCCCCAGGCGGACGCCGCGGCGTCCGCCTGGGGAAGGGGAACTCTCTTTCTTGGGCGGTTTCGGGC
>DYEI01000336.1 GCA_020725765.1 Anaerolinea sp. | reverse complement strand
GGCGCGCCAGCGGAGCCCAAGACACCCAACAATATCTTCCCCCTCCCCGAGGCGGACGCCGCGGCGTCCGCCTCGGGGAGGGGGCGAGGGGGAGGGCCTCCCCAACACTGGGCCGGTGGGTGCCATCCTGGCGGCCTCTGCACGATATCGGGAGTCACGCGGCGAAAGGCCAAAGCCGTGACGCAGAGCACAGCCTCTGCCCCGAGGGGTACAGCGTGTCCGCTCGTGGCAGCGATCGGGGGAGGGGGCGCACCGAACGGCTGGTATCAACTGGTCGGACGTTACCGGCCCTTCTCAGAAGCCCGCGCCCGTTGCGTGCCGGTCGCCCGGAGCGGAGCTGCTCCGGGTGGCGGGAGCGACTTGCGCACCCGCCGGCCTCGCTCCATAGCGGCCGAGGAGCGCCTCGCGGGATATCCACACCTCGCACCGTTCGAGGCCGAGGAGCCGCTTGCCGCGCAGGCTCTCGGGGTTGTACGTCCAGATCAGCCAGTAGCTGAAGAGGTTCTGCCAGAACTCGGCAAAGCGACCCCAGGCGCCTCGCGCCGTGCGCAGGCGCCGGACCTCCAGCCCGAGGCGCCGGAACAGGTCGCTCTGGGCGCCGAGGGCCTCGCCAGAGAGGAAGCCGAACTCGCCGCGGATGGCCCGGACATCGTTGAGGGATGGTGACTCGGCCAGGTATTGTGCCAGCAGACGCAGGGAGGCGACAAAGCGCCGGTGCATCTCCCTGGCCCAGCGCAGGTCCGGACCGCCCTCCGGCATTGCGGGAATGCGCTCATTCCAGAAGTGAATGTCGATCACGGGATCGCCGGGGCGTATCTGCGTGCCATCCTGCAGTATGATGGCCTGGCGGGCACGTCCGCAGGACACGCGGAGGATGCACAGGGCGTCGTCGGTAAAGCTGCGGACGTGCAGACAGCGGCGCAGCAGGGCGTCCAGAGCGCGGACGAGGGAGCGTCCGAGGCTCGCTGGTATGGCGCTGATATCCACGGGCCTACCCCCGGCCTCTTCCCGCGGCGATCAGGGCGATTCCCACCACGATCAGGGTGACGCCCAACCACTGCAGCGGGCGTATATCCTCGCCAAAGAACAGGCGCGCTGCCACGACCTGGACGAGCACGAACCCGAGGCCGGCGGTGACGCCGTAGCCGACGCTCAGGGGGACGAGCCGGACGAGGCCCGTGAAGCACAGCACGCCGAGGAATCCGCACAGGTTGCCGAGAATCTGCCAGCGCAGGAAGGCGCTCCAATGCGTCGCCTGGGCCGAGAGCTTGAGGGCGATGTTGCTCGTGAGGATGCCGGCGAGGTTACCGAGAGCAAAGGCGACCGCCCACCCCTGTTTCACCTTGCGACCTCCTCGGCGGGGTATCGGCAGGACGTGCCCTGGCGAATGGCTGCGGGTCTGACGGTCCCGGGCCACGCGGGCATGCGAGAAGAGGGCGGCGAAGGCGCCGTCCCGATGCGCACGTGCCCGGCGAACGGAAGCCTGGCGGGATGCGATCACGGCAGGGGTGCCCTGTCAGGGGACCGCCTGCCGTGCGCGGGAGTTGCTGTGGGTGGAGCCACCCATCGGACTTGAACCGATAACCTAACGCTTACGAAGCGCTTGCTCTGCCGATTGAGCTAGGGTGGCCCGTTGGTCGAGGAGCCAGTCTACCAGAGCGTCGCGACGCTGTCAAACGGGCGCACTCGGTTGGAGGCCCTCTCCTGAGGTGAGCCGTGCTGGATTCGAACCAGCGACACCCTGCTTAAAAGGCAGGTGCTCTAACCAGCCTGAGCTAACGGCCCATAACAGGGCAAGTATACCATATGGGGGCGCCTCGGTCAAGCAATGCGGCGCTCGCGACCCCGGCCAGGCAATGTCGTGCAAAGGGCCTGGAACCTACGCAGGTGCCGGAACGTCTCTGGAGTTTGGGGACTGTCGGCGGAGGCGTCTCTGGCCATCCAGCGGAGACGATCGGATGCGGCGGCCGGCGCAGCTCGCCGCAGTCACAGGGCGGCAGACGTACCGTCGGATTGACCCCCACCGCGCGGCCTGGTACCATCGCGGCGATCTTCTTGAGCTCCCTGTGTCACGCCGACAGCAGCCGCGGCCAACGATGGCAACAACGGAGCAGACATGGGCGTAAGCTTTCAGTGGCGTTCGGAGGGCGATGCTTTGCTGCTCCCTGGCGAGCCGCAGGCGCCGGTCAGGCGACGCCGCGGGCGCTGGCTGCCCGCGCTCGCCCTCCTGCCGATCCTGCTTACGGGCCTCGTTGCGTTTCTGGTGCCGTCACGGGAGCGAGTGGTCGCGGGCGAGCTACAGCGCCTGGTGGACCAGGAGGTGCTCGCCCTGCAGGCGGGGCAGCGGGATATCTTTGCCTCGCTTCTGCAGGGGGCGCCGATCGGGTGGCGCCGGTACCACGAGCTGTGCTTCTACAGGGAGTCGGCCTGGTATGCCGCACGGGCTGGCGCACAGGTGCGCGTCGAAGGCGTCAGGCTGACGGCCGACGGAGCCGTGGCCAGCGTGACGCTCGACGACGGGCGCGAGAGGCGCCGTGGCATCTGGTACTTTGTGCGTGTTCAGGGGCGGTGGTGTCACACCGCGCCGCCGTTTGAGCCTTCCGGAACCGGCTGTTCGGTTGAGGCGGGGCCCGTAGTCGTTACGGCAACGGGTGCGGACTGTGCCATCGCGGAGGAGCTTGCCCCCGAGCTGGAGGCGCTGTACAGGCTGGCCGTCGAAACCTATGGTCTGCAGCCTGCGGGAGCAGGCGACGCGGAGCAGCAGGGCCGGGTGTCGGCGGTTGGCCCGATGTCGCGGCCGGCGAGGATCCGGGTCGAGATTGCGCCGGAGGCGCGGGCGGTGTTACTGGGCCAAAGCTATTCCGCCGGGGTCTGGTCCTTTTCCGTGCCGTCCCCTCAACTGGCTCTCGAGCTGTGGACGGATGAAGAGCGCAGCGCCCACACACGCGCTACGGTGCGCCTTGGCGTGGCGTGGCCCCTTCTGCAGGCGGCCTGGTGGGCCGAGGGAGGTTCGCCGGACTGGCTCCTGGCGCAAGGACTGGCCGCCTGGCATGCGCAGGCCCGGCAGCCCACGTGGCGAGAGGCTGTTGCGGCGAGCCTGGAGGATGGCACGAGCAGCATATTCCTTAGGCTATGGGCTCAGGAGGACCTGGAGGACGAGGAAGCGGTCGCAGCGCTCTTTGAGAGCCTGGCGTCGCGCTTCAACTCCTCCGGAGACGCGTTGACAGAGTGGTACATGGCGATGGCCTACACCGTCGGTGAGTTCCTGGGCGAGCGCTACGCGCCCGATAAGCTGGCGCGGCTGCTGCGCGCCTCTGCCACTCAAAAGCCGGTCTGGAGGGCTCTTGGGACGGAGCTTGGCCTGAGCCGGGTCGAGTTCGAGGCGGAGTGGCTGGCACATCTCGAGGAGCGGTACGGGAAGGCGGCTCAGTAAGCCTGGCAGGCCTGGCGGCCCATCGAGCTGGGGGAGGAGGATTCGAACCTCCGTTCACGGATCCAAAGTCCGGTGTCCTGCCTCTAGACGATCCCCCAGAATGGCAGGAGCCTTCCCCTATGGGAAGACTCCTGTGTTCATTATAGGCAGGGGCGGCGGGCTGTCAACCGGCGGTCTCGGCGTAGCTGTTCAGACTGGCATTCAGCGCATGGTACGGAGGCAGGCTGCCCCCGTTCTGGATTCCGCGCCCCCGCGGCGCGCTATGCATAGCCCATAGGTCCGGCTGCACAGCATCGCGGGGCATGAGATAGCGCCCTGTCGCCCATCCCAGCGGACCACGCGCCGTACACACCGCTGCTCGGGACAGGCCGAGCGGCGGCCGCGATATGCTGCAACTGTGCCCCCACCCCTGCCCCTCCCCCAGGCCACTTGTGGGTGATGGATAGTGCGGCGCGGGGGCGGGGTTAGGGGTG
>DYEI01000335.1 GCA_020725765.1 Anaerolinea sp. | reverse complement strand
GGGGGCGCTACAGCACGAGCCGGGCCACACGACAGCTGACAGGCGATGGAGGTAACAGTGAGGGGCGAGGACCCCAAAAGGCCAAACCCCACCCCCACAAAAAAGGCCCCCTCCCCGGGTCGGCCTGCGGGCCGCCCCGGGGAGGGGGCGCCGGGGGTGGGGGCCCTGCCACCAGCGCAGAAGAGCCTGCCCCCAAACTGAGCTGCGACATCTGCGCCCCCGCTGGCTGCCTGGCTGCAAATCTGCTGACCGATCCTGGATGGACCCCCGCCTGTCATCCCTTGACAGAGGCGCCCTATCGTGGTGTACTGCTCCCGCCTCCAGCAGAGCACTTACAGGAGGCAGCGGCAAAGGTCACTCTGCCCTCCCACGCTCGAGGTGATTTCAAATGGAACAGCGGCCCATCTTTGCCCCATCCACGGACTATCCCTCGTGCCACGCGGCGACTCTGGTCGAGCTCCCGGGCGGCGCGCTTCTGGCGGCGTGGTTTGCCGGCACCCATGAGGGGCACCCCGATGTCGCCATCTGGTCGGCCCGCTACGATGGCGGGGGCTGGACGGCGCCTCAGCGCGTCGCCGATCACCCCGGCGTCGCCTGCTGGAACCCTGTGCTCTTCCGCGACTCCTCCGGCACCCTCTGGCTCTTCTACAAGGCGGGGCCGGCCGTCCCCGCCTGGGCGGGCATCTACATCCGCTCGGTGGATGATGGCCGAACCTGGTCGCCGCCCGTAGTCCTGCCGGCGGGCCTCATCGGGCCGGCCAAGAACAAGCCCATCACCCTCAGCAATGGCGACATCCTCTGCCCTTCCTCCTCGGAGGCCTGGCAGACCTGGGCCTCCTGGGTGGAGATCAGCGCAGACGGCGGCCGCACGTGGACGCGCCATGGACCGATTGTGGCCCCTGGCCATGGCGCCCCATCCGGGGAGGGCCCAGTCAGCGCCACATGGGATGCAGCTGCCGGGCAACTCGCCATGCCGGAGGGCTTTGCCGGTGTGATCCAGCCCACGGTGTGGGAGCACGAGCCCGGCCGTCTGCGCATGCTCCTGCGGGCCACGAGGCGTGTGGGCTACGTGTGCCTCTCCGAATCTGCCGACTATGGCCGCACCTGGACAGCAGGGCGGCTGACGGACATACCGAACCCGAACAGCGGCCTCGATGCCGCCCGCCTTGGGGATGGGCGGGTCGTTCTGGCCTGCAACCCCGTCCGGGAGGGGCGCACGCCGCTCTCGCTGCTCGTTTCCGAAGACGATGGCGACACCTGGCCCTGGCGGCTGGACCTGGAGACAGCGGACGGCGAGTACTCCTACCCCTCGATCATCCAGGCGGCGGATGGGGCCATCGATGTAGTGTACACCTGGCGTCGCGAGACCATCTGTCACGCAGCGCTAGACCTGGATGACCTGGCCCGTTTGCTGCGGCGCACCTGACCCGCCCGCGCTCGCGCCTCACGACGTCTTGACCACAATGTCGCTCAGGATATTGGCCGCCTCGTCGCCCCGGTCGGCAGCATTGGAGAGGTGCCGGTAGACCTCCCGCATCTTGAGCATCAGCACGACGTGCTGGATGTCCTCGGGGCCGCGGAAGAGGTCGGCGATGGCCTGCCGGTAGATGCGCTCGGCCTGGTTCTCGAGGGCTTTGGCGCGCGTGGCGTGATCGAGGGCCACCTGAGGGTGGTCGCGAAGCCGGAGCATCGCAAGGTGCAGCTCCTCGGCGGCATCGCGGAGGACGGTTGCCATGCTGCGGACATAGCTGTTGGGTGCAACGCCGAGGGTGGTCATCTCCTCGACCGTCGTGAAGCCATAGTCGAGCACGTCGTCGATGGTGCGCGAGAGGGCAAAGATATCCTCCCGGTCGAAGGGCGTGATGAAGGTACGGTTGAGCTCGTCGATCAGAATACGGCGTACCTCGTCGGCCTCGGCCTCGAGCTTGCCAATCAGCCGGGCCTTCTCGGCGGTCGGCTCGGTCACGTACTCGACGAGGGCCTCCATGCCCTGCAGGGTCTTCTCGGCCTGCTGCGTCAGCAACTCGTAGAAGCGGTTCGGTCTTCGCTGAAAGATTGATCTGAGGTTCATCTGTATATTCCTCCCAGTGGGCGTGACGGCAGGGGCTATCCGGCCAGGCGCTGCAGGGTCCAGCCGAAAAAGGCGGCGAGCGCGCCCGCCGCCGGGAGGGTCAGCAGCCAGGCGGCGACGATGCTGCCGATCAGGCCCCAGCGCACCTGTGATAGCCGGTGCGCCGATCCCGCGCCGGCGATGCTCGCCCCGATGACCTGTGTGGTGCTGACCGCCGCTCCCGCCGCGCTCGAGGCTACGATGACCAGGGCCGCAGCCGCCTGCGAGGCAAAGCCGTGAATGGCGCGGATACGGTACAGCCGCAGCCCCAGGGTGCGCATGACCCGCCACCCGCCCAGGCTCGTTCCCGTCGCCAGCGAGAGCGCCGCCGCCACCTGGAGCCACAGGGGGATGGAGAAAGATGGCAACGCGCCCAGGGCAACCAGCCCGAGGGCCACGATCCCCATCACCTTCTGGGCGTCGTTCGCACCGTGCCCGAAGGCCAGCGCCGGCGCCAGCAGCCACTGCATCTTTTGCAGGCGGCTGCCCATGCGCGGGGTTGCCCCCTGCAACAGGAGGATGAGGACCTTCATGAGGAGATAGCTCGCCACGAAGCCGATCCACGGCGAGAGGAGCAGGGCCAGGAGCACGGCGCCCAGCCCCGAGAGCGAGACGGCTTGCAGGCCGGACTGCGACCAGGCGGCCCCAACCAGCGCCCCGATGAGCGCGTGCGAGGCGCTGGCAGGCAGGCCCAGGTACCAGGCCACGAGGTTCCAGCTCAACGCCCCCAGGAGGGCCGCCAGCACAACCTGCGGCGTGACCAGCCCGGTGACAATGATCCCCTGCCCGATGGTCCGCGCGACCGCTACGCCAACCAGCAGGGCCCCTGCCAGCTGGGCCGCCGCCGCCAGGAGCAGCGCCTTGCGAGGGCCGACTGCTCCCGAGCAGATCACCGCCGCGGTCAGGCTGCCCGAGTCCTGGACGCCATTCAGCAGCGCGAAAAGCATCCCCAGGCCGACAATCAGCCACATGGCATGTTGCGGAGACAACACCCGACACCCCAGACCGTAGCGGCGAACCGAAAGCCTCGCCAGGAGCCCGCCCCCCTGGCCGCGCAGAGGGCGCCATTTTAGCATGAGGGGTAGGGTGCGTCAACAGGGGGTTGTGGCACAACAGTTCACACTCGCATCCTGGCAGCGCCGGCTGCGAGATGTTGGCCCTACCCCGTTCCCCTCCCCCAGCCGGACGGCCCGGCGTCCGCCTGCTATGCATTATCCACAAGTGGCCTGACGGGTAGCGCAGGCGCCGGGCGCCCGCCTGGGGGATGGGGCAGAGCCGCAGAGGAGCAGCCCCAGGGTCGGAGGCAGGAAGCTCCGCCAGCTACAGGGACAACGGCCTGGATAGGACACCCTCCGCGAGTTGCGGGGCGGCAGAGTTGGCGCTGATGGGGACTGCCCCTGGGACCCTGGACCTCGCAATATACGCAAAAAGCCCGGACATACCGTCCGGGCTCGTCGGTGCTAAAAACCTGTGGCGGAGGGGGTGGGATTCGAACCCACGGTGGGCACAAGGCCCACAACGGTTTTCGAGACCGCCCCGATCAGCCTCTCCGGCACCCCTCCGGGCACCCCTCATTATAGCACCGTGACCCCATCCCTGCAACCGGCGAAGGTATCGCGCCGTGAGGCGCGACCCTATGGTGATGGTGCAGAATGCACTCCGGTATCCCGGCACGGTCTGGAGTGGCCATTAGGTTCCTGAGCCAGATAGGTTATATAATAGACCCGCGAAGAATCTTCCGCCCTGGGGCCTGAGCCTATCAGCCCCGGGGAACCGGTTGCGCAGACGCGCCAGACGCGCCTGACGGGGCTTGGAGTGAACGGACGACGGCCAGCAGGCTGTTCGCCCCCGGCACGGCGCGGGCAGCAGCACCGCCATCGCTCTCGGCACCGGCTCGCGGCGGTCGCCCATCGAGTGGGTATCGCATGCCGAAGAGACGCCCTGTACCCTTCGCAGCAGACTCGCCTGCCGGAAAGGGTAGACGGAGCACACCAGAGCCGGCATCCTGCGAGCAAACCGAGCTTCCGTGGTTCTCGAGCCTCGAGGCGGTCCTCCAGGTCCTCGAGGTGCGCGAGCACCTCTGTCTGATCTGCGACCTCGCTGCCGCTCGGCGCGCCGCGGCCTTGCCCTTCCTTCTGCGAGGGCTGAGCCGCGGTGAGCGATGTCTCTACCTCGCCAGCACGCATGCTGCCCGGCACATCCGCGAGTCGCTCGCAGAGAGTGGCGTCGACCCTGCGGCGGCCGAGGCCTCAGGGCAGCTGACCTTCGCCGACTGGAGCACGATCGGCGGAGGCGAGGGAAGGCCCGCTGCCCGAGGGCTCGCGTTCCTGGCTGCCGCAGCCAGGCAGCCAGGCGGTTCACGCCGCCGGGCCTTGCGAGCCATCCTCGAGATGAGCGACTGTGTGAGCATGGCGGAAGACCTGCCGGAGTTGCTCGAACTCGAGGTGAGGCTACGCCGCGACGTGCTGGCCCGCCATCGCTGCCTCGCCCTCTGCCTGTACGACCAGGCTCGCACGCACCCTGCCCTCTCCGAAGCCGTGGCCAGAATCCACCCCTTCGTTGGCCGGGGCACCACCGTTCTGCGCAACCGCTCATGGGAGGCGCCCGAAGAGGTCCTTGCAAGGCTGAGAGAAGGGCAGACCGGAGCCGACCTGTGGGAGGCGACGCCCGTGCTACAGACACCGCCCGCCCCGCGAGGGCGAGGCGTCACCCCGCTCCCCAGGGGCAACGAGACCGTACTCCTCGTCGACTGCCACGCTGCCGTGCGACGGGCTGTTGCGCATATGCTCCGTGACCTCGGCTACACGGTCCTCGAGGCCGCGGATACCCGGGATATCCCCCACGTGCTGCGTGCTCATCAAGGGCCGGTGGACCTGCTCGTCACCGACATCGTGCAGGACGAAGAGGACGGCTTCCTCCTTGCCCACACGCTCGCCGACCGGCTATCCCAGCCCGGGCTTGTGCTGCTCACGGCGTGTGCCTCAAGGTCCGCACTGGGGGCTCCTCCCCCGGGCGCCAGAGAGGACCTCCTGGTGAGGGCCGCCGCCATGACGGCGGTCGCCACAACCGTCCGACAGGTCCTGGACGCGCGAGCGGCCGAACGGTCGTAACCCCGGGCCCGGACGGGCATGCGCGCTAGCGTAGTAGAGGCGCCTGCTTGCTCCGCGACGGAAATGTGCCCTCCCCTGGGCATTTCAGGGGGGACAGGCTGCAATAGCCGCCGTCCGTCGGCCCTTGCCGGAGGGTACCCCATTCCCCCATCCCCCTTGCCCCTTCCCCGCCGCCTCGGCGGCGGGGAAGGGGCAAGGGGGCGTCTTATGTTGTGGACGGGGTGTTCGCGGGCGGCTTCGCCGCCCGCGAACTCCCCCTACCATTCTGGATTCCCCGCCCCCGCGGCGCGGAGGCGGGGTTAGGGGTG
>DYEI01000334.1 GCA_020725765.1 Anaerolinea sp. | reverse complement strand
CCTCAAAAGGCCAAACTCCACCAAACCCCTAACGAAAGGTCCTGCACCGGGCTCCAGTGAAGCGCAAAGCCCGGTTGCCGACAGGACATCCCCGCTGGCTGCCCGGCCGCGAATCTGCTGACCGATCTTGGATGCCCCCCGGATACAGGGCTGTAGTTCAGCGTGGCGGGCTCATCTGCGCGGCTGATGGGAGGAACTCCACAAGTCGGCCCGCAGACTGGCCTGGCGGAGGAGGGCCGGGCACAGGGTGGCAGGCCGCGGGCTGCCCCCGATTCCTCTGTATGTGGCTGGCGGCGAGCTCGGCGTTTGCGACAGGATGAAGATTTCGTAACGGCCCGGCCGCGGCGGTTTCATGCTCTTTTAATCTCAGGGGTGTAGGATACACCATGGTGCCATGCTGGCCCGTCGATCCGGTCTCATCCGTCTTGTACGTCGCCGGGTGGCACCAGAGAACGAGCGCCGGTACGAAGCATATCGCAGCTCACATCGAAGCAACCATCGTACTCAAGCGTCGCAGCTGACATTACACCCACATTGTGCCCGTCGTCGCTGCCGACATCCCAGCCGACATCCCTGCAGGCATCAACCCACCCGCCACGGCCAACGTTGCAGCTCACGTCGCCGCTCACCACCCAGCCCATCGTAGCAGATCCCGCGCGCTCGTTCTTTTTTCCCAGAGAGCGGCCGCAGCAGAGCGCGCGGAGTGTTGCGCCTGGGCGGGCAGCCCCCGCCGCCCGCCATCAGGGGCAACGCCCGTTGCAGCAAGGTATCCCTGCCCCCTGCCCTGAAGTCTGACCTCTTCAGCGCCTCGTTCCTTCTTGCTGGCTCTGGCGCTTCTTGTGCGGTTGTTGTCGCCAGCCCATGCGCCCATAGGCGCTGACTTGAACGGCAGCGTGCTTGCTTCTGTAAGCGCCCCCACCCCTGCCCCTCCCCCAGGCAGGCGCCTGGCGCCTGCCTGGGGGAGGGGTGATGACAGATGGGCGGTTTCGGGCGGTCGAGCGCGCCACGGCGCGCTCGACCGCCCGAAACCGCCCGAAAAGAGTGTTCCCCTCCCCCTGGCGGACGCAATGCGTCCGCCAGGGGGAGGGGT
>DYEI01000333.1 GCA_020725765.1 Anaerolinea sp. | reverse complement strand
GACTGCTGACGGGCGATGGAGGTGATAGTGAGGGGCGAGGACCTGAAAAGGCCAAACTCCACCCCCTCCTATCTCCGGCAGCCGCCCGCCCTCGATCAGGACGCCCAACTCCATGTTCAGGTCCAGCGCGTAGCCCTCGCCGTGGCCGTCGTCCTCAATGCAGCTCAGGGTCAGCAGGTGCTGGCCCTTGCCGTTACCAGGAGCCAGCGGGTCCAGCGGCAGGCTGCTCTTGGACACGTCGGTCACCACATAGCGGCGGCCGCGGACCTCGACCAGCTGCCCTTGCTCGGGGACCTCATTCGAGAAGCTTGCCGTCATGGTTGCTGCCCCCGTGTATTGCTCCCTCATGGCATGGGCTGGGTTTGCAGACAACGCAGCGCCTTGCGCCGGATCCCGCCGCGGAGGCGCGGGCAAGGAGAGCGCCGGGAATCGGTTGTGCGCCAAAGGCCCGGGATCCGAAGCCTTGCCCGGGCACCCGGGGCGGCAGTATCTCGACTATATCACAACTTTACCAACTCCTGCAACCGCCCCCGCACCCCCCGCTTGCCCGACCCCGCCCCCTATGGTATAATGACCCTGCCCACGGAGAGGTCGCATAGTCCGGCCGAGTGCGCACGATTGGAAATCGTGTAGGCGATGAGCCTCGCGGGTTCAAATCCCGCCCTCTCCGCCAGTGTGTGCACGTGCAGGGGCCACGGCAGCAGAGGCTGCCGCGGCCCCTTTGCGTGTCCGGGGGCGACCGCCTTCATAACCCGTCAACCTGCAAGGCTTGACAAAGGCCCCTTTTCACGGTATGATTACCCTTGGTCGTGCTAGACGGGGAGCTAGCGGTGCCCTGTACCCGCAATCCGCTACAGCGGGGTCGAACTCCCTCCCGAGGCTCGCCTGGTCTGGGACTGCCTCGGTGGAGCGGCGATGAAGGCTGGGTCCTGCGCGGCAGAGATCCACGAACCCCGTCAGGTCCGGAAGGAAGCAGCGGTAAGTGGTCCACTCTGGGCGCCGCAGGGGCTCCTGGCTGGAGCAAGCTGGCCGACGCAAGCCGGGTCAGACGTGTCGACGGAGGGTGCACGACCACTGCCTAGCCGCGGGGGCGGCGCCTCTTGGGCCCCGCCCCCGTTTGCGTCAGGCCTCTCAATCCACGAGGAGAGGGTGGAAGAGCCGATCATCGTTGTTGGCGGCGGTGCTTCGGGGATGATGGCGGCAGGACGGGCCGCGGCCTTGGGCGCGCCGGTCCTGCTCCTGGAGAAGACGCCCAGGCTCGGCAACAAGCTCCGCATCACCGGCAAGGGCCGCTGCAACCTCACCAACATCGCACCCCTGCCCGACTTTGTCGGCCACTTTGGGCCTAACGGCCGGTTCCTCTACGGGGCGTTTTCCCGCTTTTTCGCCGACGACCTCCGCGCCTTCTTCGCCAGTCGCGGTGTGCCCACCCTGGTCGAGCGCGGCGGGCGGGTCTTCCCCGAGGGCAACGATGCGGACCTCGTGGCCGACGCCCTGATCGGCTACCTGCGCGAGGGAAACGTCGCCATCCGCCGCCGTACACCGGTGACCGAACTGGTGGTCAGCGGCGGCCGCATGACGGCGGTGCGGAGCGCAGAGCGCGAGTTTCCTGCCCGGGCGGTCATTGTGGCCACCGGCGGCGCCTCCTATCCCGGCACCGGCTCGACGGGCGACGGCTACCGGCTGCTCGCCGCTCTCGGACACACCATCGTACCCCCTCGCCCGGCGTTGGTGCCGCTGGTGATCGCCGAGCCCTTTGTGGCCCGGCTGCAGGGGCTCTCGCTGCGCAATGTGCGCGCCACCCTTCTTTTGGACGGTCGGAAGCTGGGCTCCGAGTTCGGCGAGATGCTCTTTACCTCTTTCGGCGTCTCGGGCCCGATCGTGTTGACGCTGAGCAAGCAGGCCGCCGAGGCGGCAGAGCGCGGCCGTACAGAGCTCTCCATCGATCTCAAGCCGGCCCTCAGCGACGAGGAGTTGGACGCCCGCCTCCGTCGCGACCTGGACCAGTTCGGGCGGCGGAGCTACCGGCGGCTGCTCGCGGGGCTGCTCCCGCGGCTGCTGATCGACGTCTTTGTGGAGCTGACCGGCATTCCCGCAGAGAAACCCGGTAACCAGATCACCGCCGAGGAGCGCGGGCGCCTGCGCGCTTTGCTGCGCGACCTGCGGCTGACCATCGTCGGTCCGCGGCCGATTGCCGAGGCCATCGTGACGGCAGGCGGCGTAGACGTGGACGACCTGAACCCGCGCACGCTCGAGTCGAAGCGCGTCGGCGGCCTATACTGCTGTGGTGAGGTCATAGACGTGGACGGTGACACCGGTGGCTTCAACCTGCAGGCGGCATTTTCCACCGGCTATCTCGCCGGAGAATCTGCCGCCCGCGCCCTGGGGTACGGACCGTGACACCCCCACTCAAGCGCGCGACCCGGGCCCCGACTGAGACGCCCGACAGGTGCAGGCCTGCGACAGGCGGGGGTGTCCGCCGCTGGGGACGTCGATACCTGCTCGCCGGCGTCGGACTGATCCTCCTGCTCGGGGCCATGGGCCTCGGCTACGTCTGCACGCTGCGCCCGGTCTGGGTCGACCTGGACGGGCAGCCCCTCCTTCTGCGCACTCACCTCCCGACGGTCGGCGAGGCCCTCGCCGAGGCGCGCATCTCGCTCGAGCCCGAGGACCTGGTGGAGCCGCCCCCGGAAACCCCGGTCGGTAGCGGCGTGCACGTGCGCATCCGGCGGGCCCGCACGGTCCACATTGTCGTCGATGGGGAGGCCAGGGTCCATCGGACGCTCGCCCAGACCGTCGGCGAGGTGCTGACCGAGGCCGGCGTCAGGTGGATTCCCGAGGACCGCATCACCATTGGCGGCGCGGTCGTCTCGGGGGAGCAGCCCCTCTACGCAGCGCCGACGTCCCTGCGCCAGACGGCCAGCCGGGGAGGGCGCCCGGGGCTTGCGGCGCCGCCGACGACGGAGGTCGAGATCGCCGTGCAGCGCGCGGTCCCCATTGCCATCCAGGATGGGCCGGCAACCTACACCTTCCTGACCGTTGCCCGCACCCTTGGGGAGGCCCTGCTGGAGAACGGCATCACCCTCTACGCGGCGGACAGGATCCAGCCCCCGCTCGATACGCCGATACATGGGGGCCTGAGGGCGGCCATCGACCGGTCGCGCCCGGTGACTATCCTCGCCGACGGCGAGGTCCGCCAGACGCGCACGCGGGCCGAGACGGTCGCTCAGCTCCTGGAGGAAGAGGGCCTCACGCTCGGCGACCTCGACTATACCGTTCCCAACGCGGCCGATGCCATCGTGCCCGGCATGCGGATGATGGTCGTGCGTGTGCGGGAGGAGGAGATCGTCGAGCGGGAGCCGATCCCCTTCGAGACGGAGTATCGCCCCAACTCACAGCTCGAGATCGACAATCAGCAGGTCGAGCACTGGGGCACGCCCGGCACCCTGAGCCGCAGCCTGCGCGTGCGGTACGAGAACGGCATCGAGGTCAGCCGGACCACAGCCCGCGAGTGGGTGGAAAAGCCACCGCAGAACCGCATCATCTCCTATGGGACCAAGATCGTGCCGCGGCAACTCGTCACCCCCGATGGCACCTTTACCTACTGGCGCAAGATCCGGGTGCTGGCGACCGCCTACACGGCCGCTACCTGCGGCAAGAGCCGCAGCGACCCCACCTATGGCATCACGCGCGTCGGCTGGAGGGCCCGCAAGGGGGTGATTGCGGTCGATCCGAACGTCATCGCGCTCTTTACCGAGATGTACGTGCCGGGGTACGGCCGCGGCACCGCTGCCGACACGGGTGGCATGATCAAGGGCCTGCACGTGGACCTGTGCTACGACGAGGACAACCTCGTCCACTGGTGGAAGTGGGTCGACGTGTACCTGCTCGGCTCGCCGCCGCCGGCGAGCAAGATCCGCTGGATTCTGCCCGACTATCCGCAGGAGCGCTGAGCCCGTGGCGGTGGTCGATCCGCGCGAGGTCCTCCGGAGGCACGGCCTGCGGCCGAGCAAAGCCCTCGGCCAGAGCTTTCTCGTCGACCGGGCGGCCCTGCAGCGGATCGTTGAGGCAGCGGAGCTGAGCCGCGGCGACACGGTGCTCGAGGTCGGGCCCGGGGTCGGGCAGCTGACCCGGCTGCTCGCGGAAGCGGTGGGGCGGGTGGTAGCCGTCGAGCTAGATCCGCGCATGGTCGCCGTGCTCCGTGAGGAGCTGCGAGATCTTCCCAACGTCGAGATTGTCGAGGGCGACATCCTCGCCCTCGACCCGGGGCGCCTGGTCGGCGGAGGCCCCTACAAGGTCGTCGCCAACCTCCCCTACTACATCACCTCAGCGGCGGTCCGCCATCTTCTCGAAGCACACCCCCGGCCGACGCTACTGGTCCTGACGGTGCAGCGGGAGGTCGCCGACCGCATGACGGCCGGGCCGGGCGACATGAGCCTGCTGGCCGTGAGCGTCCAGTTCTACGGGCGCGCGCGGCGGGTCGCACGCATCCCCGCCGGCGCCTTCTATCCCGCCCCCAAGGTCGACTCGGCCATCGTCCGCATCGACGTGTACCCCGAGCCGCCCGTGCCGGTCGAGGACGTCTCCTGGTTCTTTGAGGTAGTCCGTGCGGGGTTCGGGCAGCGTCGCAAGCAGCTCCGCAACTCCCTCGCGGCCGGCCTGCGCCTGTCGACGGAGCAGGTCGAGGAGGCCCTGCGTGCCGCCGGGATCGCCCCCGCGAGGCGGGCGGAGACGCTCTCCCTTGACGAGTGGGCCGTCCTCAGCCGTGAGCTGGCGCGGCTGCGGCGGCGTTGAGCGGGACCCCCCGCCGTCCCCCCGAAACGGGGAGACAGGCTCCCCTCGCCCTCTGTAGGGATCTGCCTCCTGGCGGCCTCATCCTCCCTGTTCCCCCGCGTCGGGGGAACGGCAGGGGGTAGGGCCGCCTCGGTGACGTGCAGGCGGGACCCCGCACCGTCCCCCGTTCAGGGGCGGACAGGCTGCTTTAGCCGCCG
>DYEI01000332.1 GCA_020725765.1 Anaerolinea sp. | reverse complement strand
GGCTGGGGGGGGGGCGCCGGGGGTGGGGGCCATGCCAACAGCGAAGATGAGCCTGCCCCAGGATGAACTACACCCAGCCACAAGTCGCACATTGACAGGCCTGCGGGCTCTGCGCTATAATCGGCCTGCCAGCGGTTTACATGGCCGCTTCCATCGGGGGAAGCGGGAGTAGCCAGCTGGAGGGGTCGTACCTCCCGGCCCATGGGTTGTCGCCTGTGCCAAACAGGAGGGGTAGAGAGTTCATGGATTGGGCCTCCTGGGGTGTGCTGATCATCCTCAGCCTGTCCTCGGGGATTGCCGGTGCGCTCCTCTATTCCCGGCGTGACGCGATTGCGCGTGCCGCATCCTCCCGGTGGGCCTCCATCGCGGGGTGTCTCCGCAGCCTGCGGCAGAAGCGGCGCCGATCGCGCCTGCAGGTTGTCGCCCTGGCCCGGCCGCGCACCGTTAACGAGGACACCCTCGTGCTCATTCCGGACGGCCGGCCCTGGCCCCTGGGCCCGGCCCTGCAGCTTCTCGAGCTGGCATGGCGCTGGCAGGTCGTGCACGGCACGAACCTGCCCCTGCGAGCCCGCCAGGGCGAGGGTGCCTACGTCTGGCGACCACCTCTCCCTTCGCGCGCCAGCAACGAACCCCATGCCGATGCCGAGAGGTCCTGACCGGACGAGCACTCCGGTTCTGCTCGTCCGGCTCTCCCACGCTGCGCCGTAGCGGCGCTCTGGTTGCCGTCAATCCCCCACCCCAGCCCCTCACCAGGCCGCAGCCGCACGCTCCAGCTACGGAGAGGGGGGACATGCGTGCCCCGTCTGCCGATGGTAGGGGTGGAACGACTGCCGCAGCCTTCGCGCTCAGCCCGAATAGCGGGCTTTGCTCTCTTGAGCCCGAGGCTTGGGCCTCGGGCGGCAGGCAACTGCCACGCCCCCGGCACCGCGCGGGGCCGAAAGGCCTGCGCTCAGAAGCGGCAAAGCCCCAACGGGGCTGGGTTCAGGGTCGGATGGGCACTGTCTGCCGGCCCGGCCGCAGGGATGGGAGAAGATTGCTGAGATGGGGTGACACGGCCCGGTCAGCCCGTCCTGCCCACTGCATACCGTACCTACTCAGGCTGCACCCCAGCCGGACCTGCCCGACGGCGAAGGCTTCCGGGCCAGTAATGAGACACACTAGTGCAAGAGCGGCTCTTCCGTCGGACCGCCCGGCATCCTCCCTTTGCGACGGACCCGATCCCGAGGCGGCGTGATCCCTGGATTCGGTTAGAGAAATGAGAAAGCCCCTTCATCTGGTCGTCCTGTTCACCGCCGCAGCGCTGGCCATCGCTCTGATTCTCTGGCTCGGGCGCGAGCCGACCCGCGCAGATGACCCGGTCCCGTGGGAGGAGTACGGCGGCCTCGATGGGTACTACCTGGCCAGGGGATGGACCGAAGGCTATGTGTCCAAGAAGCGGCCAACCATCGCCCCCAGCCAGGTCACAGGCACACTGAGCTACACTGTGTACCTGCCTCTGGTGATAAAAGACGAGGCGGTCCTGAGAGAGACGCGGGCCGTCTGGGTCACCCGGTGGGACTTTCGGACCCTCTCCGACGTCCAGGCCATCGTCGACAACGCTGCCTACGCGAACCTGAACGTCATTTTCTTCCAGGTGCGTGGGCAGGGGGATGCCCTCTACAGGCCCGGCCTCGAGCCATGGTCGGCCGTCCTCACCGGCACGCTGGGCAAGGATCCGGGCTGGGACCCTCTGGCAGAGATCATCAGCCGCGCCCACGCCCGGGGCATCGAGGTGCATGCCTGGATCAACGCTTATCCGGCCTGGCTTGGGACTACTCCCCCTCCGACGAATACCTGGCCGGAGCATATGTATCACGCCTTCAACCGGGCCTATGGCAACGAGTGGGTGCACTGGTACTACGGCCCCCCGCCAACGCCAACGACCCTTAACTCCAACTATCTGTGGGCAAGCCCCGGGCACCCGACCGTTGCTGACCACATCGTTGCCATCTGTCGCGACCTGCTGATGCGCTACGATCTGGACGGCCTGCACTTTGACTATATCCGCTACAACGACCATGGCCGCCCCTACTCCTACGACCCGCTGAGCCTCAGCGGGTACTCGCAGGCGTCATCGGTCAGCCCGAGCCTGACCTATGCCGACTGGCAGCGGGCACAGATCACGGGGCTCCTCGAGCGCGTGCGCCGCGACGCCCTGCCGCTTCGCCCGCGCGCCCGCCTGACGACTACCGCCTGGCCCATCTACAACAAAGCCCTCTACTCCTGGTTCCCGAGCACCGGACCCGACGGGTACAACGACCTGTACCAGGACTCGATCGGCTGGGCGCAGCAGGGCACCGCTTCGGCAATCATGCCGATGCTCTACACGGTGTCGATTCACGACTACCGGGACCGGTTCGCCCAACTCACACAGGACTTTGTAAACAGCGCCCGGCCCGGCAGCGTCGTCATCGGCATCGAGGGGAACTATGACTCTTTCCCTGATCCCTTTGCCGAGATCGCCTGGCGCATCGAGACGGCGCGCCAGGCCGGCGCCCGCGGCCAGTGTCTGTTCTCCTACCGCCTCTTCGACGAGCGTAACTACTGGCAGGCCCTGCGCAACGGACCATATCGGACACCAGCCATCCCAAACTGGCCGTGAGGGCAGCGTTGCAGCCGCTCAGCCCACCTCGCTGGCCGCCAGCCGCGGCCGGCCAGCGGCGGTGAAGCGAAGGCGCGTGCCGAGGTAGAGGCTATCGCCCGGCTCAGCCAGGCTGCCCTGCTGCTCCTGCCGCTCCTCGTGCACCACGATCTCCTCCGCCCCAGCGCGACGTGCAGCGGACATCGCCAGCTCACGTCCCGCCTCGGCCGCGTAGGCCAGGGCTTCCTCGAGAGTGCCGAACTCGCGCCACGCAGCGCTGGAGTAAACCCGGTACGAGGCGATGCCACCAACCACGTACTCGGGCTCGACCACCACCTCCACGCTCTGCACGACCCCACCCGAGGCCGCCCCGATGGCATTCGCCACCCCGGCATGCTCCGGGATCAGCAGCTCTGCCTCCAGCCGGGAGGCCAGCTGCGGGAAGTAGGCCCTAACCGGCGCCCCAACCGCAGCGATCGGCAACCGGAGATGACATGAGACCTGTAGCGTTGACCCCCGCTCCGGATGAAGCGCACGACCGAGAAAGAAGGCTGTGGCTCGGCTCTGCAGCAGGTCCTCCTCCCCTTCCTCGTCGGCAGCGACCTGGGCCACGATCTCGGAGGCCACCCGATCGACAACCATCCGGCAGACGTGTTCGGCCAGCTCCTCGGGACGCATGCCGAGCCGGCGGCCCAGAATGGTCGCGCCCAGCAGAGCTGCCTCGCGGTTCCATTCGCCATAGCTCCCGAGCACGTGGAGGGCGTCGGTCGGCGTAAAGCTGATACGCTGGACAAAGCCTCCCGCCTCCAGGCGGTTCGGATAGCTGAGATACACCTGCGCCCAGCTGACCTCCCGGGCGATCTCCTCCAGCGATCGGACGCCCCCCTCCAGGAACCTGAGAAGCTGTGCCTCCGTCTCGGTAAGATCGGAGGGCGGGGGGCGGCGGATCAGGGAGAAGAACTGCGGGTTGCCCGGTCGCTGCCGCTCGGGGCTGAGGAGGCGGCGCAGCCCCTCCACGACGGCACCCTCCTGCGCGGCAGCCAGGCACAGGGGCTCCACGCGCTCGGGCCCCACGCGCAGCTCGCCCCCCCGCTCCAGGGCGACGATGCTGTCGCCACCCAACCCCACTGAACGGGTGTCGACAGCGCGCACCAGAGTCCGCCATCCGCCAACCCAGGCGCCGCGCCTCGAGGAGCGTGGCCGACCTCCCTTCAGGATGGCCAGGTCGGTCGTCGTGCCACCCATGTCGACCACCAGCAGGTCCTCTCGCCCGGTCAGGTACCGTGCGCCCAGGACGCTTGCGGCCGGCCCGGAGAGCACCGTCTCGACCGGGTGCTGGCGGGCCAGCTCCTCGCTCATCAGCGAGCCATCGCCCTTGACGAGCATCAGGGGCGCGCGGATCCCCCGCTCGGCCAGCGCCCGCCTCAGGGCCGAGAGCAGATCGCGCAGCAGCGGTATCAGGCGGGCATTGAGGGCCACCGTCGTCGCCCGCCGCACCGAGTTGAGGTCCTCGCTCAGCTCGTGACCACAGGTCACAGGAAGGCCGGTGAGCTCGGTGAGCAGGGTGCGGGCACGCAGCTCATGCTCGGGGTTGCGCACGCCCAGATAGTCGGAGACGGCAAAGGCATCTATGTGCCTTGCCCGTTCCCGGGCCACGCGGACAAGCGCCTCCTCATCCAGAGGACGAGCCGCGCGCCCGTAGACGTCGTGTCCGCCGTCGACAAAGACCACATCATCGACGACGAGATCATGCCGGAACCCAAAGGCGTCGATCAGCTCCCGATCGTAGCCGATGAGCACCAGGCAGACCCGGCCGCCATGCCCCTCAACGATGGCGTTCGTCGCCAGGGTGGTCGACAGGCAGACGAGGGCAATGTCCGACGGCTCGATGCCCTCGAGAGCCCCGATCGCCCGGCTGATGCCGATGGCCAGGTCCGCGCGTGTCGTCAGTGCCTTGGCGGAGGCGATGACCTCCCCGCTCCCCGCGGAGAGGGCCACTGCGTCGGTGTACGTTCCACCGGTATCCACCCCTAAGAGAACACGATGCATGCGACTATGCTCCTGCGTTGGTGGCAGGCGGCCGCACACGCCGCGCAGCGCCCGCCCTATCCCGTCACACAGCGCACCACGAAGGAGAGGAGGCTCAGCAGCCACGAGTGCCGGGCCGGCGCGGGAGGGGGTGGCAGAGGGTCGCCCATCTCCGCGCCGGGGCGGCTGGCCAGCACCTGCGTCCAGTAATGTCCGTACGGGCTGCCCTCGCGATACGCGTATCCGACGCCAATGTGCTCAAGGCCAGGCCGGAGGATGTTGTTTCGTTGGGCCTGGCTGTCCATCCAGGCCTCGACCACCTCTTCCGGAGTGGCCTGGCCGCCGGCGATGTTCTCCTTGCATACAAGCAGCGGCTCATAGCCGGCATCGACCGCCCGCCATCGCGGAGTCGACCGGTCGGAGCCGATGTGACCAAAGTAGCCATTGCGTGCCATATCTTCGCAGTGCGCCTGCGCGGCGTTGCTGAGCGCCACATCCAGTGTCAGGGGCGGCAGCCCTGCCCTTGCCCGCTCCTCGTTGGTCAACTCCACCACGCGCTCCACGTACCGCAGCGAGATCGTCGGCGGTGTGGTTGGCTCGGGTGTTGGCGTGGGCGTGGCCGTCGGCGGAGGGGGCGTGGGGGTTGGTGGGATGGGCGTGGCCGTTGGCGGCACGCGTGTGGCCGTCGGGGGGACTCGCGTCGCGGTCGGCGGCACACGCGTCGCCGTAGGAGGCACGCGGGTCGCGGTCGGCGGGACGCTCGTGGGCTTTGGAGGCACGGGCGTCGGGCTCGAAGCCGGGTTGTTCGGGCCGTGGCTTGCGAACTCTTGTGTCCAGTAGTACCCGTAGGTCGTACCCTCTCGATAGGCGCAGCCCACACCGATGTGGTGGAAATACGGGCTGAGGATATTCGACCTGTGGGCGTCACTGTTCATCCAGGCGTTCATCGCCTCCTCTGGGGAGGGCTGGCCGGCCGCAATGTTCTCTCCATAGGCGTAGATGGGGCTGTACCCTGCACGGGCGATCCGCTGGCCGGGGTCGGATCCGTCGGAGCCGGTGTGGCTGAAGTAGTTGTGGTTCGCCATGTCGTCGCTGTGGGCCTGAGCGGCCCTCGTGAGGGCGGGATCGAGGGTGACGGGGGGCAGCCCGTGGTTGGCTCGCTGCTGATTGGTGAGGTCCACAATGCGCTGGACGAAATCCTGACTCAGGCTCTGCGCAGGCGCAGTCTCAGCCGCGCTGGACTGTACACCATACGACCCTGCTCCCGCCCGGACCTGCGGCACGCGCACCAACGCGGAACAGACGAGCAGCGCAAGCGCCGCCGATAGCGCTGCCCAGGACGAGCACCTCCTCCTCTGGTTGCCCATGGATCCCAGGAGTTTCTAGCCACAGCAGCAACCTCGCCGTGGATGGGTCCCTTTCGGGACACGACCGGGTAAGCACCGTGGCAAGAGGATACACAATAGGCGTTTGGTGTCAATTGTGCAGGTGCGAGCTATGGGCGGAGGCTCCCTGCAGTGCGGTGCTGCCCGCATCCACGCCGCAGCGCACGCCCCGCCGCCCAACAGCCCACAGGAAAAGGCCCCGCCTTGCTCCCGTGGCTGGCTGTTGAGACTCGCATCCTGGCGGCTCCAGTTGCCGTGACGGTGTTGGCCCCCAGGCAGGCCCCAAGGACCGACAGCCTTCTGCGGTCGTAGGGCGAGGGCCTTGCCCATCGACGGCCCCCACCCCTAACCCCGCCCCCGCCGCGGGGGCGGGGAATCCAGAATGGGGCTCGAGTTTGGCCTTTTCTGGTCCTGGTCCCTTACCGCTTGCTCCCGCAGTCCTGAAGGGT
>DYEI01000331.1 GCA_020725765.1 Anaerolinea sp. | reverse complement strand
CGGCGGCTAAGGCAGCCTGTCCGCCCCTGAAGCCTGCCTGGGGGAGATGGGCGGTTTCGGGTGGTCGAGCGCGCCGCGGCGCGCTCGACCACCCGAAACCGCCCCAAGTGAATGGCCAGGCGCCTCTTTTGACAGATTCACCCCTTCTCGCTATGGTAGCGCCATCGATGGTGCAGGAACGGCTCAAGGAGGGATCATGCTTGCCAAGCGTCGTGTGACGGTATGGTCACAGCTTCTACGCCTGGGCGCCCTGGCCGCAGCCCTTACATCGCTGCTCGTGGTACTGCCAGGTGCCGTTGCCGCCCAGGGTCCCAACCTCTTGCAGAACCCCGGCTTCGAGCAGCCCTTTGCCGCCTCGATACCGGGTAAAGAGAACTGCCTCATTGCCGTGCCCTGGCGCGCCTGGTATGTGGAGGGCACCCCTGAGGAGACCAGCCAGGGCTACAGGCTGGCACCTGAGTACAAGCTGGCAACACGGGCCGACTACCCGGGCAACCGCGTCCGCAGCGGCGAGCTGGCCCAGCAGTACTTCCACAGCTATGGCAACTTTCAGGCAGGCGTCTATCAGGTCGTGCCCAACGTCCAGCCGGGCGCGCGCTACCGATTCGAGCTGTGGGGCATGACCTGGTCCTGCGGTGACGAGCGCAAGGGCAACTGCAGCGGCGCAACCTCTGGCGACCCCTCCCCCATGCACCTGCGCATCGGGATCGATCCCTTCGGCGGCACCGATCCGTTCAGCCCGGCCATCGTCTGGTCCCCGGAGCAGAACGCCTATGACTCCTGGCACCAGTTCGTAGTCGAGGCGACAGCTCAGGCCTCAACGATCACGGTCTTTGTCTACTCCTATCCTGACTACCGCAGCCAGGACAACAACGTCTACCTGGATGACGCCAGCCTGGTGCTGATTGCACCTCCGCCAACCCCCACGCGGCGTCCGACCAACACTCCGACCATCACGCCTACGCCCAGGCCGACGAACACGCCTACCGCCACGCCGCTTCCGACCGACACGCCGATCCCGACGGCTACCAGCACGTCAACGCCCACCGCAACCTCTACTCCGCTCCCGACAGCGACCGCCACGGCCACATCCACTGCCACGCCAACTCCGACCCCGGTGCCCTCCCTCGTCGAGCGGATGACGTCAGGGAACGGATTGTTGGTCGTCCTGGGCGGCCTCGTCGTGATCGCCGGGCTCTCCCTGGGCATCGTGCTGAGCCGTCGCCTGAGGTAGCAGGGCCCCATGCTGGCCAGGGCCGAGGTCCGGCGCAGCGCTATGAGCGGGGCCAGCGCTGTGGTGGCCCTGTCGACGCTCCTCGCCCTGCTCTTGCGCGTTCATCGCCTGGCTGCGCCGGTGCTCCGCTGGGATGAGGGATGGAGCCTGGCTCACGCCAGCCTGCCCTGGAGCGAGCTGTGGTGCGTGGCCACGGAGGAGTGGCACCCTCCCGCTTACGTGTCGCTCCTCAAGCTCTGGCTGGTTGCCGGCAAGGACGCCTGGAGCCTCCGTTATCTCTCGGTGCTCCTTGGCGTCCTTGCCGTACCGCTGGGTTACAGGGTGGCGAGAGCCTGGTCGGGGAGTGCCGGCGTCGGCGTCCTCAGCGCCCTGTTCGTTGCCTGCTGGCCCCTTCTCGTCTACTACGGGCAGGTAGCCCGCATGTATGCGCTGGCCGCGCTCGCCGTGCTAGCTGCCGCCTGGTATATGCTGCGCGACCTCCGGACGGGATCCTGGCGGAGCGGCCTTGGCCTTGTCGGCAGCGCAACCGTCGCCCTCTACAGCCTGTACCACACCGCCTGGCCCCTTGCGGCTATCTGGCTGTACGCGGCCTTGCTCCGGCCGCGGCGGCTCCCGCGTCTGCTAGCCCTCGGCGGGTTGACGCTCGCTGCCTACCTTCCCTGGTTGGTCGCTGCCCGCCATACGCTGGCGATGCGGCTTGCCGCCGGCGCGGGGGGAGACCCTGTGCGCAGCACTCTGGACACTCTGCCCGCTGCCCTGGAGGGCCTGAGCTTCCTCTATGGCGCCCGGCCGCACACTGGCGCCGTGCTCGCGGCTGTGCTCGCCCTCGGCTTTGGGGCCAGCCTCTTGACCAGACCCCGGCTCCGCCCGCTGCTGCTGCCCATCCTGGCCCTTGCCCTGAGCGTGGCCGGCACCGCCTACAGCACCCGGGCCTACTGGTTCGCCGCCCGGCATCTCGTCCCGGCGAGCCCTTTCCTCGGTCTGGCACTGGCCTGGGCGCTCGACCGGCTTGCCGCGCGCTCCTGGCGGCTCTCGCTGGCGGCTGTCGTTCTCCTTGTGACCATGTATTGGCCAACAGGCGCCCACTTTGTCTACGAAAAGACCCTCGAGGTCACCGATCCCTTCGACCCTGCTGAAGACTACCAGTACCTCTCCGCGCACACCGGCCCCAACGACGTGGTCTACTTCAATGCCCTGGCCCGGGCAGGCTGGTACGAGAACCTGCGTAGGCCGCACGATGCGCGCTGGTCCTACGCCATGCGCTGGGACCCCATCATCGAGTCTCTGGACCGCATTGTCGGCCGCCTGCAGAGCAGGAGCGCGACCTGCCGCGCGCTCTGGTTTGCCCTCTACAAGGGAGACTTTGGCCCGAATGCGCCGCTCGTCGGATGGCTCAACGCCAACCTGTACCCCGCCTCCGGCGAGTGGCGCGGCGATATGCTCTACCTGGCCTTCGTCGCGCCGGCCAGGGACTGGCGCGCGGTGCCCTGCGATGCCCGCTTCGGCTCCAGCATGCGCCTGTGTCGCGCTCGCTGGAGCAGCGAGGCGCCCCCGGGCGGCGCAGTGACCCTGGAGCTGACCTGGCAGGCCGAGGAGCCCATCGCGCGTAACCTGAAGGTGTTCGTACACGCCCTGGATGGCACCGGCCGGCTCATCGCGCAGCACGACGGCATCCCTGCCGCCGGCACGCGCCCTACCGACACCTGGCGTCCCGGAGAGGAGATCTGCGACCGCCACGGACTCCTTCTGCCGGCAAACGGTGCCGGGCCGGGCGAGGTTCGGATTGTAGTTGGCCTCTACGACCCGCAGAGCGGGGAGCGGGCGCGGCTGCCTGACGGCCGCGATGCCTTTCAGCTGTGCACCATACCTCTTCGAGGGCTATCGTGAGTCGCCTCCTTGGAAGGCAACGCTGTGTGTTGCGAAGCGGACGAGCAGTCGCGACCCACCTGCTGACCTGGACCTCCCTGGCGGCGGTAGCTCTGGTGGCGTCGCTGCCCTTTCTGCCCCTTGCGCCCCCGCGCAGCATCGACGGCCTCCTGCACCTCTATCGGCTGGTCGAGCTGGACCAATGCCTGTCGCAGGGCGCTCTCTACCCCCGCTGGGCTCCAGACCTGGCGCAGGGGTACGGGTTCCCACTCTTCCACTACTACCCGCCGCTCGCCTACTATATCGCCGAGGCCTGGCACCTGGCCGGGTTCAGCCTGGCACGGGCCCTGAGTCTCACTTACATGACCGCCGCACTCCTCTCCACAGTCGGCATGTACCTTCTGGCGAGGGAGTGGGCGGGAGAGGTCGGAGGCGTCGTGGCGGCGCTTCTGTACACGAACGCGCCCTTCACCCTCCAGAACGCAGTGCGTCGGGGTGGGCTCGCCGAGGTGCTGGCCTGGGCCATCGCCCCCCTGGTCCTTTGGTCGTTCCGGCGCCTCGCCATGCGCTGGCGCGCGCGGTACCTGGTCGGCGCGAGCCTATCCCTTGGGGCGTTCATCCTCGCACACCATCTGTCGGCGCTGACCCTGATGCCCCTCCTCGCCCTCCTCCTGATCGGCACGGCGCTGGAGGCGCGCAATCGCCAGGCACTCGTGCGCCCGCTCCCTGCCCTCGTGCTCGGCGCAGGGCTGAGCGCGTTCTTTGCGGCGCCGGCCTACCTCGAGCGAGGTTTCGTGCAGATCGAGCGGGTCTATGCCTCGGCAGGCTTTGACTATCACTACTTCTTCGAGCCGCTGCGGTCGCTCCTCTCGGGGCCGGTATCCATCGACGTGTCCCTACTAAATGCGCCCGTGCCGCGCAGCATAGGCTGGATCCAGGCTGGCCTGGCAGTCTGCGGGACGGTCGCCGCGCTTGCGCGGCGCAGCTGGCGCGGCTGGTACGTCGGCGCCTTCCTCGCCGCCCTGGGCCTGCTGCTGATGACACAGCACGCGTCGGTACGGATCTGGGAGCTGTTCAGTATCCTCCGGTATCTCCAGTTTCCGTGGCGGCTGCTCGCTCCCCTCGGCCTGTTGCTGGCGCTCTCGGGAAGCGGCACCGCCCTGCTGATCGCCGAAGGCAGGCGTCGGTGGGTCACGCCGACGCTCCTCAGCGCCGTGGCCCTGGGGCTGTACCTCTACAATACCCCGCTGCTGTACGCCGGGCGCCATCCCTTGCCTTCGCCAAACCCGACCGTTGCCGACCTTCTGGAGTTCGAGCGGACCTACTGGCTGCCAAGCCTGACCTCCAACTATGACTATCTCCCCATCTGGGTCAGCGAGCCACCGGCCGAGTCGCCTGTGGGCGCGCAGCACGCCGCATCGTCAGCAGTCAGGTGGCTTGAGGAGGGGTCGCTCCCACCGGGGTCTCAGGTGCTCGATCAAGAGTGCCGGCTGAACGACCTGCGTTTCCGGATCATCACCCCCGAGCCCGCCCGACTGGTCGTGAACCAGTTCTACTTCCCGGGCTGGCAAGCGTACATCGATGGGACACCACAGGAGGTGCAGCCGGTTCCCCCGAGCGGGCTCATCGGGGTAGACCTTCCAGCCGGAGAGCACACGCTTTGGGTGTGTTTTCGGGATACCCCGCTGCGCCGGGCCGCAGGCGCTGCATCGCTCCTGTCGGCCTTCGCCCTGATTGGGGTGGCCTGGGGCATGCGGCGGCAACATGCAGCCGAGCCGAAGGACGGGAGGGCGGAATCGGCCCTCAGCCCCAGGGGCTGGGCTTTGCTCCTGGCAACCACGGCAGGCTACCTCGCTCTGAAGGCCACCGCAATCGACCGGTACGGCCTCGGCTTCTGGACATGCCGCTTCGATGGCACGGGTCTGCGCGGCGCAGGCAGCGGCCCCGTGGTCAACCTCGGAGGCGAGATGCAGCTCCTCGGGGTCGAGCCCTCTGAGAGACGGATCGCCTCTGGCAGCGAGTTGACCGTACGACTCTACTGGAGAGCGCTGCGTCGGATGGGGGCCGAGTACAGCACCAGTCTCGTGCTGGTCGACGGCGAGGGGCACGTCTGGGGGCAGAAGGACAGCCAGCATCCGGGCGGATACCCGACCGTGCGCTGGGAGACCAACGCCTATGTGGCCGACGAGCACCGTCTGCAGGTCTTTCCCGGCGCTCCGCCGGGGACCTACACGCTGCAAGTAGGCGCCTACGACCTCCGTTCGGGTCGGCAGCTGGACGTGATCGATGAGCGTGGGGCACCCGCGGGCACGGCAGCCGCCATCGGGGAGGTCGAGGTCACACGCCCCGCGAGTCCCCCGGATCCCGCCGACCTCGGCATCACGCGGGCCATCGGGGTTCCGTTGGGCAGAGACCTCGAACTCCTCGGCGCATCCCTTCCGGACACCCCCCTGTTCCCCGGAGCGCGCTTGCGCTTCACACTCTTCTGGCGTGCCCTGCGCCAGCCGGCAGCGGAGTACCTGACGCTGGCGTCATTCGGCGACGCGTCCAGCCCGGGATCCTGGCAGGCAGCCTTCCCCACAGGAGGGCCAGCCTATCCGACAACGGCATGGAAGCCGGGAGAGATCATCCGCGCTCAGCACGACCTGCTCGTTCCCGGCGATACACCTCCCGGCAACCTCTCGCTCTGGATCGCCCTCCAGACGGCGGGGGGCCCGGCATGCCCGCCCGTTGAGGTCGGGACAGTCCAGGTCCTGCCCATCGAGCGCCGCTGGGAGATACCCCCCATGCAGGTCGCGCTCGGGGCACGTTTTGGACCCATCCTGCTACTCGGCTACGATCTCGACAGGCACGAGGTCAGGCGCGGCGAAGCGCTGCATCTGAGGCTCTACTGGCAGGCGGCGGAGCCGATCACCGAGGAGTATACCGTCTTCACACACCTCCTCGACGCCCAGGAGCGCATCTCCGCGCAGAAGGACTCCGTTCCGGCCTCGGGCACGCGCCCAACCACCAGTTGGGCGCCCCAAGAGGTCATCATCGACGACTATGAGCTCCTCGTCCGGGAGGACGCAACCACAGGTCTGCACCGCCTCGAGCTTGGGCTGTACGAGCCCAGATCGGGGCGCCGCCTGCCGCTCCGGGACGCGGAAGGCCGTGGGCAGGGCGACAACCTCCGCGCCGATGCCATCACCGTGCTCCCCTAGCCCGGAATACGTGAGGGCTGCCCCTCTTCGGTCGAAGGGCGGCCCTCACGAGTTCTGGCAGGGTCCCTACTGCACGGCAGGCTGCGGGGACCTTTTCCGCGGCAGGAACAGCTCGATGACGTTACGTACTCCCAGCGTCACAACCAGGTTGGCCGCGAAGGCCACCAGCCCCACGATGAGAAGCACGCCTCCGACCAGGGCAACCGCCATGTGCGGCCGGTACAGGCCGTTCGTGTAGATGGTGCGCCGGAGCATACCCTGAATCCCGGCCAGCCCCATGGCGTAGGCCATAACCACAGCGCCGCCCATCCAGGCCCAGAAGTGCCAGCTGGCCAGGCGCTGGCTGCGTGCCTCCAGCCCGGTCAGCATCGGCAGCAGGGCATAGATGACGGCAAAGATGAGCATGGAGAGCCCGCCAAGCAGCATCATGTGCGCATGGATGCCGACCACCCACTGCGTGTTATGCAGGACCACGCTCAGCCCCACATTCGCCTGGATCAACCCGGCCACCCCACCGATGATAAAGCTAAAGATTGACCCCAGCACGAACCTGAGCGGCACGCTCATCTTCACCGGCCGGGCCTTCCACATGGTCATCATCACCGCAAAGATGGTCAGCCCCATCGTAACGAACTCGCCCCAGGTGACGAACTGCCCCGAGAGGAGACGCAGGCCAAGGGGCTGCGGCCGATCGCCCAGCAGGTGATGGCTCCACACAAACATCGAGACCAGGAGATCGGCCAGGATCACCGTGCGCACCACTTGCTCGCCGTACAGCTTTCGGTTCACCAGCAGCGGCACCAGGAGGTACCAGGTTCCAGCCGTGTACATGAGCACGTTCCCATCGGCCACCATGTCCAGACCCCACCAGAACCAGTTCTTGTAGAGCAGGGGGTCGATCGCTCCCGGGTTGAGGCGAATCCCCGCCAGCAGCGCCGGCAGCCCGTAGGTCAGCAGGAGGACACCCGCAGATAGGATTACGATAGCGTTGATGACCGTATCGATCGAGCCACGGCCCACAGCCACGATGAACACCGGCAGCTCCTCATAGTCTGGCTCCGCCGGGCCATCCCGTCGGAGGCCGAGCCAGCGCAGGAGCCTCGGGATGCCAAAGGCCGCGGCCAGGAACCGCCCCACGCCGTAGGGCCGCGAGTCGGAGCGGCTCAGGACGGTCGCAAAGAGGTTGAACGCAAAGAGCAGGACGTTGACCTCGATGATCACCAGTCCCAGGCCAAAGGCCACGCTGCCGGCGAGGGGCACGCGGTCATAGGCCACGGGCAGCGGCCAGTACAGCGTATACAGCGAGTTGAAGAGCCCGAAGAAGCCCGCTGCCCAGCAGATCAGAACCCCGGCAATCTGCAGGAAAAAGTTCGCCGGCACGAGTCGCCTGTGCCTGACCTCTTTCTTGAGCAGCAGGGGCACCAGAAAGTAGAAGGCCCCCATAACGCACATGTACGCAAAGCCATAGATCCCCACGATGGGGTGCGCCGTGAGCATGGCATAGAAGAGCTCGGACGAGGAAGCTTCCCCTCCCACGGGCCGCAGGTTCATCATCAGCCCCTCAAAGCCCTCCAGCGAGCCTGGCGCCGCCAGTTGGGTGCGCATCAGCACCCCTTCGACACCCGCGAGGGCCAGGAACAGCAGCCCAACCACCGCAAAGCGCAGAGTCCATCGCTCCAGCCAGCCTATGCGTTCCACGCTGTGCCTCCTTATGGCAAGACCCGGATGGCGTCGTCAACAAACATGTCGGAGTGCCGCGGGCCAGAGTACTCGGTCGAGCGGATGTCATAGACGCCGGGGGTGTCAAAGCGCCACACCAGGCGGTTCTCGTAGCCTGGAAGGACCTGCATCTGAAAGACCATCGTCCCATCCTCACGGAAGGCGCCCAGGCCGTAGGTCACATCTCGCGAGGTCGCCACGAACTCGACGAACTCGCCAGCCTTGACCTCGATCCCTTCGGATGGCAGCCTGAAGGCATAGTCTGCGATCTCGATCTCTACCCGCCGGTCCACATTCGGTCGGCTGAGGACCAGCCAGCGCTGCCAGGGCACGAGGGGCGCCAGGGTGAGGGCGTTGAACGCCACGGCTATCGCGATCAGCGTCACCAGCCAGAGTCGCTCCGTCCGGTCCATGCCTACCTCCCCTCCCGCGTCACCCTGCGCACGAAGGAGATCATGAGCAGGGCAACCGCCACGGAAAAGACCACATAGGCCCACCAGATCACGTCGGTGACGTACATGCCTGCCTCCTTGATTCGGTAGCAGTGGATGGGGCGTGCATACACTCTGCTTCCAGTATAGCACACTCGGTCGGGGATACTGCTACTTTTGTCGCCTCCCCGGGACCTGCCACAACCAACTCGGGGCAAGCACGGGGTCGCCCCCGCGCCGCGCCCCTCCCGCAGGAGGTTCAGAGGCTGACAGGCTGCTTTGGGCGCCGTCCCTCGGCCCTTGCCGGAGGTTACCCCATCCCCCCTTCCCCGCCGCCTCGGCGGCGGGGTTCAGGGGCGGACAGGCAGCCAGAATCGAGGCTGGAGCCCCTCGAAACGCCAGCCTGGAGGGGCCTGAGTGGGGCGCAAACAGCCTTTCAGGCCCTGTTTTTCGCCCTCCTGTGGGGCAAAAACAGCCACCTGTCCGCCCCTGAAAGGGGCAGGGGTGGGGGTATGCTGGAGTTCCAGCACATGGCGGCCCCCGCTCGCCAGCTCCGAGCTCCAGTGTACGCGGCGGGTGGTCCGCTGGGATCGACACCGGGGCGCTATCTCATGCGCCTTGAGGCTTTGCTGCCCGGCTTATGGGTGATGCACAGCGCGGCGCGGGGTGGGGGTCCGTCAATGGGCCACGCCTTCGCCCTGCGACCCAAACAAGGCTGTCCGCCCCCGAAGGGTCAGGGGGAGAGGCGTTGGAGGCCGCGCTAGTGCGGGTTTCCGGGATCTTGGTGAGATCGCTCGTCCGCCCGGGCGAGGCGGGCAAGGCTGAGCCCGCCGACTGCGGCCATAGTCAGCAGGGCAAAGAGCTTGTAGAGGCGCGACGGGAGCAGCAGGGCAAGCCCCCCGAGGAGGGCACAGACGGTGCAGTAGAGCAACACGATCCGGGCCTGAGGCATGCCCTGGTCGAGGAGGCGGAAGTGGAGATGGCCGCGGTCTCCTGCGGCGGGGGACCGGCCGTGGCGGACGCGGTCCAGTATCTGCCAGGCGACGTCCACGATGGGGATGCCCAGCACCAGCAGAGCCGTGGCGGCTCGCGCGCCGCCGATCAGCGACAGGCCCCCAACGGCAAAGCCCAGAAAGTAGGCCCCCGCGCTTCCCAGAAAGACCCTCGCCGGGGTCCAGTTGTGGGGTAGAAAGCCCAGCGTTGCACCCAGCAGGGCCGCCGGGAGGAGCGCGACGCTTTGCTGACCGGTCCGTAGCATGTGCACAAAGAACACCAGGACGGCGATTGCCGAGACGGCCGTGGCCAGCCCGTCGAGGCCGTCCAGCCAGTTGATGGTGGTCGTCATGCCGGCCATCCACAGGAGCGTGAAGAGGATGATGAGGGGCAGCGGGAAGACGATCTGCTCGTTGGTGAGGGGATTGTTCACCCGCTCGATGAAGACCCAGTAGCGTATGGCGATGGCCGAGGCCACCAGCACGATGGCAATCTGCGGCAGGGCAGAGAACTGCAGACGGTCATCAAACAGTCCGCCGATGGTCACCGCCGTGCAGCCCAAGAGCAGGCCAGCGAGCCGGAAGGTGTCGGCCGGCAGGCGAGGGTAGGGCAGGGTGAGCAGGGTGGCGACCATGAACCCGCCAAAGATCGCCAGGCCCCCGAGGCGCGGGATGGCTCCCTGATGTCGTCGCCGGCCGCCGGCCACGTCGATGGTGCCGAGCCGGTGGCTCAGACGGATGGTGACGGGGACCAGCGCCCACGTGACGCCGAAGGCCACCGCGAAAACACCCGCGAATATGCTCCAGGTGGGCAGACCGAGCATGGCTCCTCCGCGTCAGCCCGTGCCGAACTGGCGATCGCCCGCATCGCCGAGGCCGGGCACGATATAGCCCCTGGGAGGATCGGTAGGGAGCCTGGGCTCTGGCGTCAGATGGTCGTCGATGACGCCGATGTGGATGTCGATGTCAGGATGGCGCTCCTGCAGGAGCTGAACCCCCTCCGGTGCGGCGATGATGCCGACGAACTTGATCCGTCTGGCCCCCCAGTCCTTGAGGATATCAGCTGCGGCTACTGCCGAACCGCCGGTTGCCAGCATGGGGTCGAGAATGAGGCAGACCTGCACCGTGGGGTTCACCGGCAGCTTGTTATAGTAGGCAACCGGCTGCAGGGTGTTGTGATCGCGGTAGAGGCCGATGTGCCAGACCTCCGCCGTAGGCATCATCTCCCAGATGCCCTCGACCATCCCCAGGCCTGCCCGGAGTATCGGGATCAGGCCGATCTTTTCGCTGAGCATGGCACCATCGGCGCGCCCGAGTGGGGTGGTTACCTGCGTAGGCTCGAGGGCGAGATCGGCGGTCGCCTCATAGGCGAGGAGGATCGAGAGCTCACGGATGAGTTCGCGGAACTTTTTGGGCTCGGTGTTGACGTCCCGCAGGAGGGTCAGCTTGTGCTGGATGAGCGGATGCTTTGAGACGACGACGCGGCCCATAGGTCTCCTTTCTGCCCGCTGGCTGCCCCCATGATAGAGCAAAGTCAGCACAAGCGCAAACGGCCATGGCCAGCACCTGCCGGGAGAAGAGGTGCCCGGCAGGAGCACTCCGCGGCGCCCGTGCCTGCCAGCAGGTGTCGGAGGGGCCGTGCCCGCGGCCGGCCCCGGGCCGCGGCACGGCGTAGCCTCACGGCACTGACCCGGCGGGATAGCTGCTAACCTTCGACGGACGGCTGCCGACGGGGCCGGGTCCGGCGCTCGAGCTCGCTCTGGCACCGGACACAGAGGGAGGTATGAGGCATGATCTCGAGGCGGGCGGGATCGATGCGCTCTCCGCAGCGCTCGCAGATGCCATACTTGCCGATAGCCGTGCTGCGCAGGGCGTGCTCGATGGAAGCCAGCTTGTCCTCGAGGGCGCGGATCAGGGAGAGCGTCTTCTCGCGTTCGTAGATATCGGCCGCTGCGTCGGGGGCGTCCTCATCTTCGCCGGGAGCTCGCTCCATCTCGGTCTCCAGGTAGGAGCGCAGACGGGCGATCTCGGCCTCAGTGCGGCGGCGCTCTTTCTCGAGCCGCTCCATTTCCTTGGCCGTGCTATCCTTCTCATTGGCCATGGTGTGCTTACTCCAATGGTGGTTCGAGCCTGCGATCGACGACGAGCCAGGCAGAGGCCAGACAGGATGCTCAGCAACTATCGTGCCCGGCTGGGCTCCAGGGCCGGCGGGCAGGCGGCGTTGGGGGCGCGGGGACCAGGGAGTCTCCGCGCCGCTCACCGATGATTCGCGGGCTGAGGCACGGGTGCCCGCCTACATGTCGAGCACCGAATACACAGCGTATCCCGCGAGGTTGTCCACCCCCTTCAGGGCCGTGAGGTTCACCAGAAATGCTATGCCGATAACCTGGCCGCCAAGACGCTCGATAAGCTGGACGGCAGCCCTCGCCGAGCCGCCTGTGGCGAGCAGGTCGTCGACGAGGAGGACCCTCTGCCCTGGCTTGATGGCGTCGCGGTGCATCTCCAGGATGTTGGAACCGTACTCCAGCGTGTACTCGACCCGGATTGTCTCAGCCGGGAGCTTGCCCGGCTTGCGGATGGGCACAAAGCCGGCGCCGAGCTGATAGGCAACCGCGCCGGCAAAGATGAATCCTCGGGACTCGATGGCTGCGACCACATCGACCTGCGTGCCCCGGTATGGCCTGACCAGGGCATCGACCGCCTCGCGGAAAGCCGCGGGGTCGCGCATCAGGGTGGTGAGATCGCGGAACAGGATGCCCTTCACGGGAAAGTCGGGAATCTCGCGGATGAGGGAAGCCAGGTCCATGGGCATAGCTCCTTTCCAGGGTGGCCGAGAGAGCGCGCGGATTGTAGCAAATATGCGCGCGAATCGCAAGCGGGCTCTCTGCGCCTCGGGCCAAAGTGTGTTATAATATGCCCGCATTTGCCTACCGGTGAACTCACCCTGGTACCGGAATGCTGTCGATGAGGAGAACGCCAAAGCATGAGTGCGCACCAAGGGGAGGGTTCGGGGAAGCAAGCAAGTGCCTCAGCCTCATGGCGAGATGCGCTGTGTTGGTGCCTGTCTGTCCTCTTCGCCGGGCTGATGCTGGCAGCCGCTTGCGCGCGGGCAGTACCCTCAACCTCAGAGCCCGCGCAGCCTGCCTCTGCGACGCCCGCGGGCCCGGAGGGCAACGCGACGCCTGGCCCGGCCCACACTCCCCAGCATTCCACCGCGACCGCGTCTCCACCGTTCACGCGCACCCTCACGATCTGGGGACCCGATTTCAGGGCTCCGCTGGATGAATCGCCGGGGGGCGCAGAGTTTCGAGCCCAGCTGCAGGCCTTCGAGGCCGCCCACCCCGGCTGGAGGGTGGAGTATGTGCGAAAAAAGCCCTACGGCCAGGGCGGGATCGTCCACTTTCTCAAAGCCACGCATGCGGTTGCGCCAGAGCTCTTGCCCGACCTGGTGCTGGTGGATATGAGCGAGGTCGGCCTGCTGGCCGATGCCTCGCTGCTGCAACCCCTCGATTCGCTCCTCGGCCCAGAGATCACTTCGGACCTGATGGGCTTTGCGCGTGAGGCCGGCGAGGTCGACGGCGAGCTTCTGGCACTACAGGACGAAGCCGAGCTTCGTTTCCTTGTCTACAACTCTGCTCTGATCGCAGAGCCGCCGTCCACCTGGGCGGAGGTCCTCGCGACTCGGTCCTCGTACCTGATGCCAATTGGAGCGACGGAAGGGGCCGTGCGGGACGCCTTTCTGCCACAGTATCTGGCGGTCGGTGGCAAGCTTGTGGACCGAGAGGGCCAGCCCTATCTGGACGCCGCGCTGGTGAAGGCGGTCCTTGAGGTGTATCAGTCGGCCCGCGAGGCCGGGCTCCTCCTGGCCTCGGGCCTGGACCTCAAAGATGCCAGTGACTGCTGGCCGGTGTATCTGGCCAGCCGGGTGGCCATGACCAACGTGAGCTCGTGGGACTATGGCCGCGAGCGGACGAGCAGGCTGACTACGACCAGGGTAGGGCCGCTTCCGACCCTCTCAGGCAACCCGATCAGCGTCAGCAGCGGGTGGGGCTGGGCGCTCATCAGCACGAGGACAGAGCGACAGAAGGTGGCCGCCGAGCTGCTGCAGGCGCTGCTGCGCCCCGAGGCGATGGCTGCGCGGTGCCGACTGACCTACCAGCTTCCGACGCGCCGCTCGGCCCTCCGCCTGGCAATCGGCGACCCGGCTTACCTGGAGTTCCTTGAGCGCCTCATCGAGGTCACCATCCCCCAGCCGCGCGAGCCTGCCTACGGCCTGGCGGTCAAAGCGCTGGGACCCGCCATTGAGAGCGTGGCGAGGGGAGAATTGACCCCGGAGGCAGCTGCCGCGCGGGCAGTCGAAGCCATGCGGGCTGCCCGACAGGAGCTGGCATCTGGTTCTCAGTCTTGACTTCATCGTTGATAGGAGGACGCGATGTATGAGACCGCCCTGCATGCGGAGGCCAAGCGTCGCATCAAGGAGATTGGCTCCGCCGACATCGTGGTCGGCATTCCGACCTACCGCAACGGCCGCACCGTGGGCCGGGTCATGGAGGCGGCTATTGCGGGGCTGACGCGAGACTTTCCAAACTACCGGGCCGTCATAGTGAACGCGGATGGCGGCTCTTCTGATAACACTGTGCAGATTGTCGCCGACTGGCCCACGCCCCCCAACATCAAGAAGATCGTGACGCCCTACGAGGGTCTGCTCGGCCGTGGCAGCGCCGTGCGGGCGGTCTTTGAGGTGGCGGCCGCTTTGGGCTCACGCATCTGCGTCATTCTGAGCGCCGAAACCCGCGACATACGGGCGGACTGGCTTGGGAAGCTCGCGGCGCCCATCGTGGCGGAGCAGTGCGATATCGTCTTTGCGGACTATGACCGACCTGCGCTCGAGAGCGCTGTGGCCGACCATATCGTCTACCCCATGTTCAGGCTCCTGTTCGGTGTGCCCCTCAGGCAGGTCATCGGATGCGACCTGGCGCTGCGCAGCGACCTCGCAGGTCAGTATGCACTCCGGGACGTGTGGGAGACGGACGTGGCCCGCCACGGCCTGGACGTGTGGCTCGCAGTCTCGGCGCTGGTCGAGGGGCGGAGGGTCGGGCAGGTCAACCTCGGGACCAAGGTCGAGGCACAGCGTGACCTCGTCGTGCCGATGGACCCCCGTTTCCTGCAGACAGTGGGGACGCTCTTCCGCATGATCAACATACACCGCAAGGCGTTGCTGGAGGGAATGGTCGCTCCTCACGTGACCTGCTTCGGAACGCCTCAGCGAGGGATCGCGACCAGCCCGCGCGCACCCGCACCGATCGAGACCATCTGGGAGGCCACACTCAAGGGACGGGCCAAGTTTCGCGGGACGTGGCGGGCCGTCCTGGCGACCGAGCAACTGGAGCGGGTGCGCGAGGTTCTGAAGGCGGGGCCTGCTCCGGGGGCTATCACCTCGGAGCTCTGGGCGCGGACGGTCATCGACTTTGCAGTGGTCTACAACAAGGGCGAGGGCGATCCGGACAAGGTCGTCTGTGCCTTGTTGCCGCTCCATCAGGCGCGTGTGGTAAGCTATCTGCTGGGGATGGAGGGGCGCCCGCCGGAAGAGTTCGAGGCAGGCATACAGGAGCAGGCGGCGATCTTTGAGGCCCACCGCCCCTATCTTCGCACCCGCTGGGAGACCTACGTGCCGTGGCTGGAGGAGTCTCCGACGGGAACCGTCTGATGGCGGCCGGAGGGGCTGTGGCTCAGCTGTAGCGACGCGTCGGGGGCAACTGTGTCTGGGTGAGTGTGAGCATCCGGTCTCCCCTGCCCGCTTGCATCTGGCCTTTTCGAAGAGCCTCCCACATGTAGTAGGGAGAACACACAGCGCCTCCCGGGTCTGGGGCCTTTCTGGTCGCACCATAGCGCACAGGTTTACCATAACCGTGAAAAGGCCCAACTCGAGGGCTGCCGGATTCAGCGTGGCTGGGCGGCGAGGCATAGGCGGTGACTTGCCCGCGGGTCATGGTCGGCGCTCCACTGAAGCCGCCGCCGCTGCAACTGGCAGGGTTTCCTGTCTCCGACGTCGCGGCCATTCCTACTGGAGCCCTGCCCCATCGCCCGAACCCGCGCTTCCTGCGCTGTGCAGGCGGCGGGGAAGCGCGCTTTTTCTGTAAGGGTGGAGTCTGGCCTTTTGAGGTCCTCGCCGCTCACTATTGCATCCGTCGCCCGTCAACAGTCGTGTGGCGCGGCTCGTGCTGCAATACACCCACCCCCGGCCCCTCTCCCAGGCG
>DYEI01000027.1 GCA_020725765.1 Anaerolinea sp. | reverse complement strand
ACTCCAGGCCACTGGTGGGTAATGGATAGCGCGCCGCGGGGGGGGGGCTAGGGGTGGGGGTCCCTCCATGGGCAAGGCCCTGGCCCTGCGACCGAGGAAGGCTGTCGGCCCTTGAGGAGAAGGCGGGAGGGGGGCCTCGACGAGCATGGCGCAGTCATGGCACCTCTGCCACCGGACAACAGGGCGCGACCGGTCGCCCCTCGACGGTCCGCGCGACAGAGGCCTGTGAACAACTGCGGAGGCCCGATCGTTGCCGGGGCCTAGTCCTCCCGGTAAGTGGCCCAGGCATCCGGCGATTCGTACGCCTGTACGCAGGCGAGGCGGATGCCGGGGAGCGCGTCGCGCAGCGCTTCGTAGATGGTGCGGGCGATGTTTTCCGCGCTGGGGTTCATGCGGTCAAAGGGTGGGGTCTCGTTCAGGTTGCGGTGATCGAACCGGGCGAGGATGCCATCCAGCACGCGTTTGAGCTCGGTAAAGTCGGTTGCGAGGCCAATCTCGTTGAGCGTGTCGCTCTCGACGCAGGCCACAATCTCGTAGCGGTGGCCGTGCAGGTTCTCGCAGCGCCCCTGGTAGCCTCGGAGTGCGTGTGCGGCATCGAAGTGTCGACGGACACAGACCTGGTACATCGTCTCGCTCCTCTCACGGTGACAGGCGCGTGAGGTCGCGCGGAAAGAGGGTGGCCTCGCGGATGTTGCCCAGACCCAGGAGCTGCATGAGAAAGCGCTCGAGGCCGATGGCAAAGCCTCCGTGTGGTGGCATGCCGTGTCGGAACACTTCGAGATAGCTGGCAAAGGGGGTCGGGTCGATGCCTCTGGATTCCAGGGCGGCGACATAGTCACCATACCGGTGCAGGCGCTGGCCGCCGGTGACGAGCTCGGTGCCACGGAAGAGGAGGTCAAAGCTGTTGGAGTAGGTAGGGTCGCCCGGGTCGGGGTGTGTGTAGAAGGGGCGCTTGGCCAGCGGAAAGCCGGTGACGAATACCCAGTCCGACCCGTGCTCGGCCTCGGCCCAGGCGCCAAGCCAGCGCTCGTCCTCGGGGGCAAGGTCTGGCTCGCCGCGGACATCGCGGCCGGTCGCCTGGGAGATCATCTCCAGGGCGTCCGGGAAGTAGACGGAGGGGATGATCTCTGGGACCGAGGGCAGGTGCGCGTCGAGGAGGGCAAGCTCCTCCCGGTGGCTCTCGGCGAGGTGCTGGATGATGGCGCGGATGACCTCGGTGAGCAGGCCCATGACGGTGTGGTGGTCGTGGATGAAGCCCATCTCGACGTCGAGGCTGACGTACTCGTTGATGTGGCGGGCGGTGTTGTGCGGCTCGGCGCGGAAGACGGGTCCGACCTCAAAGACGCGCTCAAAGACGCCAACCATGATCTGCTTGTAGAACTGCGGGCTCTGGGCGAGATAGGCCGTGCGCCCGAGGTAGTCTACCGGGAAGACGTTAGCGCCGCCTTCGGTGGCTGCCTCGACCAGCTTGGGGCTCTGAATCTCGGTGAACCCCTGGCTGCGGAGGTAGGAGCGGAAGGCGTGCACGATGCCGGCACCGAGGCGGAAGATGGCACGCTTCTGAGGGTGTCGCAAGCCGATGGGCGCGTGCTCGAGAAAGACGTCGAGGCTCGGCTTGAGGACGCGCTTGTTCAGCTCGAAGGGAGGCGGCTCCTCGGCGGGCACCAGGACGCGAACGCGCGTGTCGCGTAGCTCGTACCCGCCCGGGGCCTGGGGCTCGGCTGTGACCAGGCCTTCGAGGGCCAGCACCGATTCGTCGTGTAGCGGGGCAACCTTGGCCAGCTCCTCGGGATCGTCGATCACCGCCTGGGCGATGCCCCAGCCGTCACGCAGGGCGAGAAAGTTGATGCCCCCGAGCCGGCGCAGGCGGTGGAGCCAGCCGTGCATGGCGACCCGCTCGCCGACGTGGGCTGCGAGCTCGGTGGTGCGTACGCGCTCCATGTTGGCGATCGCTCCTTCTTCGGCGTCAAGGGATGGGTATACCACAAGGAAGGGGGCGGGTCAAGTGCCTTGAGAGGCTGAAACCGATTCTGAACGCTTCTGGAGGGTGCGCTCCAGGAGTGCTGGCGCGACCGGGGCAGGGGCCGGCGGGGGCGCCGGGTGGATGCATCGGGCCGGGCTCACCTCGGGGGAGCCTGGAAGGGTATCCCTATAGCCCGTACACGGCCTCAAGGAGCGAACCGATGCTCTCCCAGCCGTAGCGCTCCTCGACAAAGGCGCGGGCCGCGGCTCCGAGGGTCCGCCGGCGGTCGGGGTCGTCGATGAGCTCGAGGATGCGGGCAGCAAAGGTGCGCGGGTCATCGGCGAGGAGCAAGTGCCGCCCATCGGCGACGCCAAGCCCTTCGACGCCCAGGCTGGTCGATACAATCGCCTGACCCATGGCCATCGCCTCCAATACTTTGAGGCGTGTGCCACCGCCGACGCGCAGGGGCACCACGTAGAGGTCCGCACCAGCGATGTAAGGGCGCGGATCCTCGACCCAGCCAGTGATGGTGATACGTGGCTCCCGGCGTAGCGCGTTCAGGCGTGCCGAGGGGGACTGCCCGACCACATAGAAGTGCAAGTCCGCCCGGCGAGACCAGAGGTGCGGCAGGACCCGCTGTGCGAACCAGAGCACGGCATCGACGTTGGGCCGAAAGTCCATCTTGCCCACAAAGACCAGGCACGGATGGGCCAGGCCGGGCAGGGGTGGCAGGCCGGGCCGGCAGCGCTCGAGGTCGACGCCGTTGGGCACCACGAACGGCCGCAGGGCAGGGTCGAGGGCCTGCAGCGCCCTGGCGTCGGCCTCTGACACCGCCACGACGCGATCAGCACACCGGCAGACGCAGCGCTCGAAAGACCGAAGCCGGAGCCACTGCACGAGGGAATAGAGGGAGGCTGGCCATCGCGAGGGAGTCCTCAGGTCAGTCAGAAAGGCCCGCTTCTGCAGCAGATACTCGGCGTTGTGGTCATCAAAGACGACGCGTGGGCGCTGCGGCCCGAGGACATCCCTGGCCAGCAGGTAACGGGCCAGCTCGATCCCTTCGACCTGCAGGATGTCAAAGCGCTCGGCGGCGAGCCACCGCCTCAGGGCTTCGGCATACTCCTGAGAGGATAGCCGCCACGCCATGTCCGGCCAGGGGGAGGTGACGAGTGTGCGCAGCCTGTCGGCGCTGTGGCGCCGGGGTGTGGGAACCGTCTCGACCCGCTCGCACAGGTGCTGCAGGTGGTCGATGTGCTCGGGACATGTGCCCGGGTCGGAGAAAGAGAGCAGGGAGACCCGGTGCCGTGTGGCAAGGCAGCGCAGCAGGTTATAGTTGCGTACACTCCTGCCCTGCTGTGGAGGATAGGGCAGCCCGGGGGTCAGCATCAGCACCCGGAGGCCTGCTGGCTGGCGGCCCATGTCACCACCCCTAGCCGCGGCCGGCGACGCGCCGGTAGAGCTCCAGCGTCTCGCGGGCGGCGCGCTCCCAGGAAAAGCAGGCAGCGCGCTTGAACCCTTTGGCGATCAGCTCCTGCCGCAACACTTCGTCGCTGAGCAGGCGCCACATGGCTACCGTCAGCTCGTCCACATTGGTTGGATCGACGAGGAGGCCCGCATCGCCGACGATCTCGGGCAGCGACGAGACGTTCGACACGATCACCGGCGTGCCACAGGCCATCGCCTCAAGCGGAGGCAGGCCGAACCCCTCGTAGAGGCTTGGCCAGACGAACATACTGGCGGCGTTGTATAGCCACACCAGCTCCTCATCGGAGACCCTGCCGAGGAAGAAGACGCGTCCGCTCAGCCCCATGCGCCCGACGAGCCCGTGAACCTCGTCGGTGAGCCAGCCGGGGGCGCCGGCGAGCACCAGGTCCAGCTCGGGACGGTAGTGATCGAGGAGCTGCTGGAAGGCGCTCAGGAGGGTGGGGACGTTCTTGCGCGGCTCAATAGTCCCAACGAAGAGGGCGAAATCGCGCTGGAGCCCGAAGCGTCTCTGGAGGCGGGGCTTGAGGTCGACATCGGGGAGGCGATGGAAGAAGCGCCGCGGAGCCTCGTAGACGACGGTGATCATGGACTCTGGCACCCCGAGAAGGCGGACGATGTCCCTCCGGGTGCTCTCGGAGACGGCGATGATGTGATCGGTGTGGCGCACCGCCTGGTCGATCTGACCGTAGTAGCGTGCGCTGCCTTTTGTGAGCGTCTGGGGATAGAGGAGGAACGCCAGGTCATGGATGGTTATGATGGAGCGGCAGCGCCGGCGCATGGGCGGTATAAAGTCGGGACTGTGCAGCACATCAAGGGGCGTGAAGCGCAACTCGATCGAGAGCAAGGGCTGCTCCAGAGGGTGGTGGCTCGGAGTCCAGAGGGCTTTTGTCTGAAAGTTGTGCTGGGATATCAGTTGGCGGTGGTCTCGCCGGCTCTGGAAGATCACGAACTGGTCTTCCTTATTGATCTCGGCGAGTGCTCGGACCAACTGCAGGCAGTATCGGGCTATACCGGCCTGGTGGTAGTAGACCAGGCGCGCATCGATGCCGACCCGCATGGATGATGTGCCCTTCGAGAGGTCTCCGAACAGAGACCTGGAAGTGGCCGCATGGGCGGGGCCGCCTGCGGAGCGCCCCCGCGGCCCGCTCGTCCGCCGGTGCTATCCAGGGAAATCATACCATCAAAGGAAGGGGCCGTCAAGGAGCCCGACCGCGGGGCTGTGCGCAGAGAGGAGACCAGGCCCGCCCCGCCGGGTTGTCGGCGGTGGTCGGGTGGCGTATACTCTGGATGGCCTGCCCTGGCTTCCTGTGCAGGTACCCGGCGCGTTGCCCGGGCTTCGCTTACCCCTGGAGGTGCCTCATGCGCCGAAATCGTCTGCAAGGGTTTGTTGTGGTCCTCCTCGCGTCGCTGCTCCTCTTGGGGCTGGCCCCTGGTGCTCTTGGCGATGAGGACAAGGAGTACCACTGGGACTATATCGCCGTCGATATCATGATCCTCCCCAATGGCGATCTGGATATCGTCGAGACACACCGGTACGTGTTCACCGAAGGCACCTTCACCTTCGCCTACCGGGATCTGCCGCTCCAGCGGGTCGAGAGCATCGACGACATCTGGATCGAGGAAGGCGGCCAGCGGTATGAACCGGATCGGGTCAGGGTGGAGCAGAGGGGCAACATCCTGCGCCTCACCTGGTACTATCCTCCGACGCGGAATGCCTCGCGGACCTTCGCCCTCCACTACCGGGTCAGCGGCGCACTCCGCGTGTATGAGGACGGCGACCAGCTCTGGTGGAAGGCGATCTTTGCCGACCGTGACTTTCCGGTGCGGCGAGGGCGCGTGACGGTACACCTGCCGGCGGCCTTTATGCAGGACCAGCTCAAGGTCGCAACCTATGGCGTGCCGGCCGAGTATGACATGGTTGACGCGCAGACCGTCGAGTTTGCGACCGGCACCGTTCGTGCGGGGCAGGAGCTTGAGGTGCGCATCCAGTTCCCGCACGGGGTGGTGCAGGCAAGCAAGCCCTCCTGGCAGGATGCCTTTGACCGGCAACGGGCCTACGACGAGAACGTGCGCCCGGTAGTGACGCTGGCGACGGTGGTCCTCAGCCTCCTGGTTTTGATCGGTGGCGTATTGGGGGTCTTCCTCCTGTGGTACCTGCGCGGCCGCGACCGCCCCGTCGGGCTCGTCGCGGAGTATCTCACCGAGCCACCGGGGGACCTTCCCCCGGGGCTGGTGGGGGTCCTCCTGGACGAGAAGGCCGACATGCGGGACATTGTGGCGACGCTGGTGGACCTGGCGCGCCGGGGGATCATACAGATTCGCGAGCAGGTCGAGGGCGGTTTGCTCGGCATCGGCGCCCGTCGCGACTTTGCGTTCTGGCTGCTGCGGCCCGAGGCCCCGCTGCGGCCGTTTGAGGCCGAGATCGTGCACGGGGTCTTTGGCGCCTCGCTGGAGAGGCGTCTGTCGGACCTGAGGAACCGTTTCTACAGGGTCCTGCCTCGCATCAAGCAGCGGATGTACGAGGAGGCTGTGGCGGAGGGGCTCTTCCCGCGGAGCCCGGAGGCGGTACGCTGGCAGTACGGTTGCCTGGGCGGGGGCATTGTGGCTACGGGCGTGCTGGGGGCTACCCTGGGGGTGGCGCTGCTTTCCCCGTTCACCTCAGCGCCTTTCTGCCCCTTTGGGGCGCTCATGGGGGTGGGGATGGCGCTCCTCGCTGCCTCCGCCGCGATGCCCCGGCGCACAGCGCACGGCTCCGAGCAGGCGGCCCGCTGGCGCGCCTTCCGCCGCTATCTCGAGCACATAGAAAAGTACGCCGACCTGTCGGCGGCAAAGGACATCTTTGACCGCTACCTCCCCTATGCGGTAGCCTTTGGGCTGGACCGTGAGTGGGTGCGCAAGTTTGCGGCGATCGACGCCCCGGCCCCCGACTGGTACGTCCCCTATCCACCTGTCATCGTCACCGGAGGGCGTCCGCGGGGCGCTCCGGCAAGCGGTGCACCGGATCTCGGCGGCGGAGGGCTGTCGATCCCGTCCCTCCAGGGCATGAGCGACGGCATGGCACGGTCGCTCCAGAGCATGAGCGACGGGCTGAGCTCCATGTTGAACTCGGCCGGGACGATCCTGTCCAGTGCTCCGAGCTCGCGCGGCGGCGGCGGTGGTGGCTGGAGCGGAGGCGGCGGTGGCGGCGGAGGTGGCAGTGGCGGAGGAGGCGGCGGGGCGGGGTGACGCCGGGCTAGCGGGGCTTGCGGCTTCCTCGTGGGCGCCACGGAGGGGGCGTTGGCTGCACGGTGGTCGGCGGGGGAGCCGGGGGCGCTCGTGGCGGGTTGCAACGTACGGACGGCACGCTGGAGCGGCAGTGGCGGCAACGTTGGCTGGTCACGCGGTGTGTGTGGGTCGCGCGGCTTGACATAACGCTCTGCGCATGCTAGACTCTGGCTCGTTGCGAGGGGGCGGTGCGATGGCCTCACGGTGAGGCCGGGCCCCGCAAGGCGGGGTGGGCGTGGCCAGCCCCTGAACAAGCGCCCGAAGTCACGCTTGACAAAAAAGGGCGTTCGCTGTACAATATGCGCTTGTGATGAGGCCGCGGTGTGGCCTCTGATCGAGCGAAGGTTCTGGTGCCTTCGCTGCCCGGAGGGGGCAACATGAGCCCCGGAAGGGCAGTTTGACAGGTCGGGCAAGCTGTGGTATGATACGCGCTTGCCAAGGAAGAGGGGCACCTTAACAACTGAAGAGTGGTAGGAAAGCGCGAAGCGCTTTTGGGCCACCCTCATAAGTCCTGATACGTGGAGCGATCCACGTAGGAATAGCTTATGGAGGGTTTGATCCTGGCTCAGGATGAACGCTGGCGGCGCGCCTAACCCATGCAAGTCGAACGCACTGCGATTTGGTGGAAGCCTGT
>DYEI01000330.1 GCA_020725765.1 Anaerolinea sp. | reverse complement strand
GGCGAGGGGGAGGGGCATCTCGGACGCGACATGGCCGGAGGTCATCTCGGCGAGTTCCGGACGGTACCGCGGGTTGCGCTCCAAAAAGCCAAAGTCGAGCCCCTCCCATTGTGGATTCCCCGCCCCCGCGGCGCGGGGTCAGGGGTGGGGGGACTCTCAGACGCATGACGGGTCCCCCTCAGTATGTCGCAAGCGCGACGCCGGCTACCACGTTGCCGTCTGAATCGGCACGAGGCGCCGCCTCATGCGCAGCAATGCCGGGCAGCCCGACCTGGCTTCCACGCCAGCTCCCTAGATGGGATGCAACCCCGTAAACTCGAGCCCTGTGGTCTCCGGCCACCCGCACATGAGGTTCATCGCCTGCACGGCGGAGCCGGCAGCGCCCTTCATCAGGTTATCGATGGCACAGATGGCCACGATCCGCCCGGTCTCCTCGTCGAGCGCAAAGCCGACGTCGGCCAGGTTGCTGCCGGCGAGAATCCCGGGCTCCGGATACCGGTAGATGCCCTGCTTCTCGGTGACCAGGCGCACGAACGGCTCGTCCCGGTAGGCCTCGCGGTAGGTGCGCCAGAGGTCGCGCAGGGTCAACGGCTCCCGCGCGAAGAGGTGAGCCGTGGCCACCACGCCACGAACCAGCTCGATGGCCGTGCCCGTCATGTGTACGGGAGGCGCGGCGCCGCCGAGCGCCAGCTCCTGACGGATCTCCGCCGTGTGCCGGTGCCCGGTCGGGGCAAAGGTCCGTACCGCCCGGCTGCGCTCCGGATGGTGCGAGCTCGGGCTCTCTTTGTTGCCGCCTTCCGACGAGCCAACCTTGACCTCGACAACGATGCCCCGCTCGCGGTCAACGAGATCCGCGCGCAGCAGGGGATAGCAGGCGAGGATGACGGCGGTAGCGTTGCACCCGACGCCACTCACATAGCGCGCGCTCCGCAGCTCCTCCCGGTGCAGCTCCGGCAGGCCGTAGACAAAGCGCGCCAGCCACTCGGGGGCAGCATGCTCGTGCCCGTACCAGCGACGATAGTCCGCCGGGTCGCGCAGTCGAAAGTCCGCGCTGAGATCGATGATCCGTGGGGCGAGCGAAGCCAGGCGCTCGATGCGGTGCATCGCCTCGCCGTGCGGCAGGCCGAGGAAGAGCAGGTCGCAGGGCTGGACCTCGGCGGCCGGGCAAAAGGTCAGCGCCGTCCGTCCCCGCAGGTTGGGATGGACGCTGTAGACGTACTTGCCGACGTGGCTCTCCGAGGTCACCTGCGCAACCTCGACATGCGGATGCCCGAGGAGCAGCCTCAGGAGCTCCCCGCCTGCATACCCGGAGGCACCGATGATCGAGGCACGCAGACGGGTCATCGCGCCACCTCGATGAGATAGTCCACCACCCGGCCGGGGATGTCGACTCCGGTCGGGCCGATCGAGTTGCGGAACTCCATCGTATAGTTCACCTCGTTGACCAGCAGGCCCCGCTCCGCATCCTCGAGGACGTCCACGGCCAGCACCCCGCCGCCGACCGCCTTCGCCGCGCGCACGCACAGGTCGTTCAGCTCCGGCGTGACCGGGCAGTTGCTGGCAATGCCGCCGCGGGCGGTGTTGGTGATCCAGTGGTCCGAGTGCCGATAGATGGCCGCGATCGTCTCGTCGCCGACCACGAAGGCACGGATATCCCGCTGCGGCTTGTCGATGTACTCCTGGATGTAGAAGATGGAGTGGTGGTAGGTGCCCAGGACCTGCTTGTGCTCCAGCACCGCCTCGGCGGCCTCCCGGTCGTTGATCTTGGAGAGGAGACGCCCCCAGGAGCCGATGGCCGGCTTGAGCACGACCGGGTAGCCGAGGGCCTCGATGGCCCTCAGGGCCGACTCCGGGGTGAAGGCGACCAGGGTGCGCGGGCTCGGCACTCCCGCGCGCATGAGGGCGCTGGTGGTGAGCAGCTTGTTCCCACAGGTATCGGCCACGCGATAGCTGTTCACGCAGCGCAGGCCCCAGTCCTCGAGGATGCGCAGGGCGTAGAGGGCACGGGAGTGATTGATGCAGCGCTCGAGGACGATGTCATAGTCGAGAGAGCGGCGTCCCATGTCCAGCACCAGCTCGCGGTCGTCCAGCAGGTCGTAGGCGATGCCGCGCCGCTCCATCGCCTCGAAGAGCAGCTTTTCCTCGACGCGGATGCGCGAGCAGAGCACGCCGATCCTCATGGGCTACTCTCCCCAGTCCTCTTCTTCCTCGGGGGCAAGGTCCAACGTCAACGGCTGCAGGCCAACGACCTCCAGATCGGCGCCGCAGTCGGGGCAAGAGACGATCTCGCCCTTGATCGGGTCCTGCAGCTCGATGGTGGCATCACACTCCGGACAGTTCGCACGCATGGTAGACCTCCTCTGCTTGCTGAGCGATCTCAACGCATAGACTTGCTCTTGGCCCGGCCAGGCGCCCCAGCAGACGGATCAGGGTGGCAGCCGGGCGCTCTGCTCCGCTACCCCCCGGCGAGATACCTTCCGGGCGTCGGTGGGCTGGTGCCGCCGCCCTGCGGGCGGCGGCACCAGCCCACCGACGCCCTCAAGATTCGGCACCGGTCAGGCGCGGAGCGCACCGCCCGGTCGCCTCCCTGCCTCGTCCCAACCGCACAGGATACGCAGCCCCGCCGGCCCTCCTGGCCGGCCAAGACGGCAGGCCGCACCCGACGCCGGGAGCCGTCGTGCGTGGAGGGGCCGGTCGCGACCGGCCCCTCCACGCACGGGCCAGATCGCAATGACAACCCTGAATCAGCCACCTCACAGCCCTCACAGTGCCTCCTTGCAGCCGATGGCCTCGTCCTCCATGCTGGCGATGACGGCCTGCGTGACCTCCTCAGTCGTCGCGCTCCCGCCCAGGTCGGGCGTGCGGGGCCCGCCCTCGAGGACCCGGTGCACCGCACGCCGCACCCGCGCCGCCGCACACTCCTCGCCCAGATGCTCAAGGAGCATGGCCGCCGCCAGGATAGCCGCGATGGGGTTGGCGATCCCCCGGCCAGCGATGTCGGGCGCCGAGCCGTGCACCGGCTCGAACACCGCCGCCCCGTCGCCGATGTTCCCCGAAGGCACCAGCCCCAGGCCGCCGACCAGGGCGGCCGCCTCGTCCGACAGGATATCGCCAAAGAGGTTCGTGGTGACGATGACGTCGAACGCCTCCGGCGTCTGCACCAGGCGCAGCGCCATCGTATCGACCAGGCACTCGTCCACCTCGAGCCCCGGGAACTCTTGCGCCACCTCCCGCACCTCATCGCGGAAGAGGCCGCAGGTCTCGGGGAGGATGTTGGCCTTGTGTACGATGGTAAGGCGCCCGCGCCGGCGCATAGCCAGCCGACAGGCGAGGCGCCCGATGCGCTGCGACGCCTTGCGGCTGATCACGCGCTCGGCGACGGCCACATCCCCCTCGCGGCGCTCCCGACCCGCATAGAGCCCCTCGGTGTTCTCGCGCACGACCAGCAGATCGATGCCAGGCCGGACGCCCGGAACCGGCACCGAGCGCGCCGGGCGCAGGTTGGCGTAGAGGTCCAGCTCCCGGCGCAGGGCCACGATCGGGCTGCGATAGCCCGGCACCTTGCGCGTTGGCGAGGAGACGGCCCCAAAGAGTGCCACCCCGCACGTCCGTGCCGCCTCGACCGTCTCGGGCGGCAGCGCCGTGCCGAGCCGCTCAAAGGTCGCCCAGCCCGCCTCGGCGGGCACAAACTCGAGCGCCAGCCCCGTCGCCTCCAACACCCGCACCGCGGCCGGGATCACCTCCCGGCCGATCCCATCACCCGGAATTGTCACGATTCGATGCACCAACGCCTGTTGCTCCTTTGGCTCCTGGAAAATGCCCAATCGCCGGGCTGGGCCCCCGTTGGTCGGGACCCCCTCACCCCCAGCCCCGCTCCCCCGAGCTCGGGGGAGCGGGGAGAACTGTTGCTGGTGGGTTTTCACGGCGGCCAGCGGCGGCTCTGCCGCCGCTGGCCGCCGTGAAAACCCACTCCTTCTGGATGCCCCCTCCCCAGCGCGCCCCGCGGCGTGCGCTGCGGGGCGCGCTGGGGAGGGGGTAGGCGGTGGGGGTGCGCCCCCACTGCCAGCTTGCCCCCGAACCCGGGAGCATCCCTCGCCAATCGCGACGGCGCTGTCCGAGCACCCGCTCGGAGGCTCATCTCCGATCCGCACCTTCGCCCGGAAACCTCCCATACTTCCGGTAATACCCCACCAGGCTCCCCTCGCGCCAGATCTCTCGCACGAAATCGGGCGGAGGCACGAGGGCATAGGTCCCATGGGCGGTGACCAGTTGCGCCGCATCGATGTCCAGGGTCGCCTCCTCGCCATCGAGGATCTCATCCGTCCACGGCGCCTCGAACAGTGGGATGCCCAGGTTCAGCGCGTTCCGGAAAAAGATGCGGGCAAAGCTCTGCGCGATGATCGCCCCGACGCCGACAATCTTGAGCGCCTTGGGCGCATACTCCCGTGACGAGCCGCAGCCAAAGTTGCGGCCGGCCACGATGAGGTCGCCGGGGCGGACCTCGCGCGCGAACTCGGGCCGCGCCTCGATGAAGGGATACCTGCCCAGCTCCGCCTCCGACGTCATGTAGGGCGCATAGCGGCCCGGGACGATCTGGTCGGTATCGATGTCAGAACCAAACTTCCACACTCTCGCCATGACGTGTCTCCTGTAAAGCCCCAGAAGCTGCTCCCCTGCGCCGCCTCTCCTTCGGCCGGGGCTCCCTGTGTCCCTCGCCGCCGCGCCCGCCAAGCGCACCATCCGTTGGCAATCGCCGTAAGGACGCCTGCCCCAGGCGAGGCACGCTCAGAATGCGAGCGCCCTCGGATCTGTGATGCGCCCGGTCACGGCAGAGGCTGCCGCGACCTCGGGGGAGGCCAGGTAGATGCGCGCCTCGGGGGAGCCCATGCGCCCGCGAAAGTTCCGGTTCCCAGTGGACAGGCACACCTCGCCCGCACCCAGAACGCCAAGGTGCCGGCCGATGCACGGCCCGCACCCCGGAGTTCCCACAGTCGCCCCCGCCTCGAGCAGGGTGGCAAGCGTCCCGTCAGCGACGGCGGCGGCCAGGACCCGGCTCGACGCCGGCACCACAATCATCCGCACGCCCCTCGCCAGGGTCCGCCCCCGGAGGATGCGCGCCGCGGCCCGCAGGTCCTCGAGCCGCCCGTTGGTGCAGGTGCCGAGGAAGACCACGTCCACCCGGACATCGGCCAGGCCCGCCGCCTCGACGACCGTGTCGACCGAGGGGGGCACTGCCACCAACGGTGGCAGCGAGCCCAGATCGACCTCCACCTCCCGCTGGCAGAGGGCGTCGCTATCGCTCGACAGCCACTCCGGCACAGGCCAGGATGCGGCTACCTCCCCGGAAGGCGCGATCAGGCCGACTTTGGCCCCGACCTCGGTGCTCATGCAGGCCAGGGTCTGCCGGTCGGCCAGGGGGAGATGGTCCACGCCGACGTACTCCACGGCGGCATAGCGGGCGCCGTCGGCGCCGAGGGTGCGGGCGACGTGCAGGGCCAGGTCCTTGGCGCCGACCCCGGGGCCGAAGCCCCCGTGGCAGCGGATGCGGATGGTCTCCGGCACCCGCAACCAGGTCCGCCCCGAGGCCCAGGCCATGGCCACATCGGAGGCCCCCATGCCGGTGCCGAAAGCGCCGATGGCCCCATAGCTCGTCGAGTGCGAGTCGGAGCCGAGGACGATCTGCCCGGGCCCGATGAGCCGCTCCTCGATCATCACCTGATGGCAGACGCCCCGCCCCACGTCATAGAGCTGCGCGATCCCCTCCTCGGCCGCAAAGCGGCGGACCGCGACCTGTGCATCCGCCGTGGCCACGTTGGCTGCCGGCGCCACATGATCGATAAAGATAGCCACCCGCCGCGGGTCCCGCACGCGCGCGCCCAGCTCCTGCCGCAGCACCGAGATGACGCTCGGCGCAATCGAGTCGACCGCCATGGCCATGTCCACCGGCACCACAACCAGGTCACCCGGCCGGACCGGCCGCCCCGCCGCATGCGAGAGTATCCTTTCCGCCAGTGTCTGCTTCAAAGCCATCATCCCCTCCAGGGCCCCCTTGGCCGGGTCCCTCATGCCTCCATCCGCGGCGCGGCCCGCTACTCGGCCCGGTCGATCGACCCCGTGATCCAGCCGCGCAGTATCGCGTCGACATCCTCGAGGGCCAGCGGCTTCTGATCGGCCAATGCCTTGATGTGGGCCGTGGCTTCCTTGAGTTGCTCGTCGGTCAATGACAGGTCGAGTTGCTCGGCGCGGGCCTTGATGGCGTTCCAGCCGGTCAGCCGGTGGGCGATAGAGATGTAGCGGGTCAGGCCAAAGTCGTGAGGGTCGAGTATCTCATAGGTCTCGGGGTTATTGAGCACAGCCTTGGCGTGCACGCCCGCCTTGTGGGTGAAGGCGGTGATGCCGGTGATATAGTTATTGAAGGGGATGTCGATGCCCACGATGTCCGCGACCAGGTTCTCGAGATCGCGCAGCAGGGGCAGGTTGTACTTGCTCACGAGGGACCGGTCCAGAGTGTACAGGCGTGCGATCAGGCCACCGAGCGGCGTGATGCCGTTGCGCTCGCCGATGCCCAGGACGCTGGTGTCGACATGGGTCGCGCCCGCCTCCAGCGCCGCCAGCGAGTTAGCGATGGCACAGCCGGTGTCATTGTGGCCATGGAACTCGATGTCGGCACGGACATGCTGGCGAAGCAGCCTGACCTGCTCATACACCTGCCGGGGCGTGGCAACGCCGACCGTGTCGGCGAGCCCGACGCGGTTGATGCCCAGCTGGTCGACCGCGGTGTAGACCTTCAGCAGGTCCTCGGGGTCGCTGCGAAAAGAGTCCTCGCTGGAAAAGCGCACCTCACAGCCCTGGCTCTTGATGTAGGAGACGACCTCGAGCGCAGCGTCGATGATCTCCGGGATCTCCTTCCCGTGGCTGAAGCGGCGGAGGTAGGACGAGGTGCCGAAGAGGACGTCGACACCGTCGACGCCGGTATCGACGGCCCGCTTGGCGTCATCGAGTCGGCAGCGCGTGTGGGTGAGGATCTTGGCGCGGAGGCCGAGCCTCGCGATCCGTCGGACGTCGGCCTCGCTCTGAGGCGAGGCCGAGGGCGACGTCAGCTCGATATAGTCCACGCCGAACTCGTCGAGGGCCCGGGCGATCTCGACCTTTTCGTCCGGGGTATAGTTGGCGCCGACAAACTGCTCGCCCTCGCGCAGGGTCGATTCGATGATATAGACCTTCTCGATGGGCATGTCGCCTCCTTGTTCGATGAACGGCCGGCGGAAAAACAAGAACGCCGCGCCCGACTGTGGGAGTTGCCCTGCGTCGGTGCACGGCGTGGCCGGGCCTCGTGGCCCAATGGACCTCTCTTCGGCTGAGGCGGCAGCGGCGCCGCTTCTGGCAGCGACAACAAAAAAGCTTCCCGACCACTATCTGGTCTGGGAAGCTGGCTGCTGCTCTGCGTCGCTACAGGTAAGCGCAGCTAACCAGACCAGAGGTCTGGCTTCTTGCCGCGCTTGATCTGCTTGACCAAGAGCAGAAGTGTACGCATCGAGAAAGGACTCCTTCAGAGCGGCTCGTGCCGTTTCTGCAGACGCGATTATAGCAGGGATGGGAAAGGGAGTCAAGACTCCCCAAGGCGCGTAACCGTTCAGGCTCGCCTCGGCGCAGCGCCGGCTGCTACGCGTCGCCCCCACCCTGCTCCCCTGCCCGGGACGGACGCCGCGGCGTCCGTCCCGGGCAGGGGGAAGACATTATCGGGTGTTTTGGGCTCCGCTGGCGCGCCGCGGCGGGCCAGCGGAGCCCAAAACACCCATTAGGAAGGACCCCTCCCCCAGGCGGGAACCACGTGCCCGCCTGGGGGAGGGGGTCGGGGGTGGGGGTATT
>DYEI01000026.1 GCA_020725765.1 Anaerolinea sp. | reverse complement strand
GGGGCGGCTCCGCGAGATGCTGCGCAGGCCACGGGCGCGTACGCTCCCCCGGGCCACTTGTGTGTAATGGATAGCAGCAGGATGCCGGGGCAGGAGTCCGCGGGTCAGATCAGGTCAGTAGCACCGGCCCGGCATCGATCGGTATCCGGAGGAGGTGATACGGCTTGTGGCGCAGGTCCTCGCCATGGTGATAGCCCGGCTGCCGGTGAAGCTGGTTGGCGATGACGTAGAGGTGCTGGTCCATCGAGACGCAGAGTGTATCCGGCCAGAGTAGTCTGGGATCCTGCACGAGAGTATCATAGGTACCATCCGGGTTCCGGCGCAGGATGGCGTTGTGCTCATAGTTCGTTGCATAGATGCGGCCACGGTCGTCGGATTCGAGCCCGTCGGATGCGCCCTTCTCTCCATGGTCGAGCACCGTCTCCGCGACCTGCGCGTCGGACATGTGCTCGTCCGCGAGGGCGGCCACGGAGACGCTGTACAGCCTGCGGCTGGCTAGGGGGCAGTAGTAGAGTCGGTCGCCGTCGGCGCTGATGGCGATCCCGTCCGACCCGGTGCCCAGAGGCGTCGGCGGCCCTTCGCGCGGGCGGGTCATCAGCGGCTCACCCTCCACAATGGGGAGAAAGCCCCACTCCGCCTTGGTTGAGGGGTGATCGTGCAGCCGCCGCCAGCTGCGGCCTGAGTGGAGGTCCACCACGATGATGCCATTCGGGCCCTCGGTCGAGGAGTCTGTGATGAAGGCCATGCCGGCCGCACCGCGGCGCAGATCGAAGCGGACGTCGTTGAGGTACGTCGTAGGCAGGGCGACGTCCCCCGGAAAGACGATGGTCCGGACGACCCCGTTGCGTGCGAGGTCGATCCCGACCAGCTTCTGTCCGCCCGCGGGGATCGGCTGGCCCCTTGGCCTGCCCGTGTCGAGCGCCCACAGCCGGTCGGCAGGATCGACAACGACGCTCTGCACCGATATGAGCGATTCCGCTGGGGCGTCCGGGTCGAAGAGGTTTGCCGCTGCATCCGGGTAGGGCAGGGTGTGCCCGTCCCGCAGCTCGGCCAGGGTAAAGTCGACGGGATCGCCCCAGCGCGGGAAGCAGACAAAGATCCGTCCGTGGTGGGAGACCGTTACCCCCACGGGCATGGGGCCGTAGAACTCGGCCACGGTCTCGAGGGCACCGACGGTGGTGGGGGCCTCGCGCAGCCTCTGGGCCATGATCACCTCCTTGCCGGGTTGGCCGGGCGCCCTGCGGGCGCCAGCCTGACGTGGGGCGAGCAAGGGACGTGCCAGAGAGCCGCCGGGGCGCGGCATCGAGGTAGGGGAGGCTGACTGGCGTTGCGGTTACCTGAAGACCTTGTCGAGGGGGTGTTTGTGCGGCGGCTCAACCGCTTCGTGGCCGCGGTGGAGGTTGCAGGGGAGCCTGCCCTCGCCCACGTGCCGAACTCTGGCCGGCTGCGGGAGCTGCTGCTTCCAGGAGCGCGCGTGCTCCTTGCCCCGCGCGCCGGGGTTCGCCGCACCCGCTTTGACCTGGCGCTGGCCTGGAGCGGCGGGCATCTGGTCTCGGTCGATGCCCGGCTCCCGGGGCGACTGCTGACCGAGGCCCTCGGCGGCGGGACGCTCCCTGTCCTTGGCTCCGTGCAGGCCGTGCGCGGCGAGGTGTGGCTGGGCGCCAGCCGCCTGGACCTGCTGGTCGAAACGCCGGGCGGGCCATGGTACGTCGAGGCCAAGTCGGTCACGCTGGTGAGGGATGGTGTCGCACTCTTTCCCGATGCGCCCACGGCGCGGGGGGCGCGGCACGTCGAGGAGCTGCGCCGGCTGGCCGTGGCCGGGGGGCGCGCCGCTATCGCCTTTGTGATTCAGCGGGAGGATGCGCGGATGCTGCGCCCCCACGAGGAGGCCGACCCCGCCTTTGCCGCTGCACTGAGGCGGGCCGCGCCAGCCGTCCGTATGTTCGCCTGTGTGTGCCGCGTGTCGCGCGAGGAAGTCACGATCGACCGGCAAGTGCCCGTGGTTCTCTGAGTGGCCGAGGCCCAGAGCCTGGGCGCCCGATCTCACGCTGCCCCGCAGACCTTGGGCTCGCGCGTCGATGCCGTGCAGGGGCTGCCGGGCTGGCACCCAACGGCCCCGCGTCGCGGAGGCAGCAAAGGGGCGGACATGCCGGAATCGCCGTCCCTCAGCGCTTGCAGCGGGGTTGGCCCATCCGCCCGCGGCAGGGTACGGTCAGGTGGCGCCTCTGGCAGGCTGCCCGTCCCTGAACCCCTGTGCGAGGAGGTCACCGACGCGCGACCGCCTGCGCGGCCCGCGACGGCCCGATCCCCGCGCCTCCGGCCACGGCTGGTTGCCCTTGGGTCGACGTAACCACGGCCCCTCGCCCGGCCCCCAGCCGCCTTCAGCCGCCCCGGGCTGCGACGCCGCGGCCCGCCAGCGCGAGCGCCGCCTTCGCGAGGGCGCTGCCCTGCGCCTCGAGTTCGGCCGGCCCGCCCCCAAGGTCCAGCGACAGGTAGTGCACCCGCACGTCGCCCGGCCCGCGCACTATGATGCTGCCGGAGGGCGCCTGCTCGCCGAGCGGATGTACAAGCACCGCCTCCCGGACGCCGACCGCGTGGCAGTAGGCGACCATCTGGTACAGGTCGGCGTGCTCGGCCGCGAGCTTGTACTTGGCGTCGACCACGAGGATGGGCCCGTCTCGGTCGTACAGGGTGATGTCGGGCCGCAATTGCACCGCTTGGGCGCGATCCAGCGCATGCCTCTCCTGCTCCCGCAGCAGCACGGCCTGGCCCGGCAGCGAGCGCTTGAGCACGGCCGCGACATAGCGCTCGAACAGCCCATTCATGTCGATCAGATAGGTCAGGAACGGCTCCTTGCCGGCCGAGCCGCTGAAGGTGAGGCAGTCGAGCAGCAGCCGGGCGAGGCTGAGCGCCGGGCGGTAGCGGTCGTTCAGACGATGGTAGGTCAGCCGCTCGAAGAGCTGCCGCGCCGCGGGATCGAGCTCGGCGCCCGCGAGGGCGCGCCCCACGCGCCGCAGCCGGCCGGGGAGCGCAGTCTCGCGGTAGGGGAAGGGCTGCAGGCAGAACGACGTCCAGCGCAGGATGCGGTTCTCCGGCACATCGGCGGTGAACTGGCTGAAGCGGCAGGTATGGGGATGCGGCAGGCCCGGCCGGCGGCGCAGCGTCTCGGCGATCAGAAGGCGGCCGCGCACCGCTGGAGGCTCGTCGGTGAAGAGGCGATAGCCCCACAGGATGCCGCGGGCGATCAGGTCCTCGACCTGCGCGACAAAGATGCGCACCACGAACTCGAAGAGCTCACGCACCGTGGTATATGGGTACCGCTCATCGCGCAGGAACTCGTGGCTGGGATCGTACGCCGCCGCCAGCAGTGCAAAGAGCGTATCGATGCGCACCTTGGGCTCGATGACCAGGGTGCGCCCTCCTGGCAGGGTCACCAGGCCGACCTGGGAGCCGGCCGCCAGCACATAGCAGCCTGGCTCACCGGTGGCATAGATATCCAGCCCCGATATGAACACCTTGCGCAGGGCGGCGACCTCCTCCGGGCTGAGATGCACCGCGCGCTGCTCGTGCTCGCGCAGCCGGATCTCGCTTTCCATCACGCCTTGCCCAGCCTGTCCTTGAGCACCGGCAGCTCATAGTCGTTCAGCCGCTCAGGCTGCCGGTAGAAGTACTCCTCAAGGGTCGGCCGCACGCTGTGTTCCCAGATGAGCTGCAGGTGCGCCTCGTCGAGGTCAGGTCGCATGAAGTGGCTGTGGCCGATGTGCAGGTGCCACTCGATGCCATCGGCCTCCAACCGCCGGTTGACCTCGTCGAGAAGGCGCGCCACCCACGTCATCTCCCAGTTGCCGTTTGCCTCCAGGTAGGCGCGCAGCACGTCGGGGCTGGGGCGCACGGCGACAAAGTGGAAGCGCCGCCGCAGGGCGTGGTCCACCAGCGCGATGGAGCGGTCGGCCGTGTTCATGGTGCCGATCAGGTAGACGTTATCGGGGATGGCAAAGGGCTCCCCAGAGTAAGGCAAGATGACCGACTCCTCACGATACTCGAGAAGGTACAGGAGCTCGCCCAGGATGCGGGGCAGCTCGCCGCGGTTGATCTCGTCGAGGATGAGAACGTAGCGGCGGTTAGGGTGGTCCTTCGCCTGCTCACAGAACAGGCGAAAGATCCCCTTCCTGACGCGGTACGTCAGTTGGTGGCGCCCGTCGGGGGCGGGCTCGGACTGGGGGCGGATGCCCTCCACAAACTCTTCGTAGGCGTAGGAGGGGTGGAACTGCACCACCTGCCATGCGCCTCCGGGCTCGGGCGCTGTGTCGACCCAGAAGCGAGCGAACTGGCGCGCCAGCCAGGTCTTGCCGGTCCCGGGCGGCCCGTAGAGGATGATCTGCTGCTTGTCCTCGAGGAGCTTCTGCACCTCCTCCCAGAAGGGCGCGTCGAGGAAGGTGTCCCGGCAGAGGTTGGCCAGCGAGTTCTCCTTCTCTCCTATGCGGCAGAGGACAACGTCGAGCGCCTGGGGCGCCAACCCGTAGTGCTCGCGAAAGGCCATGGCGGCGGCGTTATAGTGCCGGTAGCCGCTCGCAGTCTTCTCTGGCCCTGGCTGAAAGCCCGCTGCCACCTCCAATCCCTGTGACATTGCCCCGAACCATATGTTGAATCTGTCGGGACTCCGGAGGTACAACACCGCCGTCGGCAGCGACATGCCCGCTCCGCGGACTTCGTACTCGCGCCAGAACGCGTCCAACACGGAGTCCAGCTCGGCGTCGGTGGCGGTCCACAGGCGCTCGATCCATCGGTTCACCGCCGGCATTGCCTTAGCCATAAGCTCGACCTGGCGGCCGCGCAGCGCCTGGCCGAAGCGGTCGTGGCCTGGGCGGCCGTCGCGCCAATCGGTGTTGAGGTGCCTGAGGAATTGGCGCAGGTCCTCTTCGGTCAGGCGCCCGAGCTTCTCTTCCAGCAGCTTGCGCGCCTGTTCCTCTCCCTTTCGCCGAGCCTCGGCACGCTCCGGGGGAAGTACTCGCGGGTCAGGCGCGCAACCTCTTCGGCCCAAGGGTCGGGCCCTTCTTGGTTGGCCCAGTAGATGAACAGGTCTGTCAGCAGATAGTCCACAGGCTCCCCGAGCAACTGCTCCAGTGCGTGCCGCAGCCCTTCGAGGTGCCTGCCGGCAGCCATGTACTGCTCGCCTTCATCGGTCTTCTTCCCCCGGGGGAGTTCTGCGTTGATATCCGCTCCGTTGGTGCTGAGAAAATCGCGAACTTGCTTGTTCCACATCCAGTACCGCTCAGGAAAGCGCAAGGCCAGGATTTCCGAGAGGTACCCAGGCCCGATCCCAGGCAGCGAGGAGAGGAATCGGTCAAAGTCGGCAGCCGTAAGCCCCTCCTTGGCGCGCTGCACGAGCTGCGCCAGCGTGTCGCGCAGGGCAGGCAGGCGCTCGTCAGCCTCACCAAAGACCTTGGCCCAGTACTTCTGCTTGTCATAACGCAGGCCGTACCAGGCGTCAGTATCCTCTAGGAAGCCCTGGAGCTCTTGCCGAGTCATGTTCGGAATGCGTTGAGCGTCCAACAGGTGCAAAGCACTGGCCGTGCGCCGCCGGTGAGTCTCCTGGTGACGTTTGATCAGGTCATCGGAGGGCAGCGCCTCGACGAAGCGACGCATCAAGGGCTCGAGCCTAGTGGTATCCATGTGAGCTGCTGCACAAGCACAGGATGACAGATGAGCTTCTGCGGAGACTCGGCTCCTGGGGCAACTGCCCGCTTCGCCTCCCCGGGGCCAGCCCGGTCGAAGTGCGAGACCGCAGCTCCGGTCACCGCACGGAAGGCAGGCTGCTGCCAGCTCCGCCCATCGGGGTTGGCTTGCGCGCCAGGCCGGAGAACCATTTGCCGCCGGTCCCCCTTCCCGCGCGGACGCCACCCTGCTCGCTCCGCAGGGAGCGGCGCAGCCGCGGCTGCAGTCACCGGGATGCGAGCCTGAGCGGCCGCCGCCCGCACAATATTGTACACGGTCTCGGGAGAATCCTCAATGGGCGCCTTCTCCGGGGGTTTTGGTTCGCCCTGGCGGCAGGCCCGCCTGCGCCGTCGGCAGAGCCCTTGCCCCGTGCCCGGGGTTGGGCTGGTGACGGCTAGCAGAGTGCGAAACGCCCCAATACCGAGCTGCACCGCCTGTGGCCCTGGTCCATGGCCCGGCCTGGGGAGCGTCCGTCGGGGCACGGCTCGCCACGAGTCATCCGGGGCGTCACTAGCGGCGCTTGATAAGGTCCCAGAACTCCCCGACAGTGATGATTCTGGTATCCCCAACCTGTCCCAAGGATAGGAGATCGTGGTCGCCGGTGACTAAAAAGTCTGCCTGCCCAACGAGGCTGTAGGCAAGCAGGTAGTCGTCTTTGGGGTCGCGGGTTACGGCGGGGATCGCGTCCGTGATCTTGGGGATGGTCTCGGCAACGTCGGGAAGAATGGCGGCCAGCTGGGCGAGGCTCTCTGGGGCGATCTTGCCCGCCAGGTACGGCTTGTTGCAGGCCTTCCGTGCCACCTCCTCCAAGAGCTCCTCCGGAAGCAGCAGGGTGAACTGACCCAGCACGCCTGCCCGCACAATACTCACTGTGGCGCTGTCTTCGTCCGCCAGAAGGTAGCTTATGAGGATGTTAGCATCAAGCAGTACGCGCATGGAGGTCAGTCACTCTGGTAGTCGACCTTGCCCTCTTGCGCCATCTCTGCGATGACTTCTCGGGCAAAGCGATCGGTGACGCTTTCCGCCTCCTCCCGGTTGAGGCCCTTGGCCCGTGCCCTGACCTCTTCGCGCAGACTCTCAAGCCGGGCCAGTGCCTCTTGCCGCCGGGCAGCCTCCCGGAGAGTGCGCAGTCGCTCGTACTCCTCAAACGGTATGATGACGACTTTGGGCCGGCCGCGACTCTCGACAATGACGTCATCCTGGCGCTCAACACTCCAGTTCATGATTGAGCCGAACTGAGTCTTGGCCTCGCTGGCAGAAACAGTCTTGGGCATGTTTTCACCCCCTGATTGCCGTCCGACACAACACTTATCTGTTCAATATATTGACCATTTCACTGACCAGTATATCGGTCAAAATGCTGTCTGTCAACTGTGTCCTGTCTTCGGGTGCATCCAAGATCGGTCAGCAGATTCGCAGCCAG
>DYEI01000329.1 GCA_020725765.1 Anaerolinea sp. | reverse complement strand
GTTCGCGGGCGGCTTCGCCGCCCGCGAACACCCCCTCCATAGCATAAGACGCCCCCTTCCCCGGCGCGCAAGCGGCGCAGGAAGCGAGGGCCGGGGGGATGGGGTGCCCTCCGGCGAGGGCCGAGGGACGGCGGCTAAAGCAGCCGGTCGGCCCCTGAGCCTGCCTCCGCAGGGTAGCGGCCGCGCCCCGCGTCACTGCTGGTCTGCGTGGCATGCCCGTTGCTGGGATGGCCGGTGCCGTCCTGGGACGGCCAGGGTATCCGCCGAGGTGCGCAGGTGTGAGGCAACAGGTGGCAGCCGGCGCTGCCAGTAAGCGAGTCTGAACAGTTACCAGAGAAAGGAGGAGCGCCGTGAGCATCGCACGTTGGGATCCGTTCAGCGAGCTGATGAGCCTGCGGGAGGCCGTGAACCGGCTGTTCGAGGAGAGCTTTGTCCGGCCGAGCCGGGCTCTCTGCTACGGGCCGACGACCGTCCCGGTCGACGTGTACCAGGAGGACGGCAACCTCGTGGTCAAGGCGTCGGTGCCGGGCGTCAAGCCCGAGGACATTGACGTCTCGGTCGTGGGCAACACCCTGACTATCAAGGGCGAGATGAAGGAGGACCGAGAGGTCAGGGAGGAGAACGTCATCCGCCGCGAGAGGTGCATCGGCACCTTCAGCCGGTCGATGACCCTGCCGAATCCGGTCGATACCAGCAAGGCCCAGGCGACCTTTGAGAACGGCGTGCTGACCCTGATGCTTCCTCCAGCAGAAGAGGCGAAGCCGAAGGAGATCAAGGTCCGCGCCGGCTGAGCTCCGGGCAACGCGGACAGCCTAACGGGCCGGAGATGGCTGGGCACCTGACGTCTCACTCCGATGCTCGAGCGCTGGGGCGGACACAGCGCCGCGACCGCCGGATCGCGCAGGGCTGAAGGCCCTGCACTGAAGGGACCAGGCTCTTTCGAGGCTGATTCGGCTCGGCCGGGGGCCGGCCGCCCCAGCCCGGGCAAGGAGAGGCTGAGAGCGGGCTCACCCCGCTCGTGCCACCCGTCGGGTGGGTAACGCCCGGGACATTCCCATGCTCGTAACCATCTGTGGCGTGCAGCCCAGGGAGCCGCGCCACTCGACTTTGGCCTTTCGGAGCGCAACCCGCGGTACCG
>DYEI01000328.1 GCA_020725765.1 Anaerolinea sp. | reverse complement strand
GGGGGGGGGGCGGCTCCGCGAGATGCTGCGCAGGCCCCGGGCGCCTACGCTCCCCCCAGGCCAGTTGTGCGTAATGGATAGGCCACCGAGGCGGCGGGGAAGGGGAACGGGGGGAGGGGGTTCCCCGACAAGCCAGCGCAAACCCGATCCCAACGGGCAGACCTGTCAGCTGCCTGCCTTCGTGCCAGGCGCTGAATGCGAGTCTGAACACGTACCCCCGCTGCTCCATTTGACATCCTCTCCCCTGCCCTATACAGTGCAGCCGTTCGGTGTTGGCCTGCTGCTTTTCGAAGGGGAGAAGCTGCAATGATCGTGCTGGCAAGTGAGGGCGGTGAGGTTGGCATTGGGGCGGCCGTGGAGGTCCTGCGTAGCGGCGGGACGGCCCTGGATGCGGTCGAGGCAGCGACGCGCCTGGTCGAGGCAGACTCCTCGAACCATACCGTAGGCGTGGGCGGCCTGCCGAACCTCCTCGGGGAGGTGGAGCTGGATGCCAGCATCATGGACGGGCGCACCCTGGCGACGGGGGCGGTAGGCGCGCTCCGTGGCTTCAGGCATCCCATCACGGTTGCGCGACGGGTGATGGAGGAGCTTCCGCACGTGCTCCTTGTTGGTGAGGGCGCCGCGCGCTTTGCCCGCGAGATCGGTGCGGAGGAGGCGGAGCTCCTGACCCCGGAGGCCAGGCAGCGGTGGCAGGAATGGCTGGGCGAGAACGTTCCGGAGGAGGTCCGGCGCGCCTGGCCTCCCCGGGAGCTGGCGCCCTGGGCGAGGCTCACGGCCCAGCCGCGGTTGCCCCGGGGGACGGTCAATGTCCTTGCGCAGGACCGGGCCGGGCACCTCGCCGTGGCCGTCAGTACCAGCGGCTGGGCGCTGAAGTACCCCGGCCGCCTCGGCGACTCCCCAATCGTGGGGGCCGGCAACTACTGCGATGACCGCTACGGTGCTGCCGCCTGCACCGGCGTGGGCGAGTGGACGATCCGATGCGGGACGGCCCGCGCCATCGTCCTCTATATGAAGCTGGGGTACAGCATCGAGGCCGCCTGCGAAGAGGCCGCGCGCGAGCTGGCGGCCCTGGACCGGTCCTCCATACAAGGGGGCGTCAACATCCTGGCGCTGGACCGCTGGGGAAAGCCCTATGCCGTCACCACGCGGGACAGGCCCCCGACCTACGTGCTCTGGGAAGAGGGGATGCAGGCGCCGGAAGAGAGGCAGGCGCAGCGGATAGCCATGGACTGAGCAAAACAAACGCGGGGCCCTTGCAGGCCCCGCGAGCGTTGTTGGACAGAAGTCACTTCACGGGCTGGGGCTGAGCTTGACGTTGTGCATCGAAGCAGGCCCGGCAGTACACGGGCCTGTCGCCCCGGGGCTGGAATGGGACCTCTGTCTCGACGCCGCACTGCGCGCAGATCACCGGGAACATCTGCCGCGGGCCGGAGCTCAGCATGCTCATGCGGTTGCGCCGGATGCGCCGGCATTCCGGGCAGCGAGCGGGCTCGTTCTGGAAGCCCTTGCTCTGGTAGAACTCTTGCTCTCCTGCACTGAAGATGAACGTTGTGCCGCAGTCGCGACAGGTCAGGGTTTTGTCTACGAAGCTCATGGATGACATCCTTTCTTTGACTCGCACTTGGATTTGGCTTTGGATCGGCCATCCTGAGCTGACACCGGGGTTGCCGTTCCACATGGGTCAGGACAGACCACGGAAGCAGTCGGTGACCTCACCAAACACCACCGCTTGGTGCTTACAGTATAGCGCATTTTCTGGGGATTCTCGGGGGCGCGGGCACTCTCTAAGAATCTTCTAAGAATCTCGCCGCAGGACCCGCTCTCCCCCGGGCGGGTGTCTCTTCAGACCTGCATTCTCCTTCGCTCGTAGGGCGAGGGCCTTGGCCATCGAGGGACCCCCACCCCTGCCCATCCCCCTGGCGGACGCGTCGCGTCCGCCAGGGGGAGGGGTCAGGGGTG
>DYEI01000025.1 GCA_020725765.1 Anaerolinea sp. | reverse complement strand
GGCGGCACGGGGGCGGGGTTAGGGGCTTACCCCCGCTTTGCCCGCTGGGAAAAGCGGGGAATGCCCCAGGGGTGGGCGTCCCCTCGACGGGCCATGCCCTCGCCCCACGACCGAAGAAGGCCGCCCGCCCTTGAACCCCAAGGCAGGCGCCGCAGCGTCCGCCTGGGGAGGGAGACAGGGGGAGGCCCGAGGAGCCGGCGAAAAGCCGATCCCGACGGGCGGGGCCACCAGCAGCCTGCCCCCATGCCATGCGTCGAAGGCGAGTCTGAGCACGTAGCCCAGGGAAATCGTTGACACAGGCGTAGTGGTATGGTATCATCGCGGGGCGTTGTGGTAAAGACCCCAAAGAGGTCAACGGTGAAGCTGATCATCCAGATCCCGTGCTACAATGAGGAGCTTACTCTCCCGAAGACTCTGCACGACCTCCCCCAACGGCTCCCGGGGATAGACAAGATCGAGTTCCTGGTGGTCGACGATGGCAGCAGTGACAGGACCGCAGAAGTGGCGCGAGAGCTGGGCGTTCAGCACGTTGTCCGCTTCACACGGAACCGGGGCCTAGCTGCGGCGTTTGTGGCGGGGTTGGAGGCCGCGCTCCGGGCGGGTGCGGATATCATCGTCAACACGGATGCGGACAATCAGTATTGCGGGGAAGACGTCGCCAGGCTGGTCCAGCCGATCCTGGAAGGCAAGGCGGACATTGTGGTCGGCGACCGAGGCGTCGCCGACCTGGAGTACTTTTCCCCTGCGAAGCGCCTGCTGCAAACCATGGGGAGCAAGGTCGTCGAGTGGGCGGCGGGAATCCCCATCCCTGATGCGACGAGCGGATTCCGCGCCTTTACGCGTGAGGCTGCCCTCCGACTCACCGTGCTCGGAGAGTACAGCTACACGCTGGAGACGCTGATCCAGGCGGGAGCCCGCCGAATGGCCGTCGTCTACGTCCCCGTGCGGACCAACCCTCAGACCCGACGGTCGCGCCTCATCCGTAGCCTCTCATCGTTTCTGGCAATCTCTGCCGTCACAATCCTGCGCTTCTATGCGATGTATCGTCCCCTGCGCGTGTTCCTGACTGCGGGGGCGACGATGCTCATCGTGGGTCTGGCTCTGGGTGTGCGTTTCCTGTACTTCTACTCAACGGGGAGAGGCGGCGGTCACATTCAGTCACTCATCCTCGCGGCCATTCTGATCATTGTCAGCTTCCAGATCTGTTTGATCGGCCTCATTGCCGACCTGGTCCGCCTTAACCGTAAGCTGCTGGAGGAAGTGCTGTGCCGCATTCGCGAGGTAGACTTTGCATCAGGCGACGGCAGAAAAGGAGCGAACGCCGCATAGTGGACCTCGCGGTGCGTCCGTCGCAGAGACCCGTCCTGCCAGGCCTCCCATGGATACGATGATGAAAGTATGTATTGCCACAACGTCTTTTCCGCGCTGGCTCGGCGATGGCCAAGGCGCCTTCGTCTGGGAGGCAGCACGCGCGGTAGCCCGCCGGGGCATTCAGGTCCGTGTCGTTGCCATGCACAGCCCGGGGACCCCAAGTCACGAGCGCATGGGTGACATCGAGGTCCTCCGCCCACGCTACTGGTGGCCCGAGAAGTGGGAGATGTTGCGTAAGGAGGGAGGCGGCCTACCGATCACTCTGCAGAGGCACCCGTATGTCTTTGCTCAAGTCGTACCTTTTGCGCTCGTGCACGCGCTGGCCATAGCTCAATGCGCCAGGGATTGTGATATTATCCACGCCCACTGGACTCTCTCAGCCGCTTGTGCCTGCCTTGGCCGTGCCATTCACGGACGACCCGTGTTGGCAACACTGCAGGGGAGTGACGTTTTCCGTGTCGGAAAGCATCCACTTGGCGCTTGGCTCACGCGCCAGATCCTTCTCCGCTGCGACGGCATTACGGCGCTGACACGCGCTCTGGTCAGCAGCGTAGCGGAGATGGGCTTGAGGCCAGACCCGATATTGGTGATTCCCAACGGGGTAGATACCCGGTCCTTCGCGCCAGTACCTGCCGAACTCAGAGATGACACTGTCCTGTTCGTCGGCTCTCTCATCGAACGTAAGGGCCCCAAATACCTTCTCGCGGCGATGAAGCGAGTGCTGGCGGTGCTTCCCTCTTACCAGCTCGTGGTGGTGGGAGAGGGGCCCCAACACGAGATGCTTCGGAATCTGGCAGAGAGCCTGGACATAGCACAGCACGTTGTGTTCATGGGGTTTCAGTCACAGGATCAGGTGCGCGTCCAGATGCAGCGTGCCAGGCTCCTGGTTCTGCCCTCCCTCGAGGAAGGGCAGGGGGTGGTTTTGTTGGAAGCCCTGGCCTGCGGCACGCCAGTTGTCGCCAGCAGAGTTGATGGTATTCCGGAGGTGGTCACCGATGACGTCGGTGTGCTTGTTCCTCCGGCAGATCCGGAAGCACTCTCTGAGGCGATCCTCAGTATCCTAACCCGGCCAGAGCGGTGGGGCGCGATGAGTCGCAGTGCACGTGAGCGGGCGGCGGAGCACTACGATTGGGGGCGCCTCGCCGATCAGTACCTCATGGCCTACAAGTCCCTCCTGCGCCGCGGGCGCGGGGACTGATGCGCGGATTGCGTGCCTTGCCACAGGAAGCGGCGACTCGTGACGGGACGCGGGTATCAGGAAGGCTTCTACAACCTCTGCCAAAGCGTGCGAGAGCCAGCAAGCCGGCAGCGGCAGGCTGAGAAAATCGCGTACGCTCTCACCCACTATGTCGACCGCGACCTTTCATCACTCGTGTGCCTGGACATCGGCTGCTCGTCGGGAATCATCACCTCCGCTTTGGCTCCCCTCTTCCTTCGAACCGCAGGATTGGAGTACGACGACGTCGCTCTCAGGGCAGCAGATGTTGCCGCTCGCGCCCGTGTGCAGTTCCTGAGGGGGGATGCCATGTGTCTCCCCTTTGGGGACAGCGCGGTTGACGTTATCATCTGCGCTCAGGTCTATGAACATGTGCCAGACGCCAAGCGTCTGTTCGCTGAGATGTACCGGGTGTTGCGACCAGGAGGCCTGGCTTTCTTCAGCGGACCCAACTGGTTGTTCCCGATCGAGCCCCACTACTCATTGCCTCTCCTCCACTGGTTGCCTGGACCTCTGGCAGACCGGTACCTGAGGCTCGCCGGGCGGGGCGAGCACTACTACGAGCGGCTGCATCACCTGTGGGCCTTGCGGAAGCTGGTGCAGCCGTTTGCCGTCCACGATGTGACGATTGCCCAGTTGCAGCGCTTCTATCTCTCTCGTGGGTGGCTGCGGCTGTTCCGGAGTGTGCCGACAACCTTGTGGCGAGCCTTGCTCCCCCTGCTGCCCACATATAACTGGATTCTGCTCAAGGTTGAGCCGGCGCCACACAACCCGCCGCGTTCCCGTCCCCTGTCCACGCTCAAGGCAATGCTGCGCCGCTGACGCTTCGAGCCCGCCGCTGGGGCTGGCCAGATGTGGGGACTCAGTCGTGGGCTGGAGGGGTGCGATCAGTCGCTCGTTCCCTTTGCACGCTCTGTGCCATGTCGACTGCCCATGCGACGACGATGCCGCCCAGCACGGTGAGACTCACTATCGAACCCACACGATAGGCGAGCGGATCGTACACGAATTCGACAATGTGGTCACCGGCCGGCACTGCTACCCCGCGCAACAGATAGTTCGTCGGATAGACGGTCGTCGAATGGCCGTCAACAGTTGCTCGCCAGTCGTCGTCATAGGCGTCAGCCAGGACAACGAACCCCGGCCCCTCAAAGCGTGCTCTGATTGACACGCGGTTAGGGGTGTAGTCGACGATCTCCAGGGTCTGCGCCTGGCTCAAGTGCTGAGTAGCAAGGGTATCTGCAGCACCTTCCACCAGCGCAGTTGAGGCCAAGTCGAAGCGCGACGCAAGGACCCGCTCCAGAGCCTCCCCGGCGCTGACAACCTCAACGCGCCCCACGCTGAACACGCGCGGCAATGCTGCACGCAGGCGATGGATGCGCACCTCGCCGTCGTACGCCAACTCGTAACGGTCCGGCGGGAGAGGACTTCGACCGATGACGTATTGCACCCCGCATAGCTCCAGGACCGGCCAGTCTGGCTGCCAGCGCTGACGGTGCATATCCTTGCCCCCCAACCGGGCATACACGTTGGCAATACGCTGCGAGACGGGCAGGTCGTAGCCACCAATCTCCTCGAGGCCAACGACCATGCCAAAGTTGTACAGCAGTGCGTTCTCCATCGCCAGGACCCGTGTTGGCTGCGGCTGGCTGCGCAGAAAGGCGAGCGCAGGGGTATCAGGAAACAGCCATTCCTCTGGAATGGACGGACAGTAACCCCGGCCGAGGGCGACCAGCTCACCGCCCGCAAGCAATAGCACGGCGACAAGAAGCACAGGCCGCCGCAGATGCCGCCGCGCATGGTACATGAGCAGAAGCGTAGCGAGGACAGCAACCACAAACGGCAAGAAGGTGCGCGCCCGCTGGGATGAGAAGACGACCAGGAGCCAGCGCGTCAGCGGCTCTGGCCAGCCGGGAGAAACAACGCCAAGGCGGACTGCATGCACGAAGCCATACCAGGCACCGGCAAGGATGAGCAGGGCAACTGTGGCGCGGCCTGTGAGGCGGGCAATCGCGTCCGCAGTGCCATCGCCCCGTTCCGCCCCAAGGAGGTCATCTGCACCCCATCCTGCAAGAACCGACAGGGCAAAGGCCAATACGAAGCGGAGCCGCCGGTTGTTGATAATGGAGAATACCGGCAAGTGGTTCACCGCTTCAAAGAGTGGCAGGCGCCACGCGACGCCCAGTGAAAAGAGGGCCAGGGCAATAAAGAACGCACGATGGCCACGCCGAGGCCGGCGCAGAGCTGCCAGGGCAAGGAAAAGCGGCAGAGTGCCTATGTAGGCCGTCTGCTCGTTATAGTTCTGATATTGCTTGAGGGGCCAGTAGTAGTCGTGGGTCGCAGGGTTGCCGTAGAAATCGGGCACTACCAGCGTGATCCCGGCCGCCAGATGCTCGACCGCGGACGGGCTGTACCACAGGGTATCAGATGAGGTAAGAGATGAGCGTCCTCCGGACGCGAGGGTGCCGCTTTCAGCGAGGAACTCGCCAAAAGGCAGCAACTCGACGGCAGTGAGGGCGACCCCGGCTCCCAGGGCGAGAGCGAGGCCGCAAGCAACTCGCAGCGTGCGTTGCCCTGCGCTCCGCATGGAGAAGAGCCTGTATCCAACGTAGAGCCCGGCGGCAGCCAAAGCATGGAAGTAGCTCTGGAAATGCCCTGCCAGCCCCTGCACGCCGATGAGCAGTGCCGCAATCGCCAGCCAGCGTGCAGGTCGCCTTGCGGAGAGAGCCTTTTCCGCCGCCCAAAGCACCCCTGGCAACCACAGGAAGACGTCGACCAGGGGATAGCTCAGCCACACTACCATGGGCCCGCAAAAGGCATAGGTCAGCCCTGCAACCATGGCAGCCGGCCTGCTCGCACCGCACGAACGCATGAACAGGATAGTGAACAGCGCTGCCAGGTACAGCCGCAACACGCCCGCAAAGCCGAAGAACGAGCCGGCCGGCATGAAAAAGGCTATCCAGTGCAGCGGGTAGAAGAGGGCCGACTGCGCATTGGCCACAAATGGCTGGCCGCCAAAGATGAACGGGTTCCAGAGGGGCAACTCTCCGTACTGCTGCAGAGCGCGCCCGGCGAACACACGCCAGGGATAGTACAGGTAGATCTGATCCGACAGCAGGTTGTTGGCCACTCCAGGAAAACCCGCCGGCGCCAGTGCCTGCCAGAGCGCGTCGCGGTAGATGATGTCACCAGGGAGAAAGACCCTACCGGGCAACAACGCGTCGCCCATGAACAGGCCGACGAATGGCGCCATAAGGACAGCGCTCGCCAGCACGTCGTTCCGCAGGAAAAAACGCACAAGTGAACGAAGGTGGCGACAGAAGCTGGCGGGCAGAAAGCCAGAACGATAGTGCTCGAGCGCTTGAGGCATCGCAGCAACCCATCGTGGTGACTGACGCATTGGCGCAGACGCGTGGGCCCGCATCAAGGCGGCTCTCCCGGCTGGCCACACGCCATGCAGCGCGCAGTCGGTACATCGCTTGCCAGACCCACCGTACTACCAGGCACAGGCCAAACGATGATACTCAAGTGGCAGAAACCTTACAAATGGCACAGCGACTCACGACGCGTCGATGCCGGCAGCCCTCGCGCAGGGCTCGGGAGAGGCACGACTGTGTCACACTGCCGCGGCCGCCCGCGGACACCACGCATGAAGGGACTCTTGCGCACTCGGGCTCGCAGATGCCCGCACAGCGAGCTAGAAGCGGTTTGACGCAGGTGCCCTCGGCACTATAATCACCGCGCGGTCGCTATTCAGCGTTGTCGGGGCCGACCCGCACAAGCGCCGGAGAGTATGAACAGGGGGTCTGCCCAGCTACGCCGTACCAGGTCGGACTGCCGTGCCACAGTGTGTCTGTCAGATGAATGTGCGTGCCTGAAGGGGTGGCAGGTCTTGTCTCGGGACATCGATTCCCATGGGCGAGGAGGTTTTCTCTCCAACCTGGCGTGGCAAGGGAGCGGAGCCGTCCTCCTGGCGCTTCGGGGGCTCGTCGGGCTCGCAATTGTTGCCAAACTGCTGGGCGCGGATGGCTATGGGCTCTACAGCCAGTTCATGGCGACCCTCACCCTCATCGCACCGGTGCTTACCCTCTACGTGGATGCCGGCCTCGTGCGCTATCTCGCGGGAGAGGCCGACGGACGCACGGTGAGCGGCCAGTACTTTGCTGCCCTCGTGTTGGTCCTGTCGGAGAGCCTGCTTGCGGCGTACCTGATCGGCTCGATAGCTCCAGGCCAGTTTGCACTGTGGATTTGGGGCGATACCAGGTACGTGATGTACGCCCGCTGGTTGGCTCTGGCACTCGTTCCAGCCGCCTGCAACCTGGTTGCACTGGCGCTCTACCAAGCCAGACGTGAGTTTCGCTATACTGTCGGCGTGCAGGTAGGCAAGTCCGCCGCACAGCTCGTTGTGGCCTACCTTGCAGCCGTGGTGGGATACGGCGTCTTGGGCGTGGCGGTTGGCATCGCGGTGACAGAGCTCGTATTCCTGCTGCTGATGCTCGCCATGGCGATTGGCACGGTGGGGCGTCCTCACTTCGACTTTAGCGGCATACCCAGGCTGCTCCGGTACAGCGTGCCCCTCTTGCCGACCCACCTTGGCCTCTGGCTGATGACCACAGGCAGCCGCTATGTACTGGTCCGGCATCTGAGCCTGCAGGAGGTTGGCGTGTTCGCCGCCTCCTTCACCCTTGGCAGCATCGCGGGCCTCTTCATCAATCCCATCACCTATGTCTTGCTCCCCACGGCGTCCGCAGAGTGGCGGGCGGGTAGGGCCAGAGAGGCCATCGGTTACATTGGCTATGCCTCGCGGCTCTATCTTGCCCTGGCAATTCCATCGAGCATAGGGCTTGTCGTCCTGTCCGAGCCGTTGCTTCGGACGGTAACGTCAGACCGTTTTGTGGCAGGCGCGATGCTCGTCCTGCCGGCGGCAGTTGGCACGGTAGCGATGGGGTTGTTCCGCATCCACAACACGTGGCTGCTCTTGAGGGAGCGCACCAACCAGGTTGCCCTGATGCTGCTTGTGGGCCTCGGGGCGAACCTGTGCCTGACTCTTCTTACGGTTCCGCGGATCGGCGCGGCCGGAGCCGCCTGGGCCTTTGCGCTAAGCTATGGAGCCATCGCCCTCTGGAACGTCGCGGCGTGCAGGCGTTCGGAACACCGGGTTCCGCTGCGTGCTCTCGCCGTATTTGCGCTGAAGGCCATGGCAGCGGCTGCGGCAATGACCGGAGCGATACTCTTGGTGTTGGCCGTGCTGCCTGCCGCGCGGATGCTGTCCATAGCAACTGCTATCGCAATGGGGGGCATGACTTACCTTGTTGGGCTCTGGGTCACGCGGGCCTATGATCCGCAAGACGTGGCTCAACTCAGAGGCATACTCCGCAGGTTGGCGAAGGTGGTGTGAACATGCGGACGCCGACGCCTGCCATCCGTGAGCGCCTCAGAGGTATTCTTGCCCCAGCCCGGCTCATCGTGCTCATCAGCGCGGGTATAGCGGTAGGGTTGATCACCCTTGCCGCGCGGGGATGGCTGGACCGGCAGGCGACGGCAGTTGGCGTCGGGCTGATCCTGATGGCGGTGCCATGCTCACTGCTGCCCATGGAGGCCGCCCTGGCGACCCTGGGCGCAACCTCGGCACTCGACGGTCTGCGCATTGATGTGGGCATCTCCCTGACCCTGCCCCGCATTGGGCTGGTGTTGCTTGCTGTGCGCTGGCTGGCCCTGCAGCTTCGGACCGCCAGGCTGCACCTGTACCGAACGCCACTAAGCGTGCCTGTTGCGGTCTGGTTCGCCAGCCTGGTAGCATCCTGGGTGGTGGGACCCCACAAGGCGTACGGTCTCCGAGCGCTCGCGATCTACTTCTCTGGTGCCCTGTTGGTGCTTGTGGTTGGCCAGCTCGCCCGGTCGCCGCGGACGGTCGCCTGGCTTGTCCGTACACTGTTGGCCATGGGCCTCGTCAGCGTAGTCTGTGGGCTGGTCCAGTGGGTTGGCCACATGCTGGGTGTGAACACGTACCTGATGGAGCGTGCAGCCAATGCCTCGGGCATCTTTTCCATGCAGTTCCGGGTTACTCCCCCGCAGGACCCCTATTTTCGGCACCTCAGTCGCCCGCACTTTCTGTTCAGGGACTGGAATGTCTATGCGGGGTACCTGCAGGCGTTCTGGCCACTGCTGTTCTCGCTGGGAGTATTCGCCTGGACGCGACGGTCGCGTCAGACCCTGCCGGCCTGGGCGTTCCTCATCGCCTCCGCGGTGACGGCTGTCATCTTTCTCATCACCTTCTCGCGGAGTGGCTGGTTTGGCGGCATCGCTGCCCTGATCTGCCTGCTTGTGCTGCTGAAGGACCGCCTCTGGACGAAGCGCGGGTGTCAGTACCTCACCCTGTGTGCGATGATGATTGTGTCGGTCGTGGCCTCGGGCCTGGTTCCGGCCCCTGCTGTTGCGGGCCGCGCCATGAGCATTGGACCTCTGGCGTTGAGGACTCTGGGCTCAGCTACAGGCATCTCCGTGCTAACAGAGATAGCAAGCAACTGGACCCAGTGGATGGCAGGATGGCTCGGGGCGAGATACACGGGCGAAGGCGCAATGTCTGCCGACTATCACTTCGCCCTGCTGCGCCTGTGTGTTAGCGCCTTTGGCTCAAGCCCCATCCTTGGCATAGGGACCGGAGGCTTCCCCTTCTACTTCAACGAGCACGCTCCGGAGTGGATGCACCGGGCCCACACTTGGGCCGATCCTTCCGACAAGGCCAGCGGAATGATGGCCCACAGTGCTCTGGGCAACTCGTTCGCCGAGGGGGGCATCGTCAGAGGGGTGGCCTATCTCTGGGTGTTCTATGCGCTGTTCGTGGCCCTGCATCGGGCCATCCGCTCGCTTCCGTCGGACAATGACAGGCGGGCGGTGCTCGTGGGCCTGTTGGGTTGTGTCGTTGGGCTCTTTGTGGGCAATATCCTCTACGACTTTACGAGCCAGCCGTTCTTGTGGTTCACACTTGCGGTGGCAAGCGCTGCGTCACAGGTGTTGGCCGACGGAGGCACAGAGCGTGACAGGGAGCCAGCCTGACCTCAGCGTCGTCGTCGTCAACTGGAATGCAGCCCCTTTGCTGCGCTCCTGCCTGGAGTCGGTGCGTGATGAGTCCGCCTCGGTCCATCTGGAGGCTCTGGTCGTGGACAACGCCTCCTCCGATGGCAGTGTCAGGCTCGTTGAGACCCTCTTTCCCGAGGTGCGTCTGATTGCCAATCCGACAAACCTCGGGTTCGCTGCTGCGAACAACCAGGCGGTTCGGCAGGCAAGGGGCCGCTACATTCTGCTGTTGAACCCGGATACGAGGCTGCAGCCGGGAGCGTTGCGCACCATGGTGAACTTTATGGAGGGGCACCGCGATGTGGGAGTTCTGGCGCCGCAGTTACTCAATGCCGATGGCAGCGTGCAGATATCCTGCAGTCGCTTTCCCACCCTCCGCACCGTGGCCATGGACTGCCTGGGTCTGAGCCGGCTCTTTCCCCGAACCAGGCTGTTTGCTGGCCTCAAGATGACCTACTGGGACCACAGCGATGAGCGTGAGGCGGATCAGCCCTCCGGGGCGTGCCTGCTGATCCGGCGAGAGGTATGGGATGAGATAGGCCCCCTAGACGAGCGTTTCTTCATGTATTTCGAGGAAGTGGACTTTTGCTACAGGGCAAGAAAGGCAGGTTGGCATATTCGGTTCACCCCGGCGGCCCAGGTTGTCCACTACGGAGGGGAGAGCACCCGGCAGAATCTGGACGTCCGCATCGTCAACCTCCGCAAAAGCCTGCTGCGCTTCTTCCGGAAGCACTACCCTGGGTGGAGGTTGACAGTGCTGAGGCTCCTGCTGCTGTTCGAGATCGGCTGGCGGACGGCGGCGGCTGTGCTTGTCGCCATCCTACCGGGGGCAGACCGGCCTGCGCTGCGGCCGCTTCTCAAGCGGCACCTGCAGGTCATCTCTCTCTGCCTGGGGAGCGCGGAGTGAATGGCTGGACACGAGCCTTTGCGCGTCTTGTTCCTGACAACCTACAGCCGGCTCGGCGGCAGCAGCCGCTATCTGGTGTACAACTATCTCGAGTACTATGAGCGGGCGGGCCTGCAGTGTACCGTCTCCCCGCTCTTCGATGACACTTACTTTACCTTCGGGCTATTGAGCAGGCCGACCGGGTTTGGGGACATCTTTCGGCACTTTGGCTATTTCGCCCGGCGAGTGGCGGAGCGTCTGCGGGCCCTCGCTTCGGCGCGGCGCTGTGACCTCGTCGTTATCGAGAAAGAGCTGCTGCCCTACTTTCCCTACGGCGCCGAGGCCGTCCTGTGCAGAGGCGTTCGCAAGAGTGTGGCGCTGTACGACGACGCCACCCACATCTACTACCGGCGCCATCCTAACCCTGTCATACGATTGCTGTGTCGGGGCAAGATCGCCCACGTGATGAGGGCCTGCTCGCACGTGATCGTCTGGAACGAGTATCTCCGCGATTACGCTGTGAAGCACAACCCCAACGTGACGGTCGTCAACACGGCAGTCGACCTGCGCCGGTACGAGGTCAGGCGCTATGGGGAAGAGGGGCCCGGCGGGCCGGTCGTGCTGGGGTGGATCGGCACCCCCAACTCGTACCCATATCTGCGCACACTGGAAGGCGCGTTCCGCGACCTCGCGGCGCACTACGATCTCGAGTTGCACGTCATCAGTTCCGAGCCGTACGACAGCCCCAACATCCGGGTCATCAACAAGCGGTGGAGCATAGAGAGCGAGGTCGATGATCTTAAAGCTATCGACATTGGGCTCATGCCGCTGCCCGACGATGAGTGGACGCGCGGGAAGAGTGCTGCCAAGGCCATCCAGTACATGGCCGTCGGCGTGCCCGCCGTCTGCTCCCCTGTGGGCGTCAACCGTCAGCTCATTGAGGATGGGGTCAACGGCTTCCTGGCGTCCGGCCGCGACGAGTGGAGCGAAAAGCTGGCCAGGTTGATCGAGAATCCGGCGCTACGCCGCGAGATCGGCCTCAACGGTCGCCGCACCGTAGAGGCCGGCTACTGCCTGGACGCCGTCGCACCGAGGCTGGTGGCCACTCTCCGCATGGCAGCAGCGGGGGGCCCGGGCTGATGTTCTGCGGCGCACAACGGCCTCATGCTGTGATCCGAGGATGAGATGAGTCCTGGCCCGATCTTGACGGAAACAAGCCCGCCGACGCGGGCAAAGGTTGCCCATGTGGCAGCCATTGACGGAACCTTGCGCTATCTGCTCCTGAATCAGCTGCGTTGGCTGGCAGGCGCCGGCTACGAGGTCTGCGCCATATCCTCTCCCGGTCCGGAGGTGCCGGCGATCGAGGCGGCGGGCATCCGCCACATCGCCGTGCCAATGACGCGTCGTGCCCTCACACCCTGGGCGGACCTTCGGGCGCTATGGCGCCTGTGGAAGACCTTTCGACGCGAGCGATTCACGATTGTGCATACCCATACGCCCAAAGCCGGCCTTCTGGGGCGCCTGGCGGCAAGGCTCGCTGGTGTGCCCGTCATAGTCCATACGAGCCACGGCTTCATCTTCCATGAGCGGTCGCATCCCCTGTGGCGACGCCTGTTCGTCGCCATGGAGCGGCTCGGAGCGGCCTGTTGCGACCTGGTCCTTTCGGTGAACCGCGAGGACATCGGCACCGCCGTGCAAGCCGGCATCTGCGCCGAAGGTAAGATCATGTTGCTGGGGGACGGCGGCATCGGGCTCGACCTTGCGTCGTTCGACCCTGATAGGGTCTCGCCGGACGAGCGCAGGAAGAAACGTCTGGAGTTGGGCCTGCCGGAGGGCGCGCCGATAGTGGGCTTTGTGGGGAGGCTCGTGCGCGAGAAGGGCGTTCCCGAGCTCCTGGCGGCGGCCCGCATGGTGACGGAACGCCTGCCGGAAGCGCGTTTCCTGATCGTGGGCTCGCCTGATACCGACAAGCCCGACGCCGTGGGGCCGTCTCTGGCCCACGAATACGGCGTCTCACACGCCTGCGTCTTTGCTGGCAAGCGTCAGGATATGCCAGAGATGTACTCGCTGATGGATGTGCTCGTTCTTCCATCTCATCGGGAGGGCTTCCCCCGAGCTCCGATGGAAGCGCTGGCTATGGGCGTGCCCTGCATCGCCACGGACGTCCGTGGGTGCCGGGAAGTCGTCGAGCATGGGCGGAACGGCTTGCTCGTGCCCCCCGGGGATGTGCAGGCGCTGGCTGCGGCTATTATCGAGTTGCTGACGAATGGCCACAGAGCCGGCGAGATGGGTGCTGAGGGCCGCCACGTGGCGCTGAAGCGCTTCGATGAGCGGTTGGTCTTCCAGCGCGTGGAGCAGGAGTACACGCGCCTGCTGCGTGAGAAGGCCCGGCAGTGCAAGGAGCAGGCATCTCGAGTCGCCTATCCCGGCAAGCGGTTGCTCGATCTTGCTGTGGCCGTTCCGGCGCTCGTCCTGTTGTCACCACTCATGGCGCTGATCGCCCTTGTTGTTCGATTGCTCATGGGGTCGCCGGTGCTGTTCCGCCAGCAGCGGCCGGGGCTCCATGGTGCTCCGTTCACCTTGTTCAAGTTCCGTACGATGACCAATGCCCGCGACGAGCAGGGCAGGCTTCTGAGCGACGCTGAGCGCCTCACTGGCTTCGGCCGCTTCCTGCGAGCGAGCAGCCTGGATGAGCTCCCAGAGCTCATCAACGTGGTCAAGGGCGAGATGAGCCTCGTTGGCCCCCGTCCGCTGCTGATGGAGTACCTGGATCGATATACGACGCAACAGATGCGGCGCCATGAGGTCAGGCCCGGCATCACCGGCTGGGCGCAGGTTAACGGCCGGAACGCTCTGACGTGGGAGGACAAGCTAGCCCTGGACGTGTGGTACGTAGATCATCAGACCCTGGCTCTGGACTTGAGGATCCTGTGTCTCACCGTCTGGAAGCTGCTGAAACGCGAAGGCATCACGCATCCGGGATACGCGACGGCGCCCAAGTTCATGGGGCAGGCTTCAGGAGCTGAAAGTGAGCGGGGAGGTGAGCCGAGGTGACACAGGTTGCGATCTATGGGTGCGGTGGCTTCGGTCGGGAGGTCGCCTGGCTGATCGAGGCGTGCAACGAGGTACACCCCTCGTACGAGATCGTCTGTTTCGTCGATGATGATCCCCACAACCATGGGAAGCGGATCAACGACATCGTCGTGCTTGGGCTGGATGAGACCCGTCGCCGTTTCCCGGAGGCTCGCATCGTGACCGCGGTGGGAACGCCGCGAGCTCGCCAGTCTCTGGTCGAGAAGGCTAGCGCGGCAGGTCTTGGGTTCGAGACTATTGTTCACCCGCGCGTCGAACGCTCGCGATGGATACAGATCGGCGAAGGCACCGTGATCTGTGCGGGCTGCATACTCACGACCAATATCGTGCTGGGCAGGCACGTGCAGATCAACCTCGACTGTACCGTCGGGCACGATGCCGTCATAGGTGACTTTAGCACACTGGCGCCCGGAGTGCACGTGTCCGGTTGGGTGCACTTTGGGCGACGGGTGTACGTGGGAACAGGCGCCGTGATCATCAACGGTACGGAGGAGAGTCCCCTCACCATTGGGGACGATGTCGTGATCGGGGCCGGGGCCTGCGTCACCAAACCCGTGCCCGCGGGGCTGACGGTCGTGGGTGTTCCGGCCAAGCCGTTGGAGCGGGCGTGACTCGGGCAGCCCGGAAATGCGTTCCGGCGTCCAGCGAGCGCCCAAACGAGGCCAAAGCGACTCTCCCGAGACAGAAAGTGGTGGCGAGACTGTGGTGCTCAAGATCGCGATCTACGGGGCAGGTAGCTGCGGGCGAAGCATAGCCTGGCTGGTCCAGTCATGCAATACGGCGCACACCGCGGTCGAAGTCGTGTGCTTTGTTGACGATGACGTGTCCAGACAGGGCAAGTCCATCTATGGCCTGCAAGTCCTGGGCCTGAGAGAGGCCCGTTCGCGGTTTCCCGACGCGCGGATGGTCACCGCCGTAGGGTCTCCGCAAACGCGCGAGGTCTTGGTGCGGCAAGCGATTTCGTCGGGTTTTCAGTTTCAGAGTATCATCCATCCTCGAGTTCAGCGGTCCAATCGGATCGAGGTCGGGGAGGGCACGGTGGTCTGCGCAGGTTGTGCTCTTGGCAGCAACATCGTGCTGGGCCGACACGTGCAGGTTAACCTCGACTGTACGATCGCCCACGATGCTATCATAGACGATTTCTCCACGCTGTCGCCTGGAGTGCACATCCAGGGACCGGTCCACCTGGGCCGGCGGGTGTTCGTGGGGGTCGGAGCTGTTATCGCCAACAGGGACAGCGACACGCCCATTACGATCGGAGATGACTCGGTGATCGGCGCTGGAGCATGCGTAACCGAGTCGGTAGCGCCAGGGGTCACAGTTGTTGGTGTTCCGGCGATGCCATTGCGCCGGCATGAGTAGCTATCATTCCAAGCGCCCGGCCTGTTTGTCCTCAGCCAGTTTTGTCACGTGAGACGACCGGGAGAAAGCCTGGACATGGATATGGAAGTACGGATGTCAAGCCCCGACATCACCCCGGCAGAGATCGAGGCCGTGACCTCGGTGCTGCGAACGCCTCATCTTAGCATCGGGCCGCGCATCGCCGACTTTGAGAAGCGCTTTGCCGCCTACATTGGATGCCGCGCTGGAGTCGGGGTGAACTCTGGCACCAGCGGCCTGCACCTGTGCGTGATCGCTGCGGGCGTTGGCGAGGGCGATCTGGTCATCACGACTCCCTTTTCGTTCGTCGCGTCGGCGAACTGCATCCTGTATGAGCGCGGCGCGCCGGTCTTTGTGGATGTCGACGAGCGGACGGGCAACATCGATCCTGCCCTGGTGGCGGAAGCCATCGAAGACCTCGTTCGCGGAGGGGAGGCGGCAAAGCGCTGGCTGCCTCCCGCCCTGCGCGCGAGCGCCTACCGGCCCGATGGGCGGTTGAGGGCCGTGCTGCCTGTGCATGCCTTCGGCCAGCCGTCCGACATGGACCCGATCCTCGACGTCGCACGCCGCCATGGCCTTGCGGTGATCGAGGATGCGTGTGAGGCCATTGGCTCAGAGTACAAGGGGCGGAAGGCGGGGACACTTGGGGATGCGGCGGTCTTTGCCTTCTATCCCAACAAGCAGATGACAACGGGCGAGGGTGGGATTATCGTCACCGACCGTGAGGACTGGGATGCCCTGTTTCGATCTCTGCGCAATCAGGGGCGGGACGTGTTCGACGCCTGGCTCAACCACTCGCGCCTCGGCTACAACTATCGCCTGGATGAGATGAGCGCTGCCCTCGGCCTCGCGCAGCTCGGGCGCATCGAGGAGCTCCTGGCCAAGCGGGAAAAGGTCGCCCGATGGTACAGCGAGCGGTTGGCCGGAATCGAGGGCGTGCAGACGCCCCGTATCGCCCCGAGCACAACTCGCATGTCGTGGTTCGTCTACGTCATCCGGCTGGCAGCGGGCATCGACCGACAGGCCGTGATGGCCGCGCTTGCCGAGCAGGGGATCCCATCGCGACCCTACTTCACGCCAATACACCTGCAGCCGTTCTACGTGGAGAGGTTTGGGTACCATCGGGGAGATTTCCCGGTCACGGAGGCCCTCGGTGACACCTCGCTTGCCCTGCCCTTCTCCGGCGTCATGAGCGAGGCGCAGGTCGGGTATGTCTGCGAGCATCTGGCGCGTGCACTGCAGTCGCTCCACGCGCGCCAAGGGTGTGCTCCTCGACGACGGGGGAGCGTGACCGGGACTGCAGCGAGGCGATAAGGCAGGAGGCAATGGTCAGCCATATCAGGAGAGTTGTGGCTCGATACATCGTCCCGGGCCTTCTGGATGCGCTGGTGGTCTATGGGAGTCTGTTTCTGGCGTGGTCAGGACGGTCCATAACGGCCACGCTGGACGCTCGGGTAGCCCTCCAGTTCGGCCTCCTGGCCGTAGCTGTGTACTGGGCGAGCAACCATGTCTTCGGCCTCTACCGCCGCTACTGGCGCTATGCTTCGGCAGACGAGGTACCGGCCATTGCCGTGTCGGTGGCTACGGGGACGGGGGCCCTCCTCGCTCTGGCTCTGCTCTTCTTTCGCAGCCGACATCACGTGGTGCCGCTGAGCGTAGTGCTCTTTATGGGGCTGTTCGTGCTGGTCGGGTTCACCATCGTCCGCTATCGCGAGCGGGCCTGGACGGCCTTCCAGGCGCGCTGGCACCCCTGGCACAAGGGCCGCTCGAGGGGGCGCTCCCGAATCCTCATCGTGGGCGCCGGGGAAGCCGGCCAACTCCTCGCCTGGCGTTGCCTGCATCAGGATGCAGGCAACGGCTACGAGGTCGTTGGCTTTGTTGATAGCGATCCAGACAAGATTGGGCTGACGATTCACGGCTTTCCCGTACTCGGCTACTATGGTGCCATTCCCCGGCTGGTGGTTCGCCATCAGGTGGATCTGATCATCATAGCCCCAGACGAGATGCCGGGCGATACCTTTCGCGACCTGCTGGCTATCTGCGAAGGCACCAGCGCCTGCGTCAAGGTCTTGCCGGACATCTTTGACTTTATCCAGCGCACAAAGGGGCTGCCCCCGCTGCGGGATATCAGCATTGAGGACCTTCTCGGCCGCGAGCCCGTGAAGGTCGACCATGAAGCCTGCAGTGGGCTGCTGCAGGGCAAGTCGGTCCTGGTTACGGGCGCTGCCGGGTCCATTGGCTCGGAGCTGTGCCGACAGGTGCTTGCCTTCCATCCTCGGCGCCTGACCATGCTCGACAATAACGAGAGCGGCCTCTACAACCTTCATCTCGAGCTCGAGCCGCTCTCGGGCGGGGCCACCCTGCAGATCGTGGTTGGGGATGTCGTCAACCGGCAGAAGATCGACAGGCTCTTCGCCGAGCTACGGCCGGAGATCGTCTTTCACGCGGCTGCTTACAAGCACGTGCCGCTGATGGAGGAACATCCGGACGAGGCCGTCCGCGTGAACGTCCTCGGCACGCGGAATGTGGCGGAGGCTGCCTGTCGCTGCGGTGCGGAACGGCTCGTCTTCATCTCGACGGACAAGGCGGTCAACCCGACGAGCACCATGGGGGCGACGAAACGGGTTGGTGAGATGCTCATCTCTGCCCTGGCAGGCACGTCGAGTACTCTATGCACCGCCGTTCGTTTTGGCAATGTCCTGGGGAGCCGGGGTAGCGTGGTACCAACCTTCGAGCGCCAGATCGAGAAAGGCGGACCCGTCACCGTCACCCACCCCGACATGACCCGGTACTTCATGAGCATCCAGGAAGCCGTGGCTCTCGTCATCTATGCTGCCTCGCTGACGAGAGGTGGCGACATCTTTGTGCTCGACATGGGCGAGCAGGTCAGGATCGAAGAGCTGGCACAGCGTCTGATCCGCCTCCGCGGCCTCAGGCCGGGAGTGGACATCCCTATCCGGTACATCGGGGTGAGGTCCGGCGAAAAGCTCCACGAGAGCCTTGTGGAGGATGACGGCGACTCGCAGCCAACCGAGCACCCGTCGATTCGCAGAGTGAATAGCAACCACGAGTGGCGCAGGGCTGACCTCTATCGTCAGATCGACAACCTGGCACGGGCGCTCGAGGAGGATCGGCAGGCGGCGGCAGAGGCCCTCTGGAAGATCGCCTGCGGTGCGCCGCGAGCATTACCGCGCAGTTGATGGCCCGCAACTCCCAGCGAGCGCCCCGGTCAGTCAGAATGACCTGCCGGGAGTCCACGCTCACAGCTGGAGTCCAGTGAGGGGACGTGATCCCCAGAGCGTACGGGCAAGAGTTGCACGCCTTTGCCTGCCTCTTGCGTGAGGCTCAGCAACGGAACTTCGGCAAGAGGCAGCGCCTGACCATCCGCGTCGGTGACCGGCAGCCTCTGCAGCGATACACTGTCGTACAGGCAGAGATACACCGTGTAGGTGCCCGAAGGCAGCAGGTGGGGCAAGGGCAACATGTGATGGTCCGCTATGATCTCCCCGGCCTCCCAGAAGCGGGTCGGGTTGTCGCCCTGCCGCGGGAGCTCGTCGACCTGCGAGACGATGGTCTGCCTTGCATCGCGCAGCTGGATGGAGACCTTACAGTCCGTCTCCGCTGACTGGATGGCCAGCCAGTCCATCTCGACCCCAATGAAGGGAGCGGGCGAAGCAAGACAAGCCTGTGCTCTGCTGCCGACAAGGCCAATGGCCGGTCCAAAGAACAGAGTGCTTGGCTTCGTCCTCGCATCCGTTCTTGGCGTGGCCCGCACCTTGACCTGAGCCATGCGCACGCTTGCGCCCACGTTCGTGCCGTTGGCGTCGAACACCGGAACGGGCGCGAGCGTCTGATGCTCGTAGAAACTCACCTCTATCCACGCGATGTGCCCCTCGGCGATACGACTCTCAACCGGGATGATCAGGTCCTCCCGGAACATGAATCCAGGTTCCCAAGTGCTCGTGGCGAGCGCCCCGTGTCCGGGGTAGCGATGAACCTCCCCGATCAGTTCTCGCTCGCCCTCGAAGACCTGGACGGCCAGGCTATAGTCAGCATCCGCACGGTCGAGCACGCGCCAGGCCAGGCTGAGGCGCACCTCGTCCCTGCCAGCAACAAAGGGGTTCTGGATTCGGTAGCCCACGAGCTCTACGAAGCCGCCAAAGGTGCAGTGGAGAGGTGTGTACTCGGCCAGCTGGGCTTCCGCCAGATGTGGAGGAGGCGCATACGCCGGCGCGATGTAGAGTGCCGGTACCAGCACGGACAGGACGAGCAAAGCGCCCCCGCTTGCGGCCCACCCGAAGAGCCGCCTGCCGCCGCGGAACAGCTCAGACCAACCCTTGGCAAGCAGTATGCAAAGCGCCGGGAGGGCCGGCAACAGGTAGCGGCCCGGTACGATCCTGGCGCCAAGGCTCACAATGTGGGTTACGGAAACGGCACTAACTGAAGCGATGACAAGCAGGAGAACTCCAACTCTCCAGACTGCACTGTGTCCCCGACGCCTTGCCATCCATGCGATGAGCGCGAGCATGGCAAGGGCGCTCCAGCCAAGAGCACTCCAGGACACCCACTCTGGCAAGGAGATGTTGCCCCAGCCAAAGCTTGCCCACAAGGTGGGCAGAGCTGTGGCGAAAGCGGGCAGCAGCGTGCTCCACCGGGAAGGGTCTGCGAGGAATCCCCTCCGGACGGTACGGAGCAATATGGAGAAGCTTCGGTATCTGCCCAGTGCTCCGACACCGCTGTTGATGTTCCGTGCATACCACCATCCGATGGCCACCGCGCAGACCGCGGCGGCACCCACAAGAGACAACAGGAGCGTCTTGCGATGCGCCGACTGCGACCGGAGAATCCTCAGCCCAATCACCACCAACACCGGCGGCAGCAGACCGAGCGCATTGTTCTTGGCCAGGAGGGCCAGGGCGGTGGCCAGGCCCAGCGCCGCCATGTCCGGGAGGTTGGGCCGGTCACGCGCCACGACCCTCAGCAGCAGCCACGTGACCGCAGCGCCGCAGACCGTGGCCATGATATCATTGGTGATCACCGCCGACAGGAACCGATACTGGGGCCAGAAGGCCACCAGCCATGTGGCTCCCCATCGAACCCAGGGATCATCCGGAAATGCGGTCCGCGCTGCAGCGTAGGTGAAGATGACTCCGAAAGCGGCTATCAGCACCGAGACCAGACGAGCCAGCCGGACGGCCAGCGTGGTGCCCCGGTAGGGCCAGCGCTCCGCAACGGGGTCGTGGACCACCCGGTTGGGTCCCCCGCGCACCGGCCCCGATCGCATGTGGGGGTTAAGCTTGGGCGTGGTGTCCTCGCCCAGGTCCGCCAGTGTCAGCGGTATGGCTGCCAGGAGATAGTAGAGCGGAGGCTGATGCGTCTCGTCGTTCTCAGCAATCAGAGGCTTGGTAGGATCGGGGAGGCGACGCTCGTCAGCGACATAGCGCACAAAGCGATAGTGCCCGATCTCATCGTAGGACTCAAAGATGGGGATCGTGACGGCGTAGTATATCCCGAGAACCGTATGAACAACGAGCAGCGCGGCAAGCGCACGGGTCTCCCAGCTTGATGGGCGCATCATCGTCCCCGACATGCGTAGGGCTCGAGCCGGATTTCGCGGCAGCGGCTCCCCAGCGACGGCGTGCACCGGATTGTAACAGGAACCGCGCCTGCGGTCAAAGCCTCAACCGCGGTCATGTGCCGTCAGGTCCTGCCTGCCAGGGCAAACGCCCTCGTCTGGTCCCGGACACTGTCCGCCCTCCAAAACACCTCCGAGGGCAGGAGGCCGAGGCAGGGGGCCCGATCCTACGAGCCCACTGTGCGCGGCCGATACGCACGCTATCGCAGGCAACCTGCCCGTTTGCCTTCTCCCTCGATTCGTCCTACCCTACCCCCTGCGGCCGGCTGCGGCCGCGCGAGCACGCCACACGGAGGCATGCGATGACCGATCTGCTCTACCAGACCGACAGCTACCTGCAAGAGTTCGACGCCACAGTGACCGCGGTCGACGGCCAGGCGGTGGCGCTGGACCGCACGGCCTTTTACCCCGGGGGCGGTGGCCAGCCCTGCGATCAGGGCACGTTGACCGACGGCTCCCGTACCTGGAGGGTGCCGCAGGTGAAGAAGGCAGGCGACACGGTCTGGCACGTGGTGGAGGGCGAGCCGCCCGCTCCGGGCGCCCGCGTCACTGGCCAGCTCGACTGGGACCGCCGCTACGGCCTGATGCGGCTGCATACGGCCCTACATATCCTGTGCGGTGTGATCTGGCGCGACTATGGCGCTCTCGTGACCGGCGGCAACATGGAGCCCGGGCGGGCCCGCATGGATTTCGAGTTCGAGCGCATGCAGGCGGACCTGGTGCACGAAATCGCGGCCAAGGTGAACGCCGAGGTCGCAGCTGCCCGCCCGGTGCGGGTGGCGATCCTGCCGCGGGAGGAGGCCTTTCGCATCCCGGACCTGATCCGCACCAAGATCAACCTGCTTCCCGAGGCGATCCGCGAGGTGCGCACGGTGGAGATTGTCGGCCTCGACCTCCAGGCCGATGGCGGCACGCACGTCGCCAACACCCGAGAGGTTGGCGGTATTCGCGTCGTGGACTATCTCAGCAAAGGCAGGATCAACAAACGGCTGGTCATCGCTCTCGAGCCATAAGCAGACGCCCCGCTGCGACCTTGCCACTGCGTGCCCTGCGCCGGTTGTTCCGCCGGAGGCTGCCTGTTCTCTCGCGGCGCGGGCGCACAGGGGCCGTGTTGCGGCTTGCCCTGCCGGCCGTCAGCGAACAGCTGCTGAACATGACGGTCGGCCTGGTGGACACCTGGCTTGTCGGGCACCTGGGCGCGGACTCGATCGCGGCGGTCAGCATCTCGAACCAGATCGTCATGCTCGCGCAGGTGCTGTGCTCCTCGATTGCGACCGGTAGCACGGCGCTGATTGCGCGCTGCATCGGCGCGCAGGACGCGGCAACCGCGAACCGCGCTGTCGGCCAGTCCATGCTGGTAGCCGTGCTCATTGGCCTCGGCACCACAGCGGCGGGCGTGGGATTCGCCGGTCAGGCTGCGCGACTGATGGGCGCAACGGGGAACGCGCTGCCCATGGCCACGGCGTATCTACGCATCGTCTCGTGGAGCCTGATGCTCATGACGTGTCTGTTCGTGGGCAACGCCTGCCTGCGGGGGGCCGGCGATACCCTGTCCGCAATGCGCGTCATGATGCTGGTCAACGCCATCAACATCGTCGTTGCTGCGGCACTCATCTATGGCCCCTTTGGGTTGCCACGGCTTGGGGTTGTGGGCTCGGCCCTCGGAGCGGCGGTAGGAAGGTCGGTTGGCGGCATCGTGGTGCTGGCGACGCTCTGGCGGGGCCGGGCCGGCCTGCGGCTGGCCTGGCGGCGCATGGTGCCAGACGCCTCGGTGATCCACCGCATCCTGCGCATAGGCATCCCCACCGGCATCGAGATGCTGCTCTTCCGCTTCGGGGACATGTCCTATTACCGCGTGGTCACCTCCCTCGGAATGGCTGCCTGTGCCGCGCATGCGATCACGCTGAACGCCCAGTCGCTGAGCTTCTCGCCGGGGTTTGGCTTTGCCATGGCTGCCACGACTCTGGTCGGTCAGGGCCTGGGGGCCGGGGACCCGAAGCGTGCCGAGAGCGACGGCTACCTCGCCTTTCGGCTCGGTGCAACCGTGATGACGGTCGCCGGCCTTTTCTTCTTCCTCTTCTCGCGCCAGATCGTCGGCTTTTTCACTGACGACCCGCAAGTCGTTGCGCTGGGAAGTGGGCCGCTGCGCGTTGTTGCCTTGGCACAGCCGCTGCTGGCGTCGACGATGATCTTCTCGGGCGCCCTGCGCGGCGCAGGCGACACCCGCTTCCCCATGCTTTCCAACGGGATCAGCGTCGTCGTCGTGCGCTTTGGCTTGGCGATGCTGTTCGTTCACGGCCTCGGTTGGGGCCTGATGGGGGCGTGGTACGCGCTGGCAACCGACATGGCAATGCGCGGCCTGCTGAACTTCCTGCGGTTTCGGTCGCGCTCCTGGCAGAAGGCGCGCGTGTGACCAGCAACGTCCTACAGTTGACAAAATGCCCCTCCTCATGCTATTCTGGAACCTGGCGCGGCTATGCCATGTCTGCGCCGCGGTTCTCCTCCTGTAGCGTTTCCTCGACGTCCGTCAGCGGCCAGTCAAGGATGGAGCCGTGAGCGTGCCGAGAGCCGAGAGGGACCTGCGATGGGCCGCGGGCTAACCACGGATAGCAGGGCATTCCTTGTCGTGGTCGACCCGGGGGACCTCGCCTATCGCGATGCTGTGGCCGAGGCCACCATAGACCTCGGCGAGGCCGACCGGGCCCTCTTCGAAGAGCTGGATGCCCAGGGAAACCCGTGCGGAGCCGTCCCCGCCCAGCGCCTTGAGCAGGTCTGGGTGTGGCTGCTTGCGGGTGAAACCCGGCCGCACACGCCGCGGTGCTACCGGGTCGTGACCACTCCGCGAGAGTCCGGAGGCGAGCCGTGGCACCGCGAGGAGGGGGTTCGCTTTCGCGTCTGGCACGGGGATTCCGACCAGGATCGGGCCCTCGATATCGAGATCGACGGCGAGTGTTTTGCCACGTACAACTATGGCTGGCGCCACGGCAGCCTCTACAAGCCGTTCTTCCACCCGATCTACGGGCCGGCCGGCGTGCCCGTGACCCAGAACGGCGAGTTCCCCGGCACCCAGCGAGGCCACTACTGGCACCATGGCCTCTTCATCGGGCACCAGCATGTCAACGGCATCAGCTTCTGGGAGGAGCGCGAAGGGGAAACCGGGCGCATCCTGCACCGCTCCTTCTTGCGGATGGATGAGGGGCCGGTTGTCGGCCGCTTTGTCGAGCGCAACCTCTGGCGCACGCCTGTGGGAGTCGACCTCCTCGATGAGCGGCGCGAGGTGTGGATCTACCGGCTTCCGCCCAACCAGCGCATACTGGACTTTCGCCTCTCCCTCAAGCCAGTCGATGAGCCCGTCACACTGGGCAAGACCGCGTACAACCTCCTCGCCTGCCATGTGCCACGGGGCATGCACGTCGCCGACCCGCTCTCGGCCTACGATCTGCGCATGTACCGCCCGTCAGAGATGCGGCCCGGGGTCCGCGGTGGGCGCGTCGTAACCTCGGAAGGCGAGATCAACGTGGAGCGCTGCCACGCGACCTCTGGCGCGCGGGCACGCTGGGTGGATCACTCCGGTCCCGTCGACGGCCGGTGGCAGGGCGTGGCCATCTTCGACCATCCCCTCAATCCTCGCTATCCGGTCTACTGGCTGAACTGGAACAACATGACGCACGGCCCCTCCTTCACTTTTGCGGAGCCCTACACCATCGACCGGGACCGGCCACTCGTCCTCCGCTACCGCGTCTACATCCACGACGGGGACGCCGCCACGGGACGGGTCGAGCAGCGCTGGCAAGAGTTCACGTGCCAGCCCGCCGTAACCGTCCGGCGGGCGTAGCAACCCTATGCCCACTGACTCGCGCCCACGCTCTGTCGATCGCGGCATCACCCCGCCGCGCGGTATCCATTACCGACAAGTGGCCTGGGGGAGCGTAGGCGCCCGTGGCCTGCGCAGCATCTCGCGGAGCCGC
>DYEI01000327.1 GCA_020725765.1 Anaerolinea sp. | reverse complement strand
CCCTCCCCGGGCGGACGCCGCGGCGTCCGCCCGGGGAGGGGACGGGGCAGGGGCTGATGACGGCTGGTAGGGTGCGGAATGCCCCAAAGCTGAACTACGCCCATGGGATACCCCGCAGGCGTTCAGGCGTCGTGGTGATAGACCTCCCAGCCCAGGTAGGTGCCGAAAGCGTCGGCGACCGCCGCGCCCACGAGGGAGGGGTTCACCGCCACGTGGTGCTCGAAGCCCATCTCGCAGATATAGCGCAGCAGCCCCTGCAGGTCGGGGATCCGTGCCACCGCTACACCGCCAAAGGTGGAGATCGGATCGTCGGTCAGCTCACCCTGCCCGACATAGCTCGATATCTCGCCCCACTGATCATCGGTCGCCACGCGACAGTAGGTGAAGGGCGCCGGCCGGGCCCGTCCAACCACCGTACCATAGGTGTTCTCTCTCCCTACGGTGCCGGCGATGATGGCCTGATAGTCCATACGGGCGTCGGCGAGGAAATCCTTCGGCCAGTTGCTGCAGTGGAAAAGGACACACTTGTCGGGATCATCCCCATAGTTGTTGTTCCAGTCCACGAGGGCGCTCGGCCTCCCCGAGGCCAGCTGCAGGGCGTACATCGCGATCAGGCCGCCGGCATCGGTCTCACAGGCCGCGGGCAGCAGCCGGTTGGAGAGCATGCTCATCACCGTGCAGGGGACGACGCCGAAGAACTCTTCCATGGCCGTCCAGCACTGGACGGCGACGCCCACGAGCGCGTTGCTCGCCATCCAGTCATCGATCACAACGCCGAGCTTGGCCATCTTGACGAGCGCCTCGGGCGGGATGCCCTCCGTCGGCACATAGGCGGCGATCTCGTCGCGCTTGGCCTTCACGCGGGGGTCGGCGTCATCCAGCCGACCGACGCGCCCGAAGGCCTCGAAGAGGTCGAGCGTCTCCACGCTGATCCCGCTGGACTCGAGCAGCTTCTCGGAGAAGCGCACGGTGTTGAAGGCCGCTGGCCGGGCACCGAGGATACCAATGCGCGCCCCCTTCAAGCCACGGACCACACGGCAGGTCGCGGCAAAACGCTGCAGATCGCGCCGGAAGGCCTCCGAGGAGGGCGACTCGGTGTGCAGGCTCGTCAGGCTGTAGGGGATGCCGTACTGCGTCAGGTTGTTGCAGACGGACATCTTGCCGCAGAACGAGTCGCGGCGGTCGGCGATGGACATCTTGCCAGCCTCGTCCGGGAAGGCGTGCACCAGCACCGGCACGTCCAGCCCGGCAAAGCGCAGCGTATTGGCGACCGCCCGCTCATCGCCAAAGTTCGGCAGGGTCACGAGGACGCCGTCGATCTCGTCGCGGTGTCTCTTGAACAGGTCGGCGCATTTCTGTGCATCGCTCAGGGACTCGACTGACCCATAGGGCGTATCCTCCGGCCCCAGAGCCACCGCGTTGATCCCCTCCTCTGCCAGGACGCGTAGCACCTCTTCGCGCCCGCTCACGCAGAGGTGCTTGGGAAAGAAGCCGCGGTTGCCGACAATTACGCCGAGGGTGGTCTTCATGGTTTCCTCTCCTTGCTGCGAACGGGTTGCTCCCGCCGGGACCGAAGAGGCCGCCGGCGGCGACCGGAGTTGCTTGGCCCTATTGTAGCGCAAATGGCGGATTCTGTCGCATGGAGGGGTTCAGGGGCCGGACAGACAGCCCGAATCGAGGCTGGAGCCCCTCGAAACGCCGGCGTGGAGGGGCCTGAGTGGGCCGCAAACAGCCTTTCAGGCCCTGTTTTCGGCCGTCCTGTGGGCCGAAAAGAGGCACCTGTCCGCCCCTGAACCCCTGGACGCCGCGGCGTTCGTCCAGGGGAGGGGGAAGACATTACAGGGTGTTTTGGGCTCCGCTGG
>DYEI01000326.1 GCA_020725765.1 Anaerolinea sp. | reverse complement strand
GGGGGCAGCTCCGCGAGGTGTTGCGCAGGCCGCGGGCGCCTGCGCTTCCCGTAGGTCACTTGGGGGCAATGGAGAGCTGGGGTCGGGGTAGGGGCATCACAGCACGAGCCGCGCCACACGACTGCTGGCGAGCGATGCAGGTAATAGTGAGGGGCGAGGACCTCAAGAGGCCAGACTCCACGAAAGACCAGAACCTGAGATGGCCGAGCCCTAACTGCACTGTACCCGCGTGTCCTGCCATCTTTGCCGTCGCGTGCTTTCAGTGCTAAAGTACCCCCGACAGTCCATCCATCCCCGCCAGGGGAGATGCTCACAGGAGGCCAGAATGGCGCGCATCCCCGTTGCATTGCAGCTCTACACCGTACGCGATGAGGCAGCTAAGGACTTTATCGGCACGCTCCGCAAGGTCGCGGCGATCGGCTATGCCGGCGTGGAGATGGCCGGCATACCCCCCGACCTGACCGCCCGCGAGGTGAAACAGGCGCTCGACGATCTTGGCCTGCACTGCGTGGGCGCCCACACCGGGCTGGAGCAGCTGGAGCAGCATCTCCCCCGGGCCATCGAGGATAGCCTCGAGCTGGGCAACCGGTACCTGGTGATCCCATGGATCCCCGATTCAATGCGCGCCGATGAGGCCGCCTGCCATGAGACCGTCCGACGCCTCAATGCGATCGGCCGGACCTGTCGGGAGCACGGCCTGACGCTCGCCTACCACAACCACGATATCGAGTTCAAGCGCGTCGGAGGCCGCTACGTCCTTGAGGTCCTCTACGACGAGACCGACCCGGCACTGGTCAAGGGCGAACCGGACGTCTACTGGATCGCCCGTGCCGGCGAAGACCCGGCAGCCTGGCTTCGCCGCTATCCGAGCCGCTGCCCGCTGGTGCACCTCAAGGACATGACGCCCGCCCCTGAGCGCGGCTTTGCCGAGATCGGCGAGGGGATCATCGACTTTGCGCCAATCTTTTCCGCCTCCGAGGCAGGCGGTACCGAGTGGTACATCGTCGAGCAGGACCGATGCGCGCGTCCGACCCTCGAGAGTGCCGCGCTCAGCCTGCAGCACCTCCGGGAGTGGGGCATCGCCTGACGCAGTCGGTCAGGGCCTCAGGGAGCCGTGGTAGCGGTCGCGGTTGGCTCCGTCGTTGGCGTCGCCGGGACCGGGGTCGTCGGCCGTGGCGTCGGTGAGGCGGGCTGGGGCGTGGCCGTCACGATAAAAGGCGTCTGCGTGGGAGGCTGCGGCGTCGCTGTCACCACGATGATCGTCGGCGTCATCGGAGCTGCGCCGGGTGCCCCCGGGACCGTCGGCGAGCCGGTCGGCGTGACCGTGATGCAGATCACGCCGGGCCCCGGCGCCGGCCTGCAGCCCAGGACGAGCATCGCAATCAGCAACACCCAACCCATCGAGCACAGGCGTGAGACACGCATCAGAAGCTTCCTCCGTGGGACTGGTTCGGCGGTGGCCCCAGCCGCCGGGGTAATGCCCCGAATGCTACGGAGGCATGGCCGGCCGGCGGGCCAGTCCATAGACGCACGTTCCAGCCAACGGACAGCAAGAAGCAGGCCAGAGAGTTGGCGGGGTTCGCCTTCGCAGCGCTCGAGGGGTGATACGTCGCTGGCCCCCTACCCCCAACCCCGCTCCCGCCATCGCTCGGGGGAGTGGAGGGGCCTGCCGCCACGCGTTGGAGGTTGACCACCCCCCGCCGATTCGCTAGAATGCAACGAGAACGAAGCGTACCGCAAGGGGCCGCATCGCTGCGGCTGCCCCTTGCCGCGAGCCAGGCAGATATCTGCCCCACGTTACCCCATACCATCCATCGCCGATCGACACTTCCGCCGCCTGCTGCAAGGCCGGCTACAGGAGCGGTGGGGCAAAGATGGCCATTCCAGCGACATTCACCTTCAGCCAGAGCTCGCTCAAGGACTACCACGACTGTCCTCGCCGCTTCCAGCTCCGCTACCTCGAGCGTCTGGCCTGGCCAGCGCCCCAGTCCGCAGACGTGCTGGAGGGCGAGCGGCGCGTATGGCTCGGGCACGCGTTCCACCGGCTTGTGCGCCAGCATCAGGCCGGCGTCCCCCCGTCGGTCCTCACACCCCTGGCTGAGGCCGACGCCGACCTCGCCCGCCGCTGGGCAGCGTACCTGGCCTCTCCCTACGCCACGCCTCCGGGGTCGGTGCGGCGCGCCGAGCTGATCCTCAGCGCGCCCCTCGCCGGCTACCGGCTCGAGGCCCAGTACGACCTGGTCGTCGGCACCCCGGGAGGGGCCTGGCTGATTGTGGACTGGAAGACGGGCCTGGAACGCACCCCGCGCTCCGAGCTGGAGCGAAGGGAGCAGACGGTGGTCTACCGCTGCCTCCTCGCCCTTGCCGGCGCCTCGCTCAACTCACACCGGCCCATACCCCCCGGGCAGATCACCATGGTCTACTGGTTCGCCGCCGGGCACCGCCCTGCCGAGGCGTTTCCCTACGACGCGGACCAGTACGAGCGCGACCTGCGCATCCTCTCGGACTGGATCTCTGAGATCGCCTCCCGCCCGGAGGGGATATGGCCCATGAACGCGGCCAGGTGCCCTTCCTGCATCTACCGCTCCTTCTGCGCCGAGGACGTGCCGGCGTTGCCAGCCGAAGAGCTGGAGGCCCATGGGGAGATGGAAGAGTGGCTCCCCGATAGCCTCGACCTGCTGGAGGAGATTGCCTTCTGAGGCGTCCATGGACGAGTGGCTGGATCCGCAACCCGTCGAGGTCCCGGATGTCCTCCGTGAAGCGGTTGGCGGCCATCCGCTGGTCGCGGAGGCGCTGGTCCGTCGCGGCATTGCCGACCCTCAGCGGGCCCTGGCCTTTCTGGACCCGGCCTTCCACGCTCCAGCTCCACCGGAGGCGCTGCCGGGGCTGGCGGAGGCGGTGGAGCGCCTGGTGCGGGCGGTGCGGCGGCGCGAGCGGATCCTGGTCTGGGGCGACTTTGACGTCGACGGGCTTGCCGGGACGGCTATTCTGGTCGAGTGCCTCCAGTCTCTGGGTGCGCCGGTCACCTGGTACGTGCCGACGCGCGGCGAGGGGCACGGCGTGCATCTGGAGCGTCTGCGCGGCCTGCTGAGCGCCAACCGCCCGCACCTCGTGGTGACCTGCGACACCGGCATTGCCGCCCTCGCGGCGGTGGCCTATGCGCGGGGCGTCGGGGTTGATGTCGTGATCACCGACCACCATGCGCTGCCTGCCGAGCTCCCGGCGGCGCTGGCGCTGGTCAACCCCTGCCTGCTGCCGACCGGACACCCCCTGCGCACCCTGCCCGGCGCTGGCTGCGCCTATCTGGTCGCTATGGGCCTGGCGACGGAGCTGGGCTGGGACGGCACCGGGCAGCAGCTCGATCTCCTCGCCCTGGCCATCGTGGCCGACGTCGCCGGGCTCGAAGGGGATACGCGCTACTACCTCCAGCGGGGGCTTGCTGCCCTGCGACAGAGTGAGCGCCCCGGCTTGCAGGCCCTGTGCGAGGTTGCCGGGCTGGTGCGCGAGGGGCTGGATGAGAGCCATCTGGGCTACGCCCTCGCCCCGCGGCTGAACGCCCTCGGCCGGCTCGGCGATGCCTCCGGCGGCCTCGAGCTCTTTCTGACGCGGGATATCACCCGGGCCCGCACCATCGCCGCCGAGATGGAAGGCCTGAACAACCGCCGGCAGCTCCTCACCAGTCAGGTGTTCCAGGCCGCTCGTCAGCAGATCGAGCGAGACCCGGCCTCCCGGCAGGCGCCACTCCTGTTTGCCGCGCACCCGAGCTGGCCGGCGGGCATCGTCGGCCTGGTTGCCGGGCGGCTCTGCGAGCGCTATGGCAAGCCTGCCGTGGTGCTCAGCACGCCGGCAGGCGGCATCGCCCGCGGCTCGGCACGCTCTGTGCCAGGGGTAGACATCGCCGCCGCCCTCGCAGCCGTAGGGGACCTCCTCGTCAGCCACGGGGGGCATCCGATGGCCGCCGGGCTGGCCGTGCGGCCAGAGCATTTGGGCGAGCTCAAGAGGCGTCTGAGCGCCGAGGTCGCCCGGCGCGCCGCGGCGGCTCCGCCTCCGGCTCCATTGCGGATCGATGCCTACCTCGACTTTCGCACCGTCACTCCCGAGCTGGCCCGCGACCTGCGGCGGCTGGCGCCCTTCGGGCCAGGCAATCCCCCTGTCCTCCTTGCGGCGCGGCGCCTGCGCGTGGCAGCCCAGGCAGCGCTGGGCAGAAGCGGAGAGCACCGCCGGCTCTACCTCAAGGACGAGGCCGGCTTTGAGCAGAAGGTCTTCTGGTGGCAATCCGCAGACCGCGAGCTGCCCGACGGAGTGTTCGACCTGGCGTACACCGTGCGACCGAGCAACTATCAGGGGCGCGACGAGGCGACCATCGAGTGGGTCGCGGCGCGGGTGGTCGAGGCCCTGCCGGTCGAGTTGACCGGCCCGGGAATAGCCTACGAGGTGTACGATCACCGCGATGACCCGGCACCCGAGGCGACGCTGCGGGAGATCTGTGCCGTCTCGCCGGTGCTGGTATGGGCAGAGGGGGCCTGCCCGCAAGGCGTGCAGGCCGTCGACCGCCTTGGCGCGGAGCCAGCCGAGACGCTCGCCCTCTGGACCGCCCCGCCCGGGCCGGAGGAGCTGGCCGCGCTGCTGGAGCGGGTGCATCCGCGTCGGGTGCACCTGTTTGCGATAGACCCGGGCCTGGACCGGCCCGAGACCCTGCTCCGGCGGCTGGCCGGGCTGGTCAAGTACGCCCTCGCCCACTATGACGGCCTCCTCGACGGGCCAGCCCTCGCCCGCATGGCCGCGCAGACGGCCCAACGCCCCAGCACTGTGCGCTGCGGCCTGCGGTGGCTGGCGGCGCAGGGGCAGGTCACACTGGAGGAGCAGCCGGGGGCATGGCGCGTCGCCCCGGGCTCCGGAAAACCCGACCCGGCGGCGGCGCGGGAGGCCGGTGCACGGCTGAGCGAGCTCTTGCGCGAGACGGCTGCCTATCGTGCCTATGCCCGCAACGCCGACCCGCACGCCCTGCTGGCCGCGCCAGCATGAACCCTGGGCGGGCCGCATACATGCAGGGGCACTCACAGGAGGTGGACCCTTGTTCTCGCTGCCCTATCCGGCGCCCGTCAGCCTGGTCCTTGGCGCCCTCCTGGCGCTGGACCTTCTCCTCCTCTGCAGCGGCCTGGCCCTCGGGCGGCCCGATCAGGCGGGGGCGGGGCGGCTGCCGCTCCCGCTCCGGATGTCGCTCTCGGCGCTGCTCGTCGTGGCAGCGCTGATCCAGTGGCGAAGCGCAGCCCCTGGCACGGTGCTCGAGGCCTACGCGGGGCGGATACTCGCCGGCATGATCCTGGGTTTCGCTGGGGATCTCGTCATGGCCCGCCTCATCCGCACGCCCGAGCCCCTCATCTCCGGGATGGCCTGCTTCGGGCTGGGGCATCTGGCGTACATCCTGGCCTTTGCAGGGCTCGGGCAGGTGCTGCCGCAGCGAGCGCTGCCTGCGGACCTGGCGGTCGGCGCCGCCCTGGCCGCTGCGGCGCTTCTCCTGTGGGAGCGGTTTGTACGCAAACCGGGCGGAAACCGCGTGCTCAACCTCGGCGCGCTCGTCTACAGCCTGCTCCTCGCAGCGATGAACGCGGGTGCCATCGCCCTGGCGATGCGTCAGCCGCGGTTCGTGCCCCTGGTGCTGGGCACCCTGCTCTTCCTCCTCTCCGACCTGGTCCTGGGCAACTGGCGCATTCGGGGGCATACCTGGAAGGGCGTCAACGACGTCGTCTGGGTGAGCTACAACCTGGCGCAGATGCTGATCGTCTTTTCGGTCGCGACCGCGGCGGGCATCGCCCTTGGGTCTCTCTGAGGTGTTGACCCCGCCAGCACCAGGCCTCGGGTGAGCTGGGGCCAAGGGCGCGGACGGCGCTTCGGCTCCCGGCGCAACCGCGAGCGCCGCGTGTGTGGTTGGCAACGGAGCGCGGAAGGTGTATCGCGTTCTCGTTGAGAGAGCGGGGGACGCCTTCTGGGGCACGGGGCGTCTGAGCAGGCCGTGGGTGGTTCTGAGACACCAGGCTCGTCAGAGGGTTGACAGTTCGCCCGATCGGCGAACTACGCCCACCATCGATGGGGCCGGCCGGGAGGCATTCTGGCAAGGAGTGACGCCGATGAAGAGAAGGCACGTGATCGGTCTCGTCGCACTGGTTGCGGCTGCCGCACTGTTCTCGCGGGTGGCGGCGACCTACAGGCCAATCCTACAATACGCCCCCTATGGGCCGAGCGCACCGGCGCCGGTCCGATACGCGGCCGAGGCGGTGCAAGAATCCCTTGTCCGCGCCGGGCGGTTGCCTACATTCGGCGCGACGCTGGAGCTGGGGCAGGATGGGCTCGAGTGGGAGAACGTCTCAGAAGCCGCGCCTGCTGGCGCGGAGGTCAGGGTCCGGGCTGTGCGAGTCAGCAACTGGGCACCGTTTCTCCGCAGCCTGCTCGATGATGATCCTATCTGCGTGGCCGAGGTCGAGACCAGGGTCACCACGGCCGATGGACAGCAGGCGACCCTGACGGTGGATCTGTGGGACTATGGGCTGGTCACGCCCTGGTCGATCTACCCGACGGGGGACGGCTGGAAGCCCAGTCGTTGGACTGCGGACGGGGCTTCCTGATGGCACGCAAGTTGCTGACCGGCCTGGCGTAGCACTTTTTCTAAGGAGGCCGTCCTTGAGGCGGATCCGACCTGCCGCCTGGCTTGCGGCCCTCGCGGGCTTTTTTGTGACCGCGGTGACGGCCCTGGCCTACACCGCCGCACAGGCGGATGCCGGCCAGCAGGTCTTTGTGACGGTCTGTGCCGGTTGCCACGGGCTGACGCTCGGCGGAGGGGTCGGCCCTGCCCTTGTAGGGCCGGCCTTTCGCACGGTGTGGACCAACGCCGCGATGCTGCTGAGCTACGTCTCCCAGAACATGCCCCTGAGCGCCCCGGGCTCGCTCAACGCCGACCAGTACCGCCAGGTCGTCGCCTACCTCCTGCGGCAGAACGGCATCGCGCCGGAAGAGGAGCCGCTGACCGAGAGGAGCGCGGTGCACATTCGCCTGCGCTGAGCAGGCGGGCACCCCGCGCGGCCACTGACGGGAAGGTTCCGGAGACGCCAAACGCAAGGAACACTCTCTTGGGGTGGTCTGGGGCGGTCGAGCGCGCCGTGGCGCGCTCGACCGCCCCAGACCGCCCATCTGTCATCACCCCTCCCCCAGGCTGGCGCCAGGCACCTGCCCGGGGTCCAAGGGCGGACAGCCTTCTTCGGTCGCAGGGCGAGGGCATGGCCCATCGAGG
>DYEI01000325.1 GCA_020725765.1 Anaerolinea sp. | reverse complement strand
GGGCGGCTCCGCGAGATGCTGCGCAGGCCAGGGGCGCCTACGCTCCCTCCAGGCCACTTGTGGGTAACGGATGGCGCGGCGCGGGGGCAGGGTTAGGGGTGGGGGGTCCCTCGACGGGCAAGGCCCTCGCCCTTCGACAGAAGAAGGCTGTCCGCCCTTGAAGGTAGAGAGCCTTCCCGGGCACACCACACGGCAGAGCTGTACCCAGCACAGCACGCGTGCCCGCTGCCCGCGATTTGCGCGATTTGGCCATCGGTGCCATATTGGGTCTGTCCGGAGGGCGCTGAGGCCCTCGCTACAAGGTCACAGGCGACGAGGGGTTGCCCGCCATGAACAGTCGAGAGATCATCAGGCGCTGCATCGAGTTCACAGGGCCGGAGAGAATTGGCTATGATTTTCGCGCTCCCCATCCCTCGGACCTGATCTATGCCGGGCCCGGTCGAGGCACCGGAGACGTCTACGAGGAGGAGGACCCCGAGATCCGGCGGCAGGTGCCGGACTTTCCGGGTCAGCTCTACCGCGATCCCTACGGCTCCATCTGGGGGCGGCTGAACGACCGGCACAGCGGAGAGGTGGTCAAGGGGGTGCTGCAGGACGGCTGGGAGCTTCTCGACAGCTACACGCTTCCGGACCTGGACGCACCGCACCATTACCGGCCCGTCGCCGAGGCTTTCGCCGCCTGCCCCGACCTCTACCACGTTGGCGTGCTTCCGGGCTTTCCCTTCGCCATCATGCGTTACATGCGGCGCATGGACCATTTCCTCATGGACGTCCTGCTGCACGAGCAGGAGGTGCTGCGCCTCAACGGCATGGTCGTGGAGATGCTCCTCGCCTGCATCGACAACCACGCCCGGGCCGGGGCCGACGCGGTCACCTTTGCCGAGGACTGGGGCACGCAGGACAGGTTGCTCATCAGCCCGGCCACCTGGCGGCGGCTCTTCAAGCCTTCCTTCAGAGTCCTGGTCGACCGCGCCCACGAGCAAAACCTGCACGTCATCATGCACTCCTGCGGGTACATCTATGAGATCATCAAGGACCTCATCGAGGTCGGTATCGACGCGCTGCAACTCGACCAGCCCGAGCTGATGGGGGTTGAGCGGCTCGCCCACGACTTTGGCGGCCGCATCGCCTTCTACTGCCCCGTGGATATCCAAAAGGTCATGCAGACCGGGGACAGGGAGATAATCCAGCGCGAGGCGAGGCGGATGGTCGAGCTGTTCGGCGGCTTTGGCGGGGGCTTTATCGCCAAGGACTATCCCCAGTGGGAGGCCATCGGAGTCCCCGACGAGTGGGCACAGTGGGCGCGGGATGCCTTCATGGGCCTGTCGTGATTCCTGCGAGCGGGCCATGCGCTCGCCCGCCTGTCTCCGTCGGCCTCGCCGATCCCTTACGTCCCATGTTTTCCATGCGTCACAAAGGAGGAGGAGCAGGGTATGTCTGCCAACGGTCAGTCCCCACCGGACCAGGAGCGGCGCCTGGCGTGGTTCAGGGCAGCCCGGTTCGGCATGTTCATCCACTGGGGGCTCTACTCTCAGTTCGGGCGCCACGAGTGGGTGATGAACCGCGAGCGGATCCCGGTCGCAGAGTATGAAAAGCTCGCCCAGACCTGGAAGCCGCGCCTCAATGCCGCCCGCACCTGGGCGCGCCTGGCCCGGCAGGCGGGGATGCGCTACATGGTGATGACCACCAAGCACCATGAGGGTTTCTGCCTGTTCGACACCCGGCACACCGACTATAACGCGGTGAAATGCGGGCCGGGCCGCGACCTGGTGGCCGAGTACGTCGAGGCAGCGCGCGCCGAGGGGCTGCGCGTAGGCTTTTACTACTCGCTCATGGACTGGCATCACCCGGACGGCGCCCGCTGCAAGGTCGATGAGGCTGCGCGTCGGCGCTTTGTCGACTTTACCCATGGCGTGGTGCGCGAGCTCTGCACCAACTATGGGCGGATCGATATCCTCTGGTTCGACGTGAACTGGCCGCTCACGCCGGAGGAGTGGGAGGCGCCCCAGCTGATCGCCATGGTGCGCGAGCTCCAGCCGGACATCATCATCAACAACCGCACCGGCCTCCCGGAGGACTTTGGCACGCCCGAGCAGCACATCATCCCCGAGAAGGGCGGTCGGATGTGGGAGGCGTGCATGACCTTCAACGAGAGCTGGGGCTACACGCCGATCGACACACGCTGGAAGGACGCCTGGACGGTCGTGGCCATGCTCCGGCAGGTGGCAGCCGGCGGCGGAAACCTGCTGCTGAACATCGGCCCTACCCCGCAGGGGGACGTCCCCGAGCCTTGCGGAAAGGTGCTCCTCGAGGTCGGTGAGTGGCTGCAGCGGTATGGCCCGACCGTCTATGAGGCGACCGACCCGATGCCACAGGAGTGGATGATCACCGGCGCCTTCACGCGCCGGGGCGACACGCTCTACTTCCACTGCAACCGCTGGCCGGGGAACGAGCTGGCCATCGGCGGCCTTCGGAACCGGGTGTTGGAAGCGCGGCTCTTTGGCGGGCCGGCGGTCGAGTTCGCCCAGACGGGCGACCGGCTGGTGCTGCGGGGCCTGCCGCAGGCCGCGCCCGATCCGCTCGCGACCGTGATCGAGCTGAGAGTCGAGGGTGAGCCGCAGCAGGTCCTTGGCGCCGGGTGCGTCCTGCTGGATGAGCTGTAGTACAGTCAGAGTTTTGGGGCGTGCGGCGGCGGAAGAAAGCCCGCCGCCTGTGCGGTTACGCGGAACGGGGAAAGAGCATGCAAAAGCTTCGTGTCGGAGTCATCGGCCTCGGCATGGGGCGGCACCACATCAAGAGCTATCAGGCCCATCCCTGTGCGGAGGTCGTCGCCATCGCTGATGTCAGCGAAGCCCGGCTCAAGGAGATTGGCGATCAGTTCGGGATTGCCAGGCGCTACCAGAGCGGCGAGGAGATGATCCGGGAGGAAAAGCTCGACATCGTCGGTGTGGCCACGCCGAACTATCTCCATGCCCCCCTCACCATCGCCGCTCTGGAGGCGGGGTGTCACGTCCTGTGCGAGAAGCCCATGGCCCTCAACGCGCGCGAGGCTCGCGAGATGCTCGACGCAGCCAAGCGCGCGGGCCGGCGCCTGGGGATCAACTTTTCCTACCGCTTTAGCGAGCAGAGCATGGCGCTGAAGCGAGAGGTCGACGCCGGTACCCTCGGCGACATCTACTTTGCGCGCACCATCTGGCACCGCCGGCGCGGCTTTCCGGGGTTCGGAAGCTGGTTCAGCCAGAAGGCACTCTCGGGCGGCGGACCACTGATCGATCTGGGCGTCCATCGCCTGGACCTGGCCCTCTGGCTCATGGGCTATCCCCGACCCGTCTGGGTCATGGGTGCGACCTACAGCCCCATCGCCTCGGCCCTCGCCGCCGAGCGCGGCCTCCAGTACGACGTTGAGGACCTCGCGGTCGCCCTCGTCCGCTTTGAGAACGGCGCCACGCTCGAGCTGGAGGCCTCCTGGGGCGCCAACATCCAGGAGCGGGAGCTCATGGAGACCCGCCTGCTCGGCACCAGAGGCGGGCTCGTCCAGCGCAACCTGGAGGAGACCTACAAGTTCGAGGCCGAGATGTACATCGAGCGTGATGGGACTCAGCTCGATATCAAGGTCCATCCCGGCCACCAGCCCGTGCAGGCCGCCATGTATCACTTTGTGGACGCCATCGTTCGCGGCGTGCCCCACATCGCCACCGGCGAGGAAGGCCTGCTCGTCATGGAGATCCTCGACGCGGTCTACAAGAGCGCCGAGGAGGGCCGGCCCGTCCGCATCGGGGAGGCCTAGGGAGCAGCAAGACCAGCGGCGGGGCCAGATTCCGGCCCCGCCGCCATAGCCGCGCTGTGCGGCTTTTCCGCCTCCGGCCGTCGATTAGTACGCCCGTGCGAAGATGGCCACTTCCTCCGCTCTCTTGCCGCAGACCGCGCAGGCGCCGGGCTCGTCGGGTTGATCGAAGGGGATGCAGCGGGTTGTGGCCTTACCCTCCTCTTTCACCCTGGCCTCGCACTCTGGCGAGCCGCACCAGTAGGCCCGGGCAAAGCCCCGCTCCACAACCTCAAGGAGCTCGGCATAGTTCCTGGGCTGGTAGGTGTTCTCTTCACGGAAGCGCAGGGCCCGGGCGAAGAGGTCCGTCTGGATGGTCGCGAGAAGCTTCGCGACACGGCTCTCCAGCCCCTCCTGCGGCACGAACGACTTGCCCTCCCGACCGAGCATGTCTCGGCGGGCGAGCACGGCCTGCCCCTTCTCCACGTCGCGGGGGCCAATCTCGACCCGCACCGGCACACCCCGCATCTCCCAGTCGTTGAACTTGAAGCCGGGCGAGACCTCTTCGCGATCGTCCAGCCTGGCACGGATGCCCGCACCCTCGAGCTGGGCGAGGACCTGTCGTGCGACCGGCAGGACGGCCGACTTGTCCTCGTCGCTCTTCCAGATGGGCACGATCACCGCCTGGATCGGCGCGAGCCTGGGCGGCAGGATCAGCCCCTGGTCATCGCCGTGCACCATGACCACCGCGCCAACCATCCGCGTGCTGACGCCCCAGCTCGTCTGCCAGACGTACTTGAGTTCGTTGTCCTTATCCAGGAACTGCGTGCCGAAGGCCCGGGCAAAGTTCTGCCCCAGAAAGTGGGAGGTCCCTGCCTGCAGGGCGCGTCGGTCGCCCATCATGGCCTCGATGGCATAGCTGCGCACGGCGCCGGCGAACTTTTCGGTCTCGCTCTTGCGGCCCTTGATCACCGGGATTGCCGCGTCGTTCTCGGCAAAGTCGGCGTAGATATCCAGCATGCGCAGGGTCTCCTCCTGCGCCTCCTCGGCCGTAGCGTGGCAGGTGTGCCCCTCCTGCCAGAGGAACTCGGTCGTGCGCAGGAACAGTCGGGTACGCATCTCCCAGCGCACCACATTGCACCACTGGTTGATCAGCATGGGCAGGTCGCGCCACGACTGGATCCACTTGGCGAACATGGCGTTGATGATCGTCTCGGAGGTTGGCCGGACGATCAGCGGCTCCGCCAGCTCCTTGCCGCCGCCATGGGTCACGACCGCCAGCTCGGGCGAAAAGCCCTCGACGTGCTCGGCTTCCTTCTTGATAAAGCTCTCCGGGATAAAGAGCGGGAAGTAGGCATTCTGATGGCCGGTGGCCTTGAAGCGCCGGTCGAGGCCCTCCTTGATCGCCTCCCAGAGGGCGTAGCCATAGGGCCGGATCACCATGCAGCCCTTCACCGGCGCATAGTCCGCCAGCTCGGCCATCTGCACCACGTCCGTATACCAGCGAGAATAGTCCTCACTTCTCGGTGTTACACTCTGTGCCATAGCAACTCCTTTGTGACGCGCCTCACCCCTCACGCATCACGCATCACGCATCACGCATCACGTTTCACGCCTCACGCTTCACGTCTCACGCTTCACGTTTCACGCCTCACGTGTCACGTTTCACGTATCACGCTTCACGTGTCACGTCTCACGTCCCCCACGGCGACCTGCGCACAATCAACTGCTCCCGTTCCGGGCCGACCGACACGAGGTGGGCCGGCAGGCCGACGAGGGCCTCCATCCGTTCCACGTAGCGCCGGGCGGCCTCCGGCAGGTCCTCCCAGCGGCGCACCTCGCGCAGACTCTCGCTCCAGCCAGGCCACTCCTCGTAGACCGGCTCGCAGTCGGCGAGATCGTAGCCGACGGGGGGCCACTCTTCGGTCACCATGCCGCCGCAGCGATAGGCGGTGCAAATGCGCAGGTGCGGCAGGCCGGTGAGCACGTCAAGCTTGGTTACCGCCAGGCTGGTGAAGCCGTTCAGGCGGGCTGCATAGCGCAGCAGGACGACATCCAGCCAGCCGCAACGACGCCGCCGGCCGGTTGTCGCACCATACTCCACGCCCTCGCGGACGAGGTGCTCGCCGACGTCATCACGGCACTCGGTCGGGAAGGGACCCGAGCCTACCCGGGTCGTGTACGCCTTGGCAATGCCCAACACGCCAGTGACCTCAGCGGGGGCCATGCCGGTCCCTACGCAGGCCCCACCGGCGGTCGGGTTGGACGAGGTAACGAAGGGATAGGTGCCGTGGTCGATATCGAGCAGCGTCCCCTGAGCCCCCTCAAAGAGCACGCGGTCCCCGCGCCTCAAGGCCTGGTGCACGAGCAACGACGTATCGGCGATGTAGGGAGCGAGGCGCTCCGCTGCCGGCCGCAGGCGCTCGAGCATGGCCTCGATATCGAGCGGCGGCTGGTCGTACAGCGCTACCAGCAGCCGGTTCTTTTCCTGTGCGACCGCGCGAAAGTGCCTGGCAAAGGTGTCGAAGTGCAGCATCTCTTCGACGCGGATGCCGACACGCGCCGCCTTGTCGGTGTATGCCGGGCCGATTCCGCGGCCGGTTGTGCCGAGGGCCTGCGTGCCCCGGCTCGTCTCCTGGACCTGGTCGAGCACCTGGTGGTAGGGCAGGAGCAGATGCGCCGCCCGCGAGATGCGCAGCACCTCGAGATCGCACCCAAAGCCGGCCAGCTCGTCCATCTCCTCGAGGAGCGAGAACGGCTCCACCACGGTGCCATTGCCGATCACGCACAGCACGCCCGGGCGCATGATGCCCGAAGGCACCTGGTGCAGCCGCACCGCGCGGCCCTCTCGCACCACTGTGTGGCCGGCATTGTTGCCGCCCTGGTAGCGGACGACCATCTGGACGTCGGCCGCGAGGAGGTCGACGATGCGACCCTTTCCTTCGTCGCCCCACTGGGCTCCCACGACAATCAGACCGGGCACGTTGCCCCTCCTTCGTAGCGGCATCGTACCGCCTTCGACGGGCAGCGCTGCCCACAAAAAAGAGCCCGCCGAAACGCGGACCTTGCCATTCTACCACAAACCGGCGTGCCTGACTAACGCGGGAGCGCCGAGTACGTGTTCAGACTCACGTTCAGTCCGGAAACACCCATTTGACACTCTGCTCACTTTGAGCCTATGATGAAAGAGGTGAGCTGCGACCATATCCTATCGGCGCGCCGCTCGCGGCGCAGAAGGTGTGCCTGGCTCGCCATCGCTGGACAATCCACGATCCCGGAGGACAGCATGACCGACTTTCCCCGAACCCTGGTAGGAGGCGTCTCCCTCCCTCGCCTCATCATCGGCAGCAACTGGTTTCTCGGCTACTCGCACACCAGCCGCGCGCAGGACAAGCTCATCGTCGAGTACCAGTCGCGCGACCGTATCGCCGAGGTGATGAGCGTGTTCCTGCGCCACGGCATCGACGCGGTCATGGGGCCGGTGTCGCAGCTTCTCGTCGATGCCGCCCACGACGCCGAGCAGCGGGTCGGCCGCAAGATGACGCTGATCCTGACGCCAGCCTTCAACCTGCTGCCACGTACCGACAACAGGGAGCGCACCCTCTGGGACAGCGAGCCTGAGGACATCTTTGACCTCTGCGCCAGGATGGGCGCCACCTTTTGCATGCCCCACCAGTGCGTCACCGACGCCCTCGTGGACAAGCGCGCAGGCATCATCCGGGACCTTGACCGCTACACGGCCATGATCCGCGAGCGGGGCATGATCCCTGGCCTCTCAACCCACATGCCGGAGACGGTCGTCTACGCCGACCGGCAGAAGGCCGACGTCGAGACCTACATCCAGATCTACAACGCCGCGGGCTTCCTGATGCAGGTCGAGGCCGATTGGGTGATGCGGATCATCCATCAGGCCGAAAAGCCGGTCATGACCATCAAACCGCTGGCTGCCGGGCGCCTGCTGCCGGCGGTCGGGCTCGCCTTTGTCTGGAGCACCATCCGCGAGCAAGATATGGTCACCATCGGCTGCCTGACGCCCTATGAGGCGGAAGAGGTCATCGAGCTGTCGCTCGACTTTATCAACGGGCGGCAGCCGCAGAATGAGCTACAGCGCACCCGCAGCAAACGATCGCTGGACAGGAACCCTGCCTAATGTGACCCACACATTGATTGCGGGTTGCGGGC
>DYEI01000324.1 GCA_020725765.1 Anaerolinea sp. | reverse complement strand
GGCATCATGCCACGCTTTTCTTAACGCTGCAAAAACACGCGCTATTGTTAAAGATTCTTGCCCCCTGTCCGCCCCTGAAGGGGGCGGGGGGGGGGGGAGGGGCGTCTCGGATGCAGCATGGCTGGAGGCCATCTCCGCGAGTTCTGGACGGTACCGCGGGCTGCGCTCCGAGAGGCCAAAGTCGAGGGACAGGTTGTTTTACTCCCACCGCATCAGCAGGGTGACGATCTTTTTCGGGCCGGCCTGCACCGGGATGGCCCCATCCTCCTCGATGCGCACGGCCTTGCCCTTCTCCTCGTTGAGGTTGGCCAGCCAGCACTCCGCAGGCGGCCTCTGGAAGCGCACATGGGCCTGCACGGCCTCCTCCGTCGGGTTGTAGAGGCGGAGGACGTAGAGCCCGTCGGCGTCCTCGGCGGCCTTGAGGGCGCTGAGCACGAGGTCCGCTGGCTCGATGGTCAGGAACTGAGCCGTGCGCGGCCCCGCTCCTGCGCCGACCGGGGCAGTGACGGTGCGATAGCCGGCGCGGTAGGCCGCGGCCCGCTGGCACAGCCCGGCCTGCCAGCCCGGCTCAGGCCGGAAGGGCACAAGGGCGAGCTCGAACTCGTGCGGTCCCTGAATCTGCCCGCCCTCACCGGGGCGCATGATGATCTTGGCAAAGGCGCGCAGGAGCGTCAAAGCAATGGTGCGTTGGGCATCGGGGCGCACGTTGACCGCCGGCAGGCCCTTGCTCAGCACGGCGAGGCCGCCCGCGTCGTCGTGCACCGCAACCAGCGACTGCTGCGGCACCATCTCGTCGGTCGTCTCGTTCCAGTCCGAGACGTCCTCCCGATGCACGGGGCGACGGATGAGGTCAAAGGGGGCGTCGGTGTAGAACTCGTCCGCGGAGCGCCCGCTCGGGAAGAGCACCCGCAGAGCGTGGTCGCGGGCGACGTTCTCCACGCGCACGCGACAGACAATCTCGCGGGCATCATAGGGAAAGTCGAGCCAGGCGGTGATCGGCAGCTCGACCTCTTCCTCGCTCCGCGAGAGCCCTCCGGGCGCAGCCGCGGCCGGCACCCGCAGGCGCCAGTCGATGCGCAGCCGGGTGAAGAGTGGCCCTTCGCACTCGGCCGAGACGGTCGCCGCCGCCGCAGCGCTCGTTACCCGGCGGTCGTGTACGGGGCGGAAGTGGTTCCAGCCATCGCCGATGTCGCCGACGTCCTCCCAGATGAGGAGGTCGCGGTACTCGATGCCGGTGGCCTTGTCCAGCAGGTTGACCGAGCCGTTGGGGTTCACGCTCAGGCGCAGGAAGCGCCCATCCCACACGCCCGGCCCTGCCGCCATGCTGCCGAGGGCACGCCGCGGCTCGTGGGTCGCCTCGTAGGTGTACGACGTATAGCCGCAGGGCGGCGCCTCGACCCGCAGGGCGACCGTGTAGCGGTCGACATGCTCGTCCTTCCAGAGGCCGTGTGCGACCGGGACGTGGCGCGTCTCTGAGAGACGGACATTGCAGAGCTGCGCCGGCACCGGATGCCCCTCCGCATCGTAGACATGGACAAAGTACCGCAGAGGGTCCTGGAGCGCTCCGTGGACCTGCAGTGGGCCAGCAGGCAGCTCCAGGTCTACCAGCACGGTGCCCTCGAGGGGGACCGGGCTTGGGTTGAAGACGGCCAGGAGATGGCTTCCGGGCGTGCCCTCGGCGACGCCGATGCCCCCAACGAGGTCGCGCAGGGCCTGCGTGGCCGTCTCATCGGCGATCATCTCGGCCTGATCAAAGCGGTACAGCATATCCTGGTGCACCTGATCGACCGAGCAGCCGCAGATCGAGTCGTGCGGGTGGTTCTGGAGCAGATGTCGCCAGGCGACGCGCAGGTAGCCGCGGGGGTAGGGGCTACCGGCATAGACCGCGGCCAGCACCGAGACGGGCTCCGCCCAGCGCTCGAGGAGCGTCTGGCAGCGGGCGTTGCGCTGCTTGAGATGGATGCGCGACGAGAGCACACCGTTCAGGACCCAGTTGGCGGTGCGCAGCAGCTTGGAGGGCTGTCGCAGCTCGCCGTAGACCATGGCCGGCTTGCGCACGACGGCGCGGAGGCGCTCGAGGAACTCTTCCGGCGAGGAGTGGATAAAGCGCACGCCGGGGAAGCGCTCGTTGAGCAGCGCCAGCCACCGCGGCAGGCGCTCATCCGGCTCGGCGTGATCGGTGCCATCCATCGCCAGCACCGCGGGGGTGGTGGCGCGCTCGCCCTTGTACTGCAGGTACCGGTCCACGGCCGCGACCAGCGCTTCAGGATCGACCGGGTCCTCGGCGAAGGGGGCCCGCACATCGAAGAACCAGTCGCTGTAGCCCCAGTGCTCGGGCAGGCGCACGAGGAGGACGTGGGAGCCATCGGCGCCCTCCCAGGCCAGCTCGCTGGGCAGGCCCTCGCCGTGCAGGCCCCGCCACAGCATGGCGTTGTCGATGCCAAAGCCCGTGAGGATCTGGGGGAGCTGCGAGCTGTGGCCAAAGATGTCCGGAACGTAGCCGGCCTTCACCGGGCGGCCGCCGAAGGTCGCCGCCAGCCGGTGTCCGAGCAGGAGGTTGCGCACCAGCGATTCCCCGGAGACGAGCGCCTCATCGGGCTGTACGTACCAGGGGCCGACGCCGATCCGACCGTCGGCGATCAGGCGCCGGAGCCGGGGCTCGTTCTCGGGGCGGATCTCGGTATAGTCCTCGAGAACGACCGTCTGTCCATCGAGGAAGAAGTAGCGGTAGTCGGGGTCACGCTCGAGGATATTGAGGACCTGATCGATGGCGCCGACAAGGCGCCGGCGAAAGCCCTGGAAGGGCTGGTACCACTCGCGGTCCCAGTGGGCGTGGGAGACGACATGCACCTCGGCGGGTTTGTGTGGCATGGGTTTCCTCCGGAAGACTAGCAGAAGCGCCGGGCAGCGAGCAACACGCACCCGCTGAGTATAGGGTTTGGCGGTGGCAAGTCAAAAGCCGGGGGGCGATTGGGTGTAGTTCACTTTGGGGGCAGGCTGTTCTGCGCTGCCGGCAGGGCCCCCACCCCTAGCCCCGCCCCCGCGGCGCGCCATCCATTACCACAAGTGGCCCGGCGGGAGCGTAGGCGCCCGTGGCCTGCGCGGCATCTCGCGG
>DYEI01000323.1 GCA_020725765.1 Anaerolinea sp. | reverse complement strand
TGGCTGCCGCCGGTGCTGCCGATCGTCCTTTACAACGGCATTCCGCGCTGGCGGGCACCGACCGACATCCATGATCTCATCTATCCGCTGAAGGGCGGGTTCGAGCGCTACAGACCGCACGTCTCCTATTTGCTCATCGATGAGGGCCGTTTCAAGAGCGACGACCTGGCCGAGCTGAAGAACCTCGTGGCCGCTCTGTTCCGGCTCGAGAAGTCGCGCGACCCCGAAACCGTGCGCGAGGTCATCGCCAACCTGATCGCCTGGTTGCGCCGACCCGAGCAGAAGCCCCTGCAGCGCGCCTTCACCCGCTGGATCTATCACGTCTTCATCAAGACCCGCTACCCGAAAGCCGAGATGCCAGAGATCGAGAATCTCGAGGAGGCACATACCATGTTGTCGAAAACCGTCGTCGAATGGACCAAGCAGTGGCGCCAAGAAGGACTCGAAGAGGGTCTGGGGAAGGGCCGAGAAGAGGGACGAGAGCGCATGGCGAAAGCCATCCTTCGGCAAATCGAGCGCAAGTTCGGGCCCTTGAACGAGGCTGACCGACGCCGCATTCTCGAAGCGAGCGAAGAGCAGCTCGACACCTGGGCCGACCGCATCCTCGACGCCACCACCCTCAAGCAGATCCTCAAGCACTGAACATCAACTATGCTGCAGCGGCCTTGAGGAGGCTCATACCATGCTATCGAAAACCGTCGTCGAATGGACCAGGCAGTGGCGCCAAGAAGGACTCGAAGAAGGACTCGAAAAGGGCCTCGAAAAGGGACGAGAGCGCATGGCGAAAGCCATTCTTCGTTTGATCGAGCAAAAATTCGGGCCCTTGAACGAGGCTGACCGACGCCGCATTCTCGAAGCGAGCGAAGAGCAGCTCGACACCTGGGCCGACCGCATCCTCGACGCCGCCACCCTCGAGCAGATTTTCAAACATTAGGAATTGATCCAGCGTCGGCGATCAGGCGGGGCCCTCCTGCGCTCCGACCTTGCGAGGGTCGGCGTCGTCGGCTAGAATGAGGGCATGCGCCGGCACGATGCGAGTTACAAGAAGTTCTTCTCGTTTCCCGAGATGGTCGCCGACCTTATTCGGGGGTTCGTGCACGGCGCCTGGGTCAAGAAGCTCGATTTCACCACCCTCGAGCGGGTCAACGGGAGTTATGTGAGCGAATCCTGGCGGCAACGCCACGACGATGTCGTCTGGCGCGTGCGCTGGGGCGAAGAGTGGCTGTACATCTACATCCTGATCGAGTTCCAGTCCGAGGTCGATCCGTTCATGGCCCTGCGCATGATGACCTACCTCGGCCTGCTCTACCAGGATCTCATCGCCCAGAAGC
>DYEI01000322.1 GCA_020725765.1 Anaerolinea sp. | reverse complement strand
CGTGCCCGCCTGGGGGAGGGGTCGGGGGTGGGGGTATTCCAGGACGAGCCGCGCCACACGACTGCTGATGGGCGATGGAGGTAATAGTGAGGGGCGAGGACCTCAAAAGGCCAAACTCCACGGACGGGGGGATGGGGTAACCTCCGGCAGGGGCCGAGGGACGGCGGCAAAGCAGTCTGTCCGCCGCTGAACCCACAGGCGGACGCCGCGTCGTCCGCCTGCGGGAGAGGGAAGACGATTGAGGGTGTTCCGGGCTCTGCTGGCCCGTGGCGGCGCGCCAGCAGAGCCCGGGCATGTAGGGAATGGCCTCGAGTCTGGCCTTCTCGTGGCTATGTAAGCCTCCTGGCAGAGTGGGGGCGAGGAATCCAGGCGGCTCCGGCCCGGCACAGGGTTGGGGCAGCAGGCCTAGCTGGCTGGCGGCACAGGGGTGGGCGTCAGCGAGTACCGGAAGACGACTTGTGGCCACAGGCTGGTGACGTCAAAGTCTTTCCAACCAGGGTCCAGGGTAAAGACGGTCGCGCCGACGACGTTCGGGAACTGGCGCAGCAGCGCATCGTACTCCTCGAGGTCCCAGAGAAAGTCTTCGGTGTTGCACGTGTGCCGCCATCCCGGCTGCCCGCGGCCTTCTACCACGTCGCGGCCGCATTCGGTGATGACGATTCGGGCATCGCCGATCACGGCAGCGATGGCGGGGATGGTCCAGCGGCCGCAGTGCCAGCGGTTGCCGATGTCGGGCGTGTCGACCCAGTACTCGTGGAGCCCTACAAAGTCATCGGGCCTGAGGATGGCGATCACTGGCCTGAACTTGGCCCAACCCGCCTCGGACCACTGGCCGACTCCGGGGTTTGCGGCGACGCAGCGGAGCCCTTCGGCGTGCATCAGCGGGATCAGCTCCAGGGAGAAGTGCACGTACCAGTCGAGGAGGTCCTCCGGGCACTCGTTGACGGCTGTCTCAAAGGCGATGTTGGGTGCGGCGGCGTTGCGCATGGCGACCATGTCCTCTCGACGCCGTCCGAACCACTCGCGGGCGGCCTGCCGCGGGTCCATGCGGGTATCCGGCTGGTCAAACTCGAAGCGGATGACGATGAGGGAGTCTGGGCCGACGAGCTGGCGCACCTCGCCGACATACTCGCGGGAGACGTTGCGCAGCTTGATGACCGGCGGGTTGCCGAGGGACACACGGGTGCCGGCGCAGATCTCCGGGCCGAGCTTCCGGATGGGCCTGGCCGGCCTCGGGGTGTTGGTAGGCCGGGGAGTATGGGTAGGTGCAGCAGTCGACGAGGGGCTGCCTGTGAGGCTCGCCGCCGGCGAGGCGGTGGCGGTGAGCGTAGCCGTGGACGTGGCAGTGGCAGCGGGCGTGGCGGGCATCACCTCATCCCTGCAGGCGGCCAGCGCCAGCCCCAGGCAGGCCGTGCCGACGAGGGTCAGGGCAAAGAGCCAGAGTGTCGAGGATGCTCTCCAGTTGGGGCGGTGCATGGCAGTCCTCCCGATGTTGTTCCTCGGCGCTCTTGATGCGCAGGCCAAGGCGCCCGGCCTGCCGGGCCTCTATCCTACCTGAGACCTGCTGTGTGGGCAAATCTTCCTTGGCGGACAGCCTTCTACGGTCGCAGGGCGAGGGCATGGCCCATCGAGGGACCCCCACGCCTGACCGCGCCCCCGCCGCGGCGGGGGATCCAGAATGGAAGGGGGTGTTTGCGGGCGGCGAAGCCGCCCGCAAACACCCCCTCCACAAACAAGACGCCCCCTTCTCCGCCGCCTCGGCGGCGGGGATGGGGTGCCCTCCGGCAAGGGCCGACGGACGGCGGCAATAGCAGCCTGTCCGCCCCTGAAGCCCGTCCTCGAGTTTGGCCTTTCGCGGCTATGGCAGAGCTCCGACCTGTGGCCGGCCCGGCAAGGCCCCAGACCAGGAGGCGCTGTACACTCGGGCCCCCCGAAAAGGCCAAACGCAAGGAGCGGGCTGGGGGCAACACGTGGGAGCCGGCGCTGCCTGGCTGCGAGTCTGAACAGTTACGATACCTGTTCGGCGTGGCGTTCAGGGTACGCCGCAGAGGACGGCTGTTGACAGCCCTGCCCGCGGACATCAGCGTGATGCCCGGTCACGGCGCGCCCCCTCGGGTCTGGCTCTGTTGCCGCACGCTGTGTTAGGCAGATGTGCCCGCACTGCGTCACCTCTTGCCGATACCCCTGGCCCCACACGCGTCGCCCTGGCAAGGAGGCATCGCCGCTGGCGACCAGCCTCCAGAGGAGCAGGCACAAAGAGGGGCCTTCCCGGCCAGTCTCCGGCGGGGAGGCCCCTCCCGAAAGGTGTGCGAGGCCGTCTCACGGCCAGCGTGACCGTATTGCCCGCAGTCGCAGGGTCAGCGCAAGAAACACGGCCGCGAGCACTCCGCTCGCTACCGCCCATGCCCGCCACGGATAGGCCGCCAGCGCCGGTGCGAGGGGCCTCTCCTGCCCGTAGCGCTCCACCAGCGCCTGGCCGGGCTCCTCCTGCGGCTGAGCAGGGGTAGCAGCCACCGGTGCCTCCCTGTCGCCTGCTGTCGCGGTCGTGTCCGTTGGAGCCGGCGCTGCCAGGGCTGCGACACCGGGTGCTGGCGTCTCCAGAGGCAGCTCTCCCGCCCCCGGAGGCGCTAGTGCCCTGCGCGCCTCCTCTTCCGCGCTGAGGGTCGGCCCGACACCTTCCCCGCCTCCGAGGCCAGGGACGCCTGGCGTCGCCGCCGGTGCCAGCTTTTCCCCCCGCGTCGAGGGCGTTTCCTGACCAGTCTCACGCGGTAGCGCCAACGCCGCATCCGCCGATACCGTCGGGGCCTCAGGCGCGGCCATCAGGGCAGCCGACTCGGCTTCGGTGAACGCCGGAGCCCGACCCGCCTGGCGCATCGTGAGCGCGTTCCCTGTGAGCGTTACCACCAGCAGCGCCGCAGCCACTCCAGTGGCGGTGCGCAGCGCCGTATAGGCCCACGGACGCATCCAGAAGGGCACCGAAGGGGCCGGGACAGTCGGGGCAATCTGGAAGGATCGCGGCGCCCTCACCTGCGGCAGGGCGCGCACCAGCGCTACGGTGCGCTCGAGCGCCCGGAGGTCCCGCTGACACTCCTCACACTCCGCAAGGTGGCGCCTGACGCGCTCCTCCTCCCGCGGCGATAGCTGCCCGTCCAGCAACGCCGACAGGTTTTCCTGGCAGTAGCCGTGCCCGGCATCCCTCACACGCCCGATCAAGCGCAACATGTGGTTCTCGTCTTCCTTACCCGCAGCCTTCCGCCGGTCCCATCAGTAAGACGCCATCAGACGGCCCAGGGTTCCCGAACATGACCCAAAAAGTCCCGCAGCCGTGCCCGCGCCCGGCTCAGCCGCGACTTGACGGTGCCCAGCGCAATTCCTGTTGTCTCGGCGATCTCCTCGTAGCTGAGCCCCTGCACATCCGAAAGCACGAGCACAATGCGCTGGTCGAGGGGTAGGCTCGCGATCCCCGCCTGCAAGACTCGCGCCAGCTCCCCCCTCAAGATCGCCTCCTCTGGGCTCTCGCCATGGTCAGCGAGCGCCGAGGCATAGTCGGCGTCCTCCGCGAGGTCATCAAGCGAGGTCTGCTGCCGGCGCTTGCGCAGGCGGAGCTGGTCGTAACACGAGTTGGTGACAATCCGCAACAGCCAGACCTTGAACGAGCCACCGCGGAAGGCCGGCAGTGCCCGGTACGCTGACAGGAACGCGTCCTGCGTAGCATCCGCCGCGGCCTCAGCCTCGCCCAGCACGCGGTATGCGACGTTGTAGGCCATGTCCTGGTAGGTTCGGACCAGCGTATTGAAGGCGTGAGGGTCCCCTGCGCGAGCAGAAGCGAGCAGGGTCTGTTCATCCATGAGTGTCAGGCCTTCCACCAAGACGCAGACCATCCCGGCCTGCCGGGGCCACCCGGAACGGGCACTTGACGAAGTCCCTATCTTGGCCTATACTCACGACGGCATGAGCCGAAGTGGCGGAACGGTATACGCGGCGGTCTCAAAAACCGCTGGAGGCAGACTCCTTGTGGGTTCGAATCCCACCTTCGGCATCACAGTATATAGTACGATAGGATAATCTGGCAAACCACCAACGCGTACTCAAGTCGTTCCGGACCACCCTCCCGCAGGCCCCACACTGGCGTCCTTACCTGACTCCGAGCGCCCGTGGCCCGCGGCAGGGTTCGGGCAGGAACTTTGTGTCAACCGTCGCCAATGGCGGCCTACGCAGGGCTAGCCCTTACCGGGCTCAGCCCTCGTTCTTTGCCCGGCTCGGAGACCTTGACGCCAGCACTTTCCCGCAAGGGTCGCCCCGCCGGACCCGTTAGAGCAGGAGGTTATACATGCCACTCGTCAGCAGCAAGCCCGTACTTGAGGAAGCCCTCCGCAGGCACTTTGCCGTGGGCGCGTTCAACGCCAACAACATGGAGCAGGTGCAGGCCATCGTTGAGGTCGCGCAGGAGGAGCGCGCTCCTGTGATCCTGCAGGTGAGCCAGGGCGCCATCCGGTATGCAGGCATGGAGTTCGCCGCCGGGCTGGTCAAGATCGCGGCCAGCCTGGTGAGCGTGCCCGTGGTGCTGCATCTCGACCACGGCACGGACTTTGAGCAGAATGTGCTCTGCCTGCGCGCCGGCTTCACGTCACTGATGTACGATGGCTCGAAGCGGCCCTTCGAGGAGAACGTGGCCACGACCCGGCGAGTCGCCGACATCGCCCATATCGTCGGCATCCCGGTCGAGGCCGAGCTCGGCCAGGTGCTCCGGGTTACGGACAAGGTCACCCAGGACGATGTGATCGCAGCGATGACCGATCCGGACCAGGCGGAGGAGTTTGTGCGGCGCACCACCTGCGACTCCCTCGCCGTCGCTTGCGGCTCGGTCCACGCCATGACCGCCCGCGAGGCCACCCTCGACATCGATCGCCTTAAGGCCATCCGTGCGCGAGTCTCGATCCCCCTCGTGCTCCATGGATCCTCTGGGGTCAAACACGAGAGCATCCTCGAGGCCATTGAGAACGGCATCGCCAAGGTCAATGTGGCCACGGCGCTGAACCAGGCCCTCATCGCCGGTATCCGTCGCGCTGTCGCCGAGCTGCCCGATGAGACGGATCCGCGCAAGATCATCGGCGTAGGGCGCGACGAGGTCAAGGAAGCCGTCCGCGAGAAGATCCGCCTCTTTGGCAGCGCCGGGACCATCGACTCGACCGGCGGGTTCACCAGCCCGAAGAAGCAGTTCCGCAGCGCTGACCTCGGCGAAATAGAGTAGGCTGCAGCAGCCGCGGTACCATCGTCGGGCGGCCCGGAGGCGCCGCCTGACGATGGCAGTCAGGGTATCAGGATCAGGAGGTCTTCATATGACAAGAATCGGAGTGTTGACAGGCGGCGGGGACGTCCCTGGCCTCAACGCGGCGATTCGGGCCGTTACCCGCCGCAGCCTCGAGTACGGCTTTGATGTGTACGGCATCCGCAACGGCTGGGCCGGGCTGGTCGAGGGTCAGGTTGAGCCGCTGAGCATGAGGAGTGTGTCGGGCATCCTGCACGTTGGCGGCACGATGCTCGGCTCATCCCGCACGAACCCGTTCAAGCGGCCAGACGATCTCGAGAAGACCCTCAACACCATCAGGGCACTGCAGCTCGACGCCGTCGTGGCCATCGGTGGGGAGGACACGCTTGGCGTAGCCGAGCGCCTGTACCGAGAGCACAGCGTGCCCGTGGCCGGAGTGCCCAAGACGATGGATAACGACGTCTGGGGCACCGATTACTGCATCGGGTTCGACACGGCAGTGACCACGGTCAGCGAGGCGCTCGACAAGTTGCACACGACGGCCAGCGCCCACCATCGGTGCCTGGTAGTTGAGGTCATGGGGCGCCACGCTGGCTGGGTGGCGACGGTTGGCGGCCTCGCCGGCGGCGCCGACTTTATTGTCATTCCCGAGGTCCCCTGCACGATTGCTCGCATGTGCGAGCACCTGCGCCGTCGCTATGCGATGGGCAAGCGCTTCAGCATCATCGTCGTGGCCGAAGGCGCCGAGTTCGGCGATCTCGCGACCAGCGAGGACCTCGGCGAGAAGGACGCCTTCGGACACGTCCGGCTCGACCGCCGCGGCCTCGCTGAGACCGTCGCAAGGGAAGTCGAGCGGTTGACCGGCTTTGAGACGCGCTCTGTGGTCCTCGGACACCTCCAGCGCGGCGGCTCGCCCACGGTCTTTGACCGGGTGCTCGCCACGCGGCTGGGCGTCCGGGCGGCGGACATGGTCAAGGAGGGCAAGTTCGGCTACATGGCAGCGCTGCAGGGGAACCAGATCGTCGATGTCCCCTTGAGCGAGGCCATGTCCAAGATGAAGACCGTCGATCCGGCCCTCTACCAGCTGGCGGAGATTTTCTACTAGGCTGCGCCGCTCCATCCCCCGGAGCGTGACGAGGAACCGAAAGGGGCTCCCCGAACTGTGATCATCGGGGAGCCCCTTCTTGCTGGCAGGTTCGGGGGCGGACAGCTGTCCGTCCTCTCTGGATGCTAGGCGTGCAACCTGTACGGGCGAGGCGACGCCTCACCCGTATCATCGGCTCAGCCCCCGAAGGGGGCTTGGCTCTTTGCAGCCCGAGGCTGAAGCCTCGGGCTGCAGGCGCTTGCCTGCGCTGAAAAGCGGCGAAGCCCTTCGGGGCTGGGTTCGGGGGCGGGCGCGTGCTGTCTGGCGACGTGACCGCAGGGGTGACAGCCATGCTGTAGCGAATCGCATCCTAAGCCGCCTCCCAGCTCGCCCGACATCGAGCCTTCACCTTGGCGGCCGGTTCCCTCACGGCGTCGGGGCCAGAGTGAACGCCCCCTCGCGTGCCTCGAGCACCGCCTTGCGCTCATACGGGAGCTCATGGTAGCGCCCCTCTCGCCATGCGCCGATCCTGTCGCCATAGTGACGGCTCACCGGGTTGCCCGACTGGCCCGTCGCCAGTGTGGACAGCGACTTGCCCCCGCCGAGGTCCACGATCAGACGATAGGCGGGCAGGCTGCCCACAACCATGCGCCTCCCATAGAGCGGCTGTGTTACGGTGACGCACTCCGTGGCGCCGCTCGCGCGCATCGCTCCCCTGTTGAGCAGTATCGTCAGGGGCCACCGCTCCCCCAGCGGATGCCGGAAGCTCAGATAGTGCACCCGGCCCCAGTTCCACTCATAGGGCAGATCACCGAAACGCCGGCCGAGCCAGTCCAGCCCCTCGGCCAGGCTCTCCGCGATGATCCGATCCCGATCCTCCAGCTCGAGAGTTCTCAGGTCGTCGAACCAGGGGCTCGCAGGCTGCCGCGCCAGCTCCTCCATCGCGCTACGGTGCTCTGCGAACCACTGGAGGTAGCTATCAACCAGATCCGGGCCGAGCTCATCGTCCAGGGTCCTGTGGACCAGCCGCCAGTAGACGACCTCATAGATGCCCGCACCCGCGCTCGCGGCATCGTACTTGAGGTCCCAGTTCCGGAGGTAGGGCATCGACCGCTGCTGGATCCAATCCTCGGGCGGATGCGCGAGGAGGAGCGAGAGCAGCGGTTGCGGCGGGCCGTACAGGTCACCCGCCATGGCCGCGGCTTCGTCCAGGGTCACCGGCCTCTGCGACGCAACGAGGGCCGCCACCCTGGCAGCCGCATCGGTCTCCGGGCCCATTGCCTCACCCGCCGGAAGCTCCGCCGTCGCGTTCCCCAGCGAGATCACGGGTTCTCCCGGGTTCAACACCTGTGGCAGCGCGCCGGTCGGTGCAAAGCCGGCCCAGTCGTACGCGGCCACCCAGCCGGGCGCCGGCACGCGCCCGTCGCCCTCCGGCCGCAATGGCACAAGCCCTGCCACAGCATAGCCGGTGTTGCCGGCAGCATCCGCGTACAGAAAGGTCTGCGATGGCACGGTCCACCGCTGCAGGACGGCGCGGAACTCATCCCAGGAGGAGGCGCGATTCAGTGCCAGCAGGCAGCTCCCGAAGCCTGAAGCCCGGCCCGAGCCCGCCCAGCAGAACGCCACCCGCTCTTCCACCTCCGGCGGCGTGACCAGCGGCCCGTGCCGCGTGAACGCCGCCTCCACGCGGACCGGCTCGGTGCGACCTCTCACGAGGACCTGCTCCTCCACGAGGCGCACATCTTCCCAGCGACCCTCATGCTCGGCCTGTGACGCCGAGCGCGTGCGTATGCGCTCGACATAGAGATCGACGTTATCGGCCCCTCTGCCGCCCCACGCCCAGGCAATCGATTGATTCCTGCCCACGACAACGCCCGGCACCCCCGGAAGGCCGGCCCCGGCGACGTCGTAGCGTCCTCCGACCAGATGCAGCTCGTACCACAGGGAAGGCATCTCCGGCGCCGAGTAGAGGTCGGCAGCGAGCAACGGGGCTCCGCTGGCTGCCCTGCTGGCGTCAACGACCCAGCCACCGCCAGAGATGCCCATGAGCCACGGCCATCCGTCGCCCGCTGCCTCGGGAAGGGTCGGTTGCGCGAGCGCCGCCAGGCTCGTCAGCTCCTCGGGCAAGGCGAGAGTCTCATGGCAAAGAAGCTCCTGTGCGCGCTCGACGCCCACGGCCTCAACCAGCCGCGCCCGCAGCAGCTCCATCCGCCAGCCAGAATCCATGCTCCAGGCCACAAGCCTGCCAATCGCCAGCGAATCCTCCGGCTGCCAGGGGGCGGGCACCAGATCAAGCAGGAGAAACTCTGGCGGCAACCGGTGGCGCGGCCGCTGCAGATATGCGTTCACGCCCCGGGCATACGCGTCGAGCGCCCGGCGGGTCTCGAGATCCAGGCTCCGCCACTCCTCGGCCGCCTCACGGGCAAAGCCAAAGGTGCGCGCGAGGCGGTCGGCCGGGAGCGCCCGCTCCCCGAGGGCCTCCGCCAGGGTTCCCTTTGCTGCCCGCCGATAGAGCTCCATCTGCCAGAGCCGGTCCCCGGCCTGGACGTACCCCTGCGCAAAGAACAGGTCATCCTCGCTGGCTGCATAGATGTGGGGGACACCCCAGCGGTCCCAGATGACCTCGACCGGCGACTGCAGGCCGGCGGCCCGGATGGTGCCGCTGGTGGGCGGCAGGCCCGAGCGGAGATAGAGGTAGCCAACCGCCAGACTCAGGAGGGGTATGGCGACGAAGCAGGCTACGATGCCACGAACGATGCGCTTCAGAATGAGCACGGGCAACGTCCTCCCGACAGCGATGACGTAGAGGTTACCACAGCGCAGATACCCCTGTCAATGCATCCTTGGCAACGGGTGCATCCAAGATCAGTCAGCAGATTCGCGGCCAGGCAGCCTCCCGGGGGACGCTCTGCCGGCGACCGGGCCTTACGCTTTGCACAAGGCCGGTGCAGGGCCTTCTGTTGGGGGTCTGGTGGTTGGCGCGCCTGGCCGCCCTCGGGGCGGCCAGGCGCGCCAACCACCAGACCCCCGTCCCGCGGTAGGGCCGGACTGTGCCCCAGCAAAGCACCCGGCTGCAGCGCGGGCAGCGACGCGTCTTGGATGCACCCTTGGCAACTGACTGACCTGAAAACGAGGACCAGCTCAGCGCCTTGCCCTCATTGCCAAGTTCCGCCTCTTCGGTTATGGTACACTCCCACTCTCCGGTGCCTCCAGGCAGGCCCCAGACCGAGGACGCGCTGTGCGCATGTCCTACTCATGTAGGAGGGGCTCCCCGAAAAGGCCAAACGCAAGCGGTAGGGGACAGGACGATCAGGGGCGGCACTGCCTGCCCGCAGAGCTGAAGGGCTCTGCGCCCTGCCGGAGGGCCCTCAATCGGCCGCCGGCATGCTGCGGCTGGCGAGGATGTCGACGCCGGTCCCGAGGGCATCGGCAAGCACCACCTGCCCGGCACGGACCGGCGCCTCGAGCTCGACTTCCCTGAGCAGGGCCATCAGCTCCATGATCCTGCCCTTGGGGAACGGCGCAGCCGTGCCGACCGGCACAAGCGGGTGCAGCCCTCCGCGGACGCGAACGGTTGTGGCCACCATGCGCCGCGGGTCAGCCAGCTCGGCCCGCGCGTACTCGATCCCCCGGCGGCACGCGTGGCCGCTCACCTCCACGAGCGCCGGGCCCTCGTGCGTCACCTCCAGCGCGCAGCCCATCGGGCAGGTGACACAGATGAGGCGGTCCTTCTCCTGAGCCATGGCGCGGCCCTCCCTACGCCTCCGTCACGCACACCACCAGCGCCTTCGCCTGCCGCACCCGGTCGTATGCGCTCGGCGGGAGCGTCACCGTCACCATCTCGCCCGGCCGGGCGTAGCGAAGGCGCTGCTCGGCGATGAGGCTATCGCCATCAGCGACCTGCACTCGCGCCCGGCCCTCGATCGGGCGGACGACGCGCAGCTGCAGCCGCTGCGGCCCGTCGGCCAGGCTCTCCGGGTTCAGCCGCTGCGGCACGACGTAGCGGACGTTCTCGCCCGCGCGCAGGCCAACGCTCGCCGCTCCCTGCACCTGATCCCCCAGCGCAAAGCGAGCGGCGCTCCGCCCTGCCACATAGCCCGCTTCAGTCACCCAGTCGACCAGGTCATACACATGCACGACGTTCCCGGCCGCAAAGATGCCGGGCACGCTCGTACCAAACCCCTCGTCAACGTACGGGCCACCCGTCGCCGGATCCAGCGCTACCCCGGCCTGTCGCGACAACTCATTCTCCGGGATAAGCCCAACCGAGAGGAGGAGTGTGTCACACGGAATCAGCTCGCCGGTCCCCGGCACCGGGCGCCACCTCTCATCAACCTGCACCGCCTCGACCGCCTCGACCCGCCGGTCCCCAAGGATCCGGCCTACCGTGTGGCTCAACTGGAGGGGCACGCCATAGTCGAGCAGGCACTGGACATAGTTGCGCGTCAGGCCTGTGAGGTAGGGCATGATCTCCAGCACGCGCTCAACGCGCGCGCCCTCGAGGGTCAGCCGGCGGGCCATGATCATTCCGATATCGCCGGAGCCGAGGATGACAAAGCGTCTGCCCGGCATGTAGCCTTCGACGTTGACCAGCCGCTGGGCGGTGCCCGCCGTGTACACCCCGGCAGGCCGGCTCCCGGGGATGCGGATCTGCGCCCGGGTGCGCTCGCGGCAGCCCATTGCCAGCACGATGGCCCGCGCCTCCAGCTCCACGAGGCCGCTCCGGGCGCTGGTGACCCACAGGTGCCGCGATGGCGTGATGCGGAGGACCATGGCGTCCACCATGACATCGACGCCGAGGGAGAGCGCCTCGTCCACAAAGCGCTGAGCATAGGCAGGCCCGGTGAGGTCCTGCCTGAGCGTCTCAACTCCAAAACCGTGGTGGATGCACTGAAGCAGGATGCCTCCCGGCTCGACATCGCGCTCGATGACGAGCACATCACGGGCGCCGTTCTTCTTTGCCGCCACGGCCGCTGCCATTCCCCCCGGCCCGGAACCGACGACGATCACATCATAGCTGCGCCTCAACGCCCTCAACCGCCTCCTACCCGGTGCCCGGCTCGCTCCGGGCCGGTGCCGCTCCAATCGGTATCTTTGGTAGGCCGCGACAAGAACTCGGAGCCGGGCCCCTTCTTGGTCACCTGCACCGGCGAGATACCCAGCTCGCGCGCGAGGATGGCAAGGACCCGCGGCGTGTCAAACCCTCCCTGACAGCGCCCCGTCCCCAGCCACGTGCGTCGCTTGAGGGCGTCGTAGGTGCGGGCGGGAATGGGGGCATGGATCTCGGCCACAATCTCACCCTCGGTGACCATCTCGCACCGACAGACGATTCGCCCGTAGAGCGGGTCGCGCCGAACCAGCTCAGCTTGCTGTTCAGGCAGCAGGTCGCGAAATCGCGGCCGTGCCCGGCGAATCGGATTCCAGCTCCGCTTCTCGCGCAACGGCTCCCCTGCATCCCGGAGCAACTCGACCACCCTCTCGGCGATGGCGGGCGCCGCGGTGAGCCCCGGCGATTCGATCCCGGCGAGGTTGACGAGCCCGTGCACGCCCTCCGCGATCTCGACCACAAAGTCATGCCCATAGTCGACGCCGGGGGTCAGGCAGCGCGCATTCCCCGCCGCCCGCAGGCCCGCAAACAGGCCAATGATGCTCCGCGGGTCGAGCGACGGCACGAGGCGCTCGGCCCCCTGCCAGACCTCTTCAAGCCCCTCCCTCGTAGCCGACCGGTCCTCCTTCCCGGCCACATCCCGCGCGTTCGGTCCGACGATGGGGTTGCCGTGCACGGTCGCCGTCACCAGAATCCCCTTGCTCACATCCGTCGGTACGGGAAAGAGCACGCTTCTGAGCGGGAGCTGGGCGCGGTCGAGGACATAGTATTCGCCCCGGCGCGGGGTGATGGCAAAGTCGGGCCGCACGCCGGCCTTGTGCATGACCTCGTCCGCATAGAGCCCCGCAGCATTGACGACCCATCGGCAGCGCAAGCTCCCCCGGCTGGTCCGGACGCCTGCGATGCGGCGCCCCTCCATGTGGAACCCCTCGAACGCCGTCTCGAGCATCAGGGTCACGCCGTTGGTGACGGCGTTCTCGGCCGCGGCCAGCACCGCGGCGAAGGGGTCGCAGATGCCGCTCGTCGAGGCCCAGAGCGCCGCGCAGGCCCGCGGGTTGACCAGGGGCTCACGACGACGCAACTCCTCGCCCGAGAGCATGGCCAGCCCGGTGACGCCGTTGGCAATCCCCTGCTGTCGCAACAGCTCCAGCCGCGGCACCTCCTCGGGTTCGACCGCCACCACATAGTCGCCTCGCCGCTCGAAGGCAAAGTCCAGCTCAGCGGCCAGCGTGTCCCACATGCGGTTGCCGGCCACATTCAGCGCGGCCTTCAGGGTCCCTGGCATCGGATCGTATCCGGCGTGCACGATGGCGGTGTTGGCCGAGCTCGTCCCCGCGCCGACGTCGGCCTCCTTTTCGATGAGGAGCACACTGAGGTCATAGCGGGAGAGGGCCCGGGCCACCATGCAGCCGACGACCCCCGCCCCGATGATGACGACATCATATGTCTGCATGGCCACCGGCCTAGTCCACCCAGTTGAAGGTCCGCTCGACCGCCTTGAGCCAGCCCCTGTAGAGTCGGGCCCGCGTGTCGGCGTCCATCTGTGGCTGCCACGTTCGGTCGACCTGCCAGTTGCGACGCAGGTCCTCCAGCTCGCTCCAGAACCCGACGGCGAGGCCGGCGGCGTATGCTGCACCGAGGGAGGTCGTCTCAGCGACGGTCGGGCGTACGACCGGCACGCCGAGGATGTCGGCCTGGAACTGCATCAGGAGCTCGTTGTGCACCATGCCGCCATCGACGCGCAGGGAGGAGAGAACAACGCCAGAGTCCTTCTGCATGGCCTCGAGCACCTCGCGCGTCTGATAGGCAGTGGCCTCGAGGGCGGCGCGGCAGATGTGGCCTTTGTTGGCATAGCGGGTCAGGCCCACGATCACACCGCGGGCATCCCCCCGCCAGTACGGAGCAAAGAGCCCGGAGAAGGCCGGCACCAGGTACACGCCACCATTGTCGGCGACCTGCCGCGCATAGTCCTCGATGTGCTTCGAAAAGTCAAAGAAGCGCAGGTTATCCCGAAGCCACTGCACGAGGGCGCCCGCGACGGCAATCGAGCCTTCCAGGCAGTACACCGCCGGCGATCGGCCGAGCTTGTAGCCGACGGTGGTGAGCAGCCCGCTCTGGGAGGGCACCGGCCGCGTGCCGGTGTTCAGCAGCATGAAGCAGCCGGTACCATACGTGTTCTTTGCCTCGCCGGCGCTGAAGCACGTCTGTCCGACGAGCGCCGCCTGCTGATCCCCGAGATCCCCGCAGACCGGGATGGCGGCCCCCAGCGGGCCTTCGCGGTCGGTGTAGCCATAGACCTCGGGGTCGCTCGAGGGGCGGATGGTTGGCAGCATCTGGCGGGGGATGCTCAGAATCTCGAGGATCTCCGGGTCCCAGTCCAGAGTCTCCAGGTCCATGAGCATCGTACGGCTGGCGTTGGTCACGTCGGTGACGTGAACACCCCCGCGCGGGCCACCCGTAAGCCACCAGATCTCCCAGGTATCAACGGTGCCAAAGAGGGCATCGCCCCTCTCGGCAGCCGCGCGCACGCCTGGCACGTTATCCAGGATCCATCGGATCTTGGGTCCCGAGAAGTAGGTGGCCAGAGGAAGGCCGACCCGGGCACGGAAACGATCCTGCCCACCCTCGCGGGCCAGCATGTCGCAGATGTCCTTGGTGCGGGTGCACTGCCAGACGACGGCGTTGTGGTATGGCCGGCCGGTATGGCGGTCCCAGACCAGCGTGGTCTCCCGCTGGTTGGTCACGCCGATGGCCGCCAGCTCCCGTGCCGGGACGCGGCACTGGTCGAGAGCCCCGCGGATCACCTCCTGAGTACGCTGCCAGATTTCAAGGGGATCGTGCTCGACCCAGCCCGCCTGGGGGTAGATCTGCTGGTGCTCGAGCTGGTGCGCACCCACGATCCGACCCGCCCTATCGAAGATCATGAAGCGGGTCGAAGTCGTGCCTTGATCAACTGCTGCGATGTAGCGCCCGGCCATGGTGACCCTCCTGTGACCCACCCAGTACCACCAGTCGGCACTCAAACCGGGATTATAGCACCTGGCGGTGCAGGAGAGCAAAGCGGCACTCATTGGCGGGTATATCCCACAATCGTCGGTGCATTTCGGGACTGAGTGGTGCGTGCGGGTTCCGCAGTTGGGCCACACCGGTTGCGCTGCCAGGTAGCCACATATCTGCCGCCTGCGGCAGGAAGCTCACTGGCACACGGGTCATGTGAGCCCGACAAGGAAATGGGGGCTTCCTCACACCCCGTCATTGCGAGCCAGCCCGCAGGGCTGGCGAAGCAATCCCGCCTCCCG
>DYEI01000321.1 GCA_020725765.1 Anaerolinea sp. | reverse complement strand
CCGTGGCCTGCGCAGCATCTCGCGGAGCTGCCCTCACCCCTGACCCCGATAGGCGCTAACCTGGCGCCGCGGGTGGGGGCCCTGCCAACAGCGCAGCTGAGCCTGCCTCCGGGGTGCACTATGCCCCGGCCAACCCTGCAGGATTGACCAACGCACACTGGAATGATATAATCCCAAACGTGACGGAAAGCACGAACTGTGCCGGGTACGGCAGTTCGATCGTGGAGAGCGCGCGTGCCCCTGGAGACCGCGTTGATGCCCTCCCCGTGACCGGCCTCACCTATCCTCAGTGGCTTGTGCCTGTACCATGAACCGGCGCCCGAATCTGATGGCTGGGCTGGAGCCCGGCAAGGTCGCTGGCGACAGGGACGCCGGGGCATAGCTCACGGGTTCCCCGGCGACTGGCTGCCGGGACGAGGCAACCCCAGGAGGAGTTGGAATGCACGAGCGTATCGATGCCATTCTCTCGTCCTACGGCAGGGATAGGGCCAACTTGATCCCCATTCTGCAGAGCGTCCAGGCTGAACTCGGCTACCTCCCAGAAGAGGCGATGCTGAGGATCGCAGACTATCTCGGCGTGCCCGAGAGCCAGGTCTACGGGGTGGCGTCCTTCTATGCCCAGTTCCGTTTTACTCCCACCGGCAGAAACAGGATCATGGTCTGCCGCGGGACGGCGTGCCATGTGCGCGGCGCGCCGAGGATCCTGGATGAGATCCAGCAGGTGCTGGGCATCAAAGAGGGTGAGACCACTGCAGACATGGAGTATACCCTCGAGACCGTCGCCTGCATCGGCTGCTGCGCCCTTTCCCCCTGCATGATGATCAATCGGGAGGTTTACGCCAAGCTGACGCCGACCAGGGTGAGGGAGGTTTTCTCGAGGGGAGGTCGGGAGTGATGACCTTCGAAGAGCTGGAGCGACGTGCTCAACACGAGTGGCAGGCGCTGAAGGAGAGCTCCGTTCCGCTCATACAGGTTGGCACCGCAACCTGTGGCCGGTCGGCCGGGGCCTCGGCAGTGGTGGACGCTCTGCGGGAGGCGCTACAGAAGGAGGCGGTGCCGGCGCTCATCATGGAGGTGGGCTGCATTGGGCTGTGTTTCGCAGAGCCGCTCGTGACCATCCACAAGCCGGGGCGTCCGGCGATCTGCTATGGCCACGTCAACCCGGAGCGGGCAACGCAGTTGGTCTCTGAGTACCTCCTGAAGGACAACCCTCTGTCCGACTGGGCGCTTGGCACGGTTGGCGAGGGCAGTGTCGAGGGCATTCCCGAGCTGTTCCAGATTCCTGTCTTGAAACCGCAGGTGAGGAGGATACTGCGCAACTGTGGTTTCATCGATCCCACGAACATCCTCCACTATGTGGCGCAGGGAGGCTACACCGGCCTTGCGCGGGCTTTGGGGATGGAGCGGCAGCAGATCATCGACGAAATCCGGCGAGCAGGCCTGCGAGGGCGGGGCGGCGCCGGGTTTCCGACCTGGAGAAAGTGGCAGTTCTGCCTCGAAGCACCCGGCGAACCCAAGTACGTCGTGTGCAACGCCGACGAAGGCGACCCCGGCGCGTTCATGAACCGATCGCTTCTGGAGAGCGATCCTCACTCTGTCCTTGAGGGTCTGCTCATCGATGGTTACACTATTGGCGCGAGGGAGGGGTACATCTACTGCCGGGCTGAGTACCCCCTGGCTCTGGAGCGACTGCACATTGCTCTGGCGCAGATGCGCGAACACGGGCTTGTTGGCGAGAACATCCTTGGTTCGGGTTTCAGCTTTGACATTCACATCAAGGAGGGCGCCGGCGCCTTTGTGTGTGGAGAAGAGACGGCGCTCATCGCGTCGATCGAGGGCCGTCGCGGAATGCCCCGGCCGCGGCCTCCGTTCCCAGCGACGTCGGGCCTCTGGGGCAGGCCCACGGTGATCAACAATGTGGAGACGCTGGCCGGTGTGTCGCTCATCCTGCAGAAGGGAGCGGAGTGGTTCGCGCAGTACGGCAGCGAGAAGAGCAAAGGCACGAAGACATTTGCCCTCGTGGGCAAGGTGAAGCGAGCGGGCCTTATCGAAGTACCGCTCGGCATCACGCTGCGCGAGATTGTCTACGGCATCGGGGGCGGTATCCTCGGCGATAAGCGCTTCAAGGCCGTGCAAACCGGTGGTCCCTCTGGCGGCTGCCTGCCAGAGTCGTTGCTGGATAGCCCGGTGGACTATGAGTCCCTGACGGCAGCGGGCTCGATCATGGGCTCCGGGGGCATGGTCGTCATGGACGAAGACACATGCATGGTGGACGTCGCGCGGTACTTCCTGGACTTTACCCAGAAGGAGTCGTGTGGAGAGTGCGTGCCCTGCCGGCTGGGCACCAAACAGATGATCGACATTCTCACCGACATCACCGCGGGCAAGGGCAGAGTGGGCGATGTCGAGCTGCTGCAGGAAGTGGCGCTGGCCGTGAAAAAGGGCTCGCTGTGTGGCCTCGGGCAGACGGCCCCAAATCCTGTGCTCACCACCATTCGCTATTTCCGGGATGAGTACGAGGCGCATGAGCAGGGGCGATGCCCCTCAAAGGTCTGCAAAGCGCTGATCCGTTACCGCATCGTGCCGGACAAATGCAAGGGGTGCCAGATCTGTTCTCGAGCCTGCCCGGTCGGCGCCATCAGTGGCGAGCGCAGGCAGGTCCACACCATTGACGCAGTCAAGTGTATTCGCTGCGGCGTCTGCCTCGAAGTCTGTCCTGCCAGGTTTGGCGCTGTTGAGTGTGTGACGGGGCAGTGAATGCCTGGGGGAGATGGCAATGAAAACTCTCAGCCTGACGATCGACGGGGTGGCGGTCACGGCTCGCGAGGGGATGAGTGTGCTGGAGTGTGCCCTTGAGGCCGGTATCTACATTCCTCACCTCTGCCATCATCCTGACCTGAAGCCCGTGGGCGTGTGTCGCCTGTGCCTTGTGGAGATCGCCGGTCGGGGCATGACGATCTCATGCAAGACGCCCGTCGAGGAAGGCATGGTGGTGAGGACCGAGAGCCCCGACATTGAGCTGGCACGCCGGGTAGCTGTCGAGCTCCTCATCGTCAACCACCATGCTGACTGCTTGTCATGCGCGAAGGACGGGGCCTGCAAACTGCAAGAGATCGCACGGCACGTGGGCATCGAAGAGGAGCGGCTGCAGAGGCTGAGGCGGACGACGAGTACTCTGCCTGTGGATAGCTCCAACCCCTTCTTCCTGCGGGATCCGAACCGCTGCGTGCTGTGCGGCATCTGTGTGCGGACCTGCGAAGAGATCGTCGGTGCAAGCGCCATCGACTATGCCTTCCGCGGATATGCGACGGTTATCTCCACGCTGGGGAACCGACCGATTGTCCAGTCGCGGTGCGAGTCGTGCGGCGAGTGTGTGGCGCGCTGCCCCGTTGGGGCCCTCGTGCCCCGGCAGGAGCGAAATCCCGCCCGCGAGGTGAGGAGCATCTGTGCCTACTGCGGTGTGGGTTGTGGCCTGTACCTTGGCGTGCGCGGCAACCAGGTTGTGCGCGTGCGTGGTGCTGCCGAAAGCCCGGTGAACAGGGGGCGCCTCTGCGTCAAGGGGCGCTACGGACATGCGTATATCGGCCACCCGGAGCGGCTGACGACCCCCCTGATCAGGCGCGATGGTCGTTTCGTGGAGGCAACCTGGGAGGAGGCGTTGGACCTGGTTGCTACCCGGCTGGCCGGGTATCGGGGCGACCAGTTTGCGGCCCTCACGTCCGCACGGTGCACGAACGAGGAGAACTATCTTCTCCAAAAGTTCACTCGGGCGGTGATGGGGACTCACAACATAGATCACTGTGCGCGCCTCTGACACAGCGCCACAGTGACCGGTCTGGTCACTTCCTTCGGCTCCGGGGCCATGACGAACTCGATCGCCGACATCGTGCGGGATGCTCGTGGCTTCTTTGTCATCGGCTCGAATACAACAGAGCAGCATCCGGTGATCGGGATGGGCATCCGCGAGGCCGTGAAGCAGCGCGGAGCCGGCTTGATCGTCGCGGACCCGAGGCGCATCCCTCTGACGCGTCTGGCTGCGATCCACCTGCAGCATCGTGCTGGCAGCGACATCGCGCTCCTCAATGCGCTGATGAACGTGCTCATCGGCGAGGAGCTCTACGACAAGGCATTCGTGGCCGAGCGCACGGAAGGCTTTGCCGAGCTGCAGGCCGCGGTAGCCAGGTACACCCCAGAGGCAACAGCAGACATAACCGGTGTGGCCCCTGAACTGGTTCGTCGGGCGGCTCGCCTGATGGCAGGCCTCCGGCCTCTGGCCCTGCTCTACGCTATGGGGATCACACAGCACACAACCGGGCACCAGAACGTGCTGGCCTGTGCCAACCTGCAGATGTTGCTGGGCAACCTGGGTGTGCCGGGTGGTGGGGTGAACCCGCTGCGTGGGCAAAACAATGTGCAGGGCGCCTGCGATATGGGGGGCCTGCCAAACTACTACACCGGTTACCAGCCCGTGGCTTCCGACGAAGCTCGGCGCAAATTCGAAGCCGCGTGGGGCGTTACGCTGGGTTCAGCGCCGGGCCTGACCGTGGTGGAAATGCTCAATGGGGCAGAAGAGGGCCGAATCAGGGCCATGTACATCCTCGGCGAGAACCCCATGGTGTCGGACCCGGATGTGAACCACGTCCGCCGGAGTCTGGAGGGCCTGGAGTTTCTCGTGGTGCAGGATGTTTTCCTTACCGAGACGGCCGAGCTGGCCGATGTAGTGTTGCCAGGGGCTGCTCTGGCGGAAAAGTCGGGGACCCTGACGAATACTGAGCGCAGGGTGCAGTTGGCGTCGCCGGCAGTCTCACCGCCCGGGCAGGCCAGGCAGGACTGGGAGATCATCTGCGACCTGGCAAAGCGCCTGCAGAAGGAGCCGCCACAGGGTCCCTTCGCCGGCTGGGACTATCGATCCCCGGCCCAGGTCATGGAGGAGATTGCGGCCCTGACCCCCATCTACGGTGGCGTGCGCCACGAGCGTCTGGGTGGGCAGGGCCTGCAGTGGCCGTGCCCGGACCTTGATCATCCTGGGACGCCGATCCTGCACGTGGGCAGGTTCCCGCGAGGGCTTGGCCGGTTTGTGCCTGTGGACTGGCTGCCCCCTGCAGAGCAGCCGGACGAGGAGTATCCGCTGGTGCTCACGACTGGGCGTGTGCTCTACCACTACCACACGGGATCACTCACACGACGCGTGCCGGGCTTGATGGAGCTTTATCCTGAGGGCAGGGTCGAGATCCATCCAGACGATGCCCTGAAGCTGGGGATCGTGGATGGCGGGGTTGTGCGCGTCAGCTCGCGGCGGGGCAGTGTGACGGCGAGGGCGGAGGTGACGCAGCGGACGCAGCCCGGGCTGGTGTTCATGACCTTCCACTTTGCGGAGTCGGCGGCTAACGTCCTGACCATCGCAGCGCTGGACCCTGTGGCCAAGATACCCGAGTACAAGGCCTGTGCGGTGAGGGTTGAGCCTGTGGCTTAGAGGCTCTGGAGTGCCAGCGCGTGGGGCGCGCGCCCTTTCGTCTGGTGCGGGCCAGGGTCCTGAGGTTGGTCAGTGCTTCGGCCCCCCCGAGATGATCCGAAGGACGTGGTCGACTGCGGCCGGTACCGACGCCTGCGTGGCAGGCGAGAGCTCCTCGCCAAAGTCAAAGTCCTGGCCGCGTATGGAGACCAGGAACGTCTGCGGCGCGTGGCCGTATAGCGTGGCGGCCAGGGCGAGGAGCGTCGCAGGCTCCATGTGGTGGGATACCGCAGCCAGGCGCAGGTTCGCCCGCAAGGGCTCGATGCAGACAGCGCTCGGGGCGTGTGGGAGCGCTGCATCGACAAAGACCGCCAGATCGTAGTGCAGCAGGAGCGAAGCCAACTCGGGGGCGAGTTGCTGCACAAAGACCGAGTCCTGTGCTCCGTCGAGGTCGTCGACTCCATCCTCCCCCGGCTCAAGCGGCGGGCGTCCCCAGTGAGCGCGCAGGGCGTTCACGACGTGCAATGCCACGCCATCGTCGCGGCGGCTGGGGTTGCCGTAGCCGATAACCAGGGTACGCATCCATGACCTCCTGGGAGCTTGATCCGCGGGCGAAGCCGCCTGAGGGGGATTATACTTGGTGAAGGCCCCCCGGCCAACTCGACAGGCCGGGCGACGCGCCAGAGGCCGACCTGAGCGAAAACCCACAACAGGTAGGTCTGCCCGCTCCCCCGGGCGGGGTTCAGGGGCGGACAGGCTGCTTAAGCCGCCGTCCCTCGGCCCTTGCCGGGGGGGATGGGGCGACGGTACAAGAGAGCGAGCCGCGCGCAGGGCCGGCTACCGCGTCTGGTAGGGTGAAGTCGACGG
>DYEI01000320.1 GCA_020725765.1 Anaerolinea sp. | reverse complement strand
GGGCGGCTTCGACGCCCGCGAACACCCCTACAGAAAAGAGCGCCCCCTTCCCCGCCGCGGAGGCGGGGGGGAAGGGGGACGGGGGTGGGGGCAACAACCGCGCGAGGACGCCACGCCATCCTTCAGCAGCGCTACAGAAAGTGACAAGGAACGAGGACCTGAAAAGGCCAAGCCCCGCCCTGCCCGCTAAGACGCGCGCGGCTCCTCCAGCGCGATATCCGCCATCAGCCCATAGTGATCCGATGCATAGAGTGTGGGGTCGTCGGCGGCGGGGTGCTCAAAGGCACGCCAGGCTCGCAGGACCCTCGCGCCGCTCGCTGGCGATAGCAGGATGTAGTCCAGCGTGGCGCGCCAGGGAAGGGTCTGCTTCACCAGGGGCGTCGGGAAGGTGTACTCCGGTTCCCGCCCGTTGGCGACCTCGTACGCCGACACCAGCGACGACTTGAGCAGGCGCAAGGCGCCACTATCAGGGCGGGCGTTGAGATCACCTACGAGGATGGCGTGCACATCCGCTGAGCACGCCTTCATCCACTCCAGCAGGCGCGTCGCCTGCTCGCACCGGAGCGCGTCGGCCAGGAGCTCGTGGTGCAGGTGCGTGTTGTAAAAGTCCAGCGCTCCGCCGCCCGGCAGGCGCACGCGGACCCTCTGGGCGACCCGCGAGCCCCCGCGGAGATCGAGCCAGTCGTGCTCCTCGACCGGCAGGCGCGAGAGGATGGCGATCCCCTCCTTCAGGTTCTCGGGCCACGTCTTGGACTGCAGGTAGAAGGTGTAGGTGCCGCACTGCACCCCGGTGGGCGCGAGGCTCGCACAGGCCCGGTTCAGGTGCCCGGTCAGGAGGCCGGCCTGGTCGATGGGCACAAAGACCTCCTGAAGCCCGACCAGATGGGGCCGCTCGCGGGCCAGCTCCTCTACGATGAGCGGTAGCCGCTCAGGCCAGCGATCGGCGTTGTGCCGCAGGTTGAGGACGGCGACTCGGAGAACGAACGGCACGGGTTCCTCCTCGCGGTCAAGACCCCGTCAGGCACGCGGTCGGAAGCGTCACGAGGCAGGCACCTGCTCCCGGGCGAGGGCAATGGCGCCGAGCACGCCAGCGCGCTGCCCGAGGGCGGGAGGCACGATGTAGCTGTCGATGTCTTCGAGGATGGCCGGCACCTGCAGGTAACCGTTGAGCAGCGCCTGCACCTCGCGACGCACCAGGGGAAACAGCTGCGGCTGCTCCATGACGCCGCCGCCGATGATGATGCGCTGCGGGGAGAGGGTCACGATATAGTTGACCAGCCCCAGTGCCAGGTACCGGGCCTCGAGCGGCCAGGCAGGGTGATCGGGGGGCAGGTTCTCCCCGCGCCGCCCCCAGCGCTGCTCGATGGCAGGGCCGGCGGCGAGGCCCTCGAGGCAGTCACCATGATAGGGGCAGGCACCGGGGAAGGGGTCGAGGGCCAGGTCGTGTGGGATGCGCACGTGGCCCATCTCAGGGTGCATCAGCCCATGGATGAGGCGGCCGTTCACCATGCCGCCCCCGCCGATGCCAGTGCCCACGGTCAGATAGATGAAGGTGTCGAGCCCTCTGGCGGCTCCCCAGCAGTGCTCGCCGAGGGCGGCGCCGTTCACGTCGGTGTCAAAGCCCACGGGCACGCCCAGAGCCTGCCGCAGGGCGCCGACGATGTCGGTGTGCGCCCAACCGGGTTTGGGCGTGGTCGTGATGTGGCCGAAGGTGGGTGAGGCCGGGTTGGGGTCTACCGGTCCAAAAGAGGCGATCCCTACGGCGAGGAGGGGTGACCGGTGCGCCCGGAAAAAGTCGATGGCCCGGGCGATGGTCTCCTCTGGGGTAGTCGTTGGGAAGCGCTCCTCCGCCCGCAGATCGTCTGGGCCGCTACCAACCGCGCAGACGAACTTGGTCCCTCCTGCCTCGATGCCGCCGTACAGGCCCATGGTCATCTCCCTGGCGCCCGGTGCGCCCTGTGGTGATGGTCACTGGTGATGTTGGGTGCGATTATAGCATCCCGACGGGGAGCCGGGCGAATCACGGCACGGGGGTTAGTGTTCAGGCTCGCATTGGGAGGAGTGCAGGGGGCATGGGCGCCAACTCTGCGGCCCCGCAGCTCACGGAAGGCCTCCCGTCCAGGCCGTTGCCCTTGCAGCCGGCAGGGTTTCCTGATCTCCGGCCGCTGGGGTCGCTCCTCTGTAGCTCTGCCCCATCCTCCGGCCCTCCTCGACTTTGGCCTTTCATAGCGTGCCCCTTGACATCGCAAAGGGGCACGGAGATGGCGCCTAACGACCTGGTGTTGGGGAACCCCTCCCCCTTTCCCCCTTCAAGGGCGGACAGCCTTCTTCGGTCGTAGG
>DYEI01000319.1 GCA_020725765.1 Anaerolinea sp. | reverse complement strand
TCCCCGGGACGGACGCCGCGGCGTCCGTCCCGGGGAGGGGGCGAGGGGGAGGGGCACCCTCCGGCAAGGGCCGAAGGACGGCGGCCAGAGCAGCCTGTCCGCCCCTGAAGGGAGAGGCCGTCGGTGCGGTCTCTGACAAGGGAGGCTCTGAGCAAAGCTGCCCAGCGTCGAGGTCACGTATCTCCGGCAGGCGGCGCCCACAGAAGAGGCAACCGGAGGCGCGGACACTCACCGCTGGGCTATGGGGCGCAGATGGACATCGTCTACGTTGTGCTGCTCGCAGGCGTTGCGGCTGCCGCTTCTGTGGCCGGAGGGTTGCTGGCGCTGTGGCACAGGCCGACCACCCTATCCATGTCCCTCGCACTTGGCTTCGCCGCGGGTGTTCTGCTCGGGGTGGTCAGCTTCGAGATGGTGCCCAGATGCCTGGAGCTGGGCTCCCTGCCTATCGCCCTCGGAAGCCTGCTCATCGGGTTTGGCATCGTGTACGCGCTCGATCTGTTCATCAACCGCGGCCGCATCGCGGGGGAGTGGGCAGCCCAGCGCGAGCGGGTCCAGTCCTTCCACCGCTCGCGACGCCCTCTTGGGGGTGAGGCACTCGTGTTCGCGGCTGGCACGACCCTGGAGGAGATAGTCGAGGGACTGGCCATCGGGGTCGGCGCCGCTATCGAGCCGGACCTGGCTGCCTTTGTCGCTGCGACGATCGCGGTGGACAACTTTGGCGAAGGGCTCAGCATCGGCGAGCTCGTACGCACCGAGCGGGAAGCGTATCCAGGGCAGCATCTGCGACGGGTGCTTTTCTGGACGGGCCTGATCGGGGTCATCGTCATAGTCCAGACGCTCGTCGGATGGTCTGTGTTGCGAGGCGTGAGTCCATCGCTCCAGGGCTTTATGTTCGGGGTGCCGGCCGGTGGCATGCTCTACCTCGCCATAACAGAGCTCGTGCCAGGTTCGCAGAAGCGCCACTTCCAGCAGTCCGCCGGGCTTGCAACCCTTGGCGGTGTGCTGATTGTCATGGTGTTAGCGACCGTCGTCTGAGGCAGCAAGGAGCGGCTGTGAGACAGGCCAGGGACCAGCTACCGGCCGCGAGCCGCGACGGGGCAGCGTCTGCACCCGAGCCATGGTACGTTTGTTGCTCCGGACGATGCTCGCAGATCGAAGCCTTGAGCCAGGAGAGACGCCTTGCCTGAAGAGCCCGCCATTCCGATCAACCTGCTCAGTTGGCTGCTCGCTCTGACCCCGCTCGCTGTTCTGCTGATCCTCCTGGTTGCCCTCCGCTGGAAGGCGGCCCAGGCGGGGCCGGTAGGGTTCCTCGCGGCCGGAACCATCGCCCTGCTCTTCTTCCGGACGCCGATCGAGACCCTGGCCATCGCCACCGCAAAGGGCTTCTGGGACGCGGTGTTCATCCTCTACATTGTTTGGACCGCGCTCGCACTGTACGAGGTAGCCAAGGGTGCCAACGTGTTCGAAGCCTTCCGTGTCGGTGTGCGCGACTTTACTCCCAACCGACTGGTTCAGTTCCTGGCCTTCGGGCTGGTCTTTGTGCTTTTCCTCCAGGCTGCGGCCGGCTTCGGGACCCCGATCGCGGTGGTGGCGCCGCTGCTGATCGGGCTGGGCATACGGCCGCTCTACGCCGTGTCGCTGGCCCTGATCGGGCACGTCTGGGGTAACTCATTCGGAAGCCTGGCCATCTCCTGGCTGGCAATGAACCTGGTCGTCCCGGTGACTGAACCAACGATGACGCTCGTGGTCGCCGGCGTGCTGCTCGCCCTTGCCGTCCTCGCCAGCGCGCTCACCCTGACCTATGCGTTCGGAGGCTGGAGCGCCCTGCGCGATGGCTGGCCGCTCATCCTGGTGCTGGTGATCATCTACGGTCTGGGGCAGCTCGTCATTGCCCCCTTCGTGCCGGAGCTGGCCGCCCTCGTCCCCTCAGCGGTGGCGCTGGGTGCCATCTACTGGCTGGGCCGCCGCCCGCGCTATCAGAGCGAAATGGCGGGGCAAGTCCGCCGGGCGATCCTCGTCGAAAGCGGCGCGGGCCCGGAGGTGTCCGTGGAGGAGGCAGAGCGCCGCAGGGAGGCCGAAGCGGAGAGGCGTGCAAGGCCGCCACTCCTGTTGGGCTTTGTGCCCTACATCGCGCTGGTAGGCTTTCTCCTCGTAGCTCTGGCCCTCACCCAGGCGTTCCCAGCGCTCGACGCGCTGGAGCTGGGCTTTGGCTTCCCCGAAACCACAACCGGCTATGGGGTGACGCGAGAGGCAGAGGAGGTCTACTCCGGTCTGAACCCGATCAGCCATCCGGGGACTTCGGTCCTGCTCGCCGTCCTCCTCGGATACGCCGTGTTGCACGCCCGGGGATACATACGGCGCGAGCAGGTGCCAGAGGTTTTGAGGCAGACAGCCGGAAGCGCCCTGCCCGCCAGCGTGGCGGTGATTGGCTTTCTGGCCATGTCGCAGACGATGGACCACAGCGGCCAGATCTTTGTGCTCGCCCGGGGGATCGCCGAGGTGCTGGGGCCTGCGCTGTATAGCGGCGCCTCTGTGTTTATCGGCGCGCTCGGGGCATTCATGACCTCCTCAAACACCGCCTCAAACGTCCTGTTCTCCCCGCTGCACGTCCAGGCTGCGCAGAGCCTCGGCATCAGCGAGGGGATCGTGCTGGGCGGCCAGATGGCCGGCGGTGCCTACGGAAACGCCATTGCGCCGGCGAACGTAGTTCTGGGCACCGGCACGGCCCAGATCACCGGCCAGGAGGGTGCTGTGCTCCGCCAGACGCTGCCCTGGACCCTTGTCGTGTCGCTTCTGGGTGCGCTGGTGACGATCGGCATTTACCTGTTCGTCTGATCCTCCGTCCGGGGAGGTAGCACAATGTCGAGCATGACACTGCTGTGGTGGTCCCTGGGCCTGGCGACCCTTGGATTTCTACTGATCTGGGCGGGCACGGTGGGGCCGCCGATAGCCCTATGGATCGGGATTGTGATATTCGTGCTGGCAATGCTGGCGGCCCCGGCCACCCGATTGCTTGAGAAGGAGAGCTGACGCATGGCGCGGATCGAACCGCCGCGCACGGGGCGGCCCGTGACCCTGGGCATGCGCGGCATGGTAGCCACCCCTCACTACCTGGCAACCGAGGCCGGAGTGGAGGCTTTGGCGAGCGGAGGCACCGCGGCGGATGCCATCATCGCGGCCAATGCGGTGCTCTGCGTGGCCTACCCACACATGGCCGGGCTGGGCGGCGACTGCTTCTGGCTCTACTGGAACGGGCGCGAGGGGCGCCTCTCGGCGCTCAACGGCAGTGGGCGCTCCGCGCAGGCCGCCACGATCGAGTACTACCGGAGCCGCGGATTCGACGAGATTCCCTCGCGAGGCCCCCTGGCGGCAAACACAGTGCCAGGGACGGTCGATGCCTGGGCGGCCGCACACGAGCGCTTTGGCCGCCTTGAGTGGGGCAGCCTTTTCTGGCGAGCCATCGACTATGCGGAGAACGGCATTCCCGTACCCGCAAGCACTGCCCGCTGGATGGAGAAGGACCAGCAAGTCCTGGCCCAGCATGGCGCGGCCGGGGCCATTCTCCTCAAGAACGGGCGCCCATACCGGACCGGTGAGGTGCTGGTCCAGGAGCACCTGGCACGCTCGCTCCACGAGGTCGCGGAAGGCGGACGCGACGCGTTCTACCGGGGCTGGATCGCTCACGAGATCGTTCGCGACCTGCAGGCCAACGGCGGTCTCCTGAGTCTGGAGGACCTGGCCGGGCATCGCTCCGACTGGGTCGAGCCCATCCACACAAGCTACCGGCAGCACGACGTCTACACCTTCCCGCCGAATACGCAGGGCCTGGCGCTGCTGCTCATCCTCAACATGATCGAGGGCTATGACCTCGCCGCCATGGGCGATGGCAGCGCAGGCTATGTGCACCACATCGTCGAGGCGACCAGGCTGGCCTTTGCGGATCGCGACCGGTGGGTGGCGGACCCCGAGTCCCTCCAGGCCCCTCTGGATGAGCTGCTCTCCAGGGCATACGCTGCGCAGCGCCGTCAGGAGATCGACCCGCATCGGACACGCGACTGGCGCGAGATCACGGCCGAAGAGCCAGCTGCGGCTGCCCCGAGCCCGCAAGTCGGACATGCGGGCGGCGGCACCGTCTACCTCTGCGCGGTGGATGACGAGGGCAACTGCGCGTCCTGCATCCAGAGCATCTACCACGACTTTGGCTCGGCGGTGGTTGGAGGCAACACCGGCATCATCCTCCAGAACCGGGGTGCACACTTTTCCCTGGATCCCGCGCATCCCAACCGCCTCGAGCCGCGCAAGCGAACCTTCCACACGCTGATGCCCTCCATGGTGATGCGGGGCGGACGACCGTACGTAGTGTTCGGCACGATGGGTGGCGAGGGCCAACCGCAGACGCAGGCGGCGATGCTCACGCGCCTGATTGACTTTGGGTACGATGTGCAGCAGGCCGTTGAGGCACCGCGCTGGCTGTGGGGCCGCACCTGGGGCGAACCCTCCCGTACGCTCAAGCTGGAGGGCCGCTTCCCGCGCGACACTGTGGAACAGCTAGGCCGCATGGGGCACACTGTGGACGTGCTCGATGACTGGACCGAGGTTATGCGCCACGCACAGCAGATTCGCACTCACCCCGAGAGCGGCGTGCTGGAGGGTGCCGCGGACCCGCGCGGCGACGGGGCAGCGATGGGCTGGTAGCATGCCCTCTGCGCTGCACAGCTGCAAGCCCTGAGCTCGCTCCCCGATGGGCGGCCATCCGCCCGCTGCACTGCCGACAGGCGCATGTCGTCGCAGGCAGCACGCACTGGTCGGGCCGTGGGGGAATGGCGGGCCGGTTGAAGGGTCGAGACCGGCCCCGGAAACGCACATCCCCCGCCTGGGCAGCGGGGGATGGCTCATCATACCTACATTGCACTCTGGAGGCGACGGTCGGACTTGAACCGACGATCGGGGTTTTGCAGACCCCTGCCTTAACCACTTGGCTACGTCGCCTCGATGCGTAACGTGAAACCTGATGCGTGATGTGTGGTGCTGGAGCGGAAGACGGGATTTGAACCCGCGACCCTCTCCTTGGCAAGGAGATGCTCTACCGCTGAGCCACTTCCGCTCGCCGGGGGCAAGTGCCCCCCGGTCAGTGCCGAGGCCCAGGATCGAACTGGGGACACCGCAATTTTCAGTCGCGTGCTCTACCAACTGAGCTACCTCGGCATGCATCGCAAGCACGCATATTGTACTTGGGGCCGCGCCGCGTGTCAAGTGCCGTTCTGGAGCCGGGTGCATCCAAGATCAGTCAGCAGATTCGCGGTCAGGCAGCCTGCCGGGGACGCTCTGACGGCGACCGGGCCTTACGCTTTGCACAAGCCCGGTGCAGGACCTTTTGTTGGGGGTCTGGCGGTAGGGCCGGACTGTGGCCCAGCAAAACGCCCGGCTGCAGCCCGGGCGCCGACGCATCTTGGATGCACCCCGGGCCAACGGGGCATTTTCACGGAATGGAGCGCCTGCGGCGCCTGTTGCCGATTGTGCGAAGGGGGAGGTATGTGTTGCGAGGCCCAGTTCCTACAAAGGCTGCGTGAGCGCGGCCTGCGGCTGACTCCCCAGCGGGAGATGGTCCTGCGGGCGTTACACGAGGTCGACTCTCACGCGACGGCAGAGGAGATCTATGCCCGCGTGAGCGTGCAGAGCTCCGCGGTCGATCTCTCCACGGTGTATCGGACGGTCGAGCTGCTGCAGGATCTCCGGCTGCTCTCGACGATCGAGCGCGCCGATGGCCAGCGCGCCTACGAGCTGATTGGCGTGCACGGGCCACACCACCACCTGCAGTGCCGCCGCTGCGGCAGGCTCTCGCGCATCGAGCCGGAGGCGGTGCAGCCACTGATCGAGACGCTGCGGCAGCGCTACGGCTTTGCAGCCGAGCCCGACCACCTGGTTATTGCTGGCCTCTGCGAGGCCTGCCGAGAGCGGGAGGCGCAAGAGGCGCAGTCGGCTGCCTGAGGAGACGAGCCGATGCGCTAGACGATCTTGCGCGGCCTGGCAGCCTCGGCGCTGCGGATCTCGACCGCCTGCTCCTCGTAACCGGGCCGTCCGAGCAGGGCGTAGGCGGCGTTCTTGCCGGCCTCTACGCCCGGCTGGTCGTAGGCATCGACGGCAAAGAACAGGGCTGCGATGGCCGTCTGCATCTCGAGCATGTAGAGGAACTGCCCGACCGTGAAGGCGTTGACCTCTGGGAAGATGTGTGTGCAATTGGGGCGGCCGGCTTTCGTCAGGGCGATGGCCGTCGCTTCTCGCTCCACGTTGATGAGCTCGGCGAGCGTGTGCCCGCCGAGATAGGCGATCTCCTCCTCGCCCGGGTCAGCTGCAGGGATCGGCCCCTCCTCCGCAAAGCGCTCGACGGCGACAAAGTTGATGATCTTGTCCGGCGGGCCTTCCATATAGAGCTGGATCTGGGAGTGCTGATCGGTCGTTCCCAGCGCGAGCACTGGGGTCGGCCCGAGGTTCACCCGTTTCCCCAGGGTGCTCATCTGCTTCCCGAGGCTCTCTGCCCACAGCTGTCGGAACCAGTCGGCAATGTCGCGCAGGTGCTGGCTGTAGGGCATCATCACCGAGATGCGCTGCCCGCGCGGATAGGCGAGATGCTGCAGGGCCGCGTTCATCGCGGCCGGGTTGCGCCGCAGCGCGCGCACCGAGCAGAGCTGGTCGGCATAGGCCGCTCCGGCGAGGAGCTCACGGATGTCGATCCCCACCAGCGCCGCCGGCACCAGCCCCACAGGTGAGAGGACAGAAAAGCGCCCGCCAACCCCGGGCGGGATGGCAAAGGTCCGGTATCCCTCGCGCTCCGCGATCTCCCTCAGGGCGCCTCTGGCCGGGTCGGTAATCGCCACCAGGTGACAGGCGGCCGCGTCCCCGAGCTTTTCCCTGAGCCAGGCGCGGGCGATCAGGAACTGGGCCATGGTCTCCACGGTGTTGCCCGACTTGGTGATGACGATGCACAGTGTCCGCTCCGGGTCGAGCATCTGGAGCGTGGGCATGACCCAGTCGGGGTCCACATTGTCGAGCACAAAGAGGCGGGGGCGCCGGCGCCGTTCCGGCGACAAATAATCAGAGCCAAGGGGCAAAAGGGCCGTCTTGAGGGCGGTCACACCGAGGGCGGAGCCGCCGATTCCTAACACGAGGATGTCGTCAAAAACCCCATCGACCTCGCGGGCATAGGCGAGCACCTCCTCGACCGTTTCCTGTTGGTAGGGGAGGTCCATCCAGGCGAGGTCCTTGGGGCCGCGGCGCCTGCGCAGCACATCGAGGCCGGCCGAGAGGCGGAACTCCATCTGGTCGAGCTCGTCCTCGGTGGTGCCGCGGTTCTTGCCTACGGCATCGGCCAGCATGTTGGTATAGTCGAAGCGAATGCGCATCGAATCGCGCCATTCTGCGTCTTCGTAACGTGGCATGGTCTACTCCTGTGTTGCCCTGGACCGAGGGCGAAGATAGCACAGACCGTCAGCTCCGTCAAGGAGGGACAATGCTCACCACGCGAGCGGCACTGCGCGCTCTCCTGCTGTGGCGACAGGGGCTCCTGGGGGACAGGATATCGGGAGGCGCGGCAGGCGCGGTAGCCTGGACGCGTCGGCAGGGCTTTTTGCCGCTCGAGTTGCAGGCGCACGCGCTGGCCCCGGGCCATGACCTGGCCATGCTCTGTCGCGTATCCAGCTATCGGATCGGTGGCCTCGACATGTTCCTCTACAATGGAGGCCATCTCTTCGAGCATTGCCTGCATCTCCCCGGCGCTCTGCCGGCGGACGACTATACCCTCATCCACGATCCTGAGAAGGTCGCCGCTGCCTCACGCCCCGGCTCTCCCGGGGCACTCGTCCTCGAGTTCCTGAGGGAGGAGGGACCCGCGACGGCGCGCGAGCTGCAGGCCTTCCTCCGGCGGCATGGCTGGAGCGACCGACGGGCCATTGTGCGGGCGGTGCACGACCTGTACTCGGGGGGAGCCATCCTCATCTGCAACCGCGAGGGCAGCCTGGAGAGCTATGACCTTGCCGAGCGCGTGCTCCCGACCCATACCAACGAGGCGCTGCCGCTGAGTGTTCGCCTGCGCGCCCTGGCCCGGCGCGTCCTGGAGGTCCTCGCGCCGGTGACGCGCCCGGCCCTGAGCCAGACGCTCAACTGCGTCGGGCTCCGGTCGCGGCTGGGCCTCGCGGCCATGAAGCGGGAGAAGGCGCGCATTGTGGCCGAGATGCTCGCGGAGGGGGAGATCGCGCAGCTGGAGGTCGAGGATCCCTCCGAGCGCTACCTGGTGCCGGCATCCTGGCTCGAGCGCCTTGGCACAGAGCCCCGGCTCATCGCCCCGCGGGTGGCCTTCCTCTCGCCCATCGATCCGGTCGTGTGGGACAGGCGCCGCGCCCGCGACCTTTTCGGCTTTGACGCCCGCTCCCTGGACTCGCCATCGGCGAGGGAGCACCGATGCTTCGGCCCCAACTCCCTTGCGATTCTGTATGGACAGGCGCTCGTGGGAATCCTCGAACCGCAGATGCGGTGGTCCTATGACCGGCTGGTGATCCACGGCATACATCTGAGGGATCACTCGCTCCTCGAGGATCAGCGCTTCCGTGCGGCGTTTGTGGACGCCGTGCGGGAGCTCGCAGCCTTTCACGAGGCGCGGGACATCCAGGGCGCGCGCTCGCTCCCTCTGCGCCTGCTGCCCTCCTGAGGATTCCCCTGCGTACCCGGCACCGATCCGCCCCCAGTGCCGATCAGGCCATGGGGCGACCCTTCAGACCGCCATTCCACTTGCCTCTGCGGCGTTGCAAGCCCCCGAGGCGCTGACTTCGCGCCCCGGCTCTATGCGGCGGTGTCTGCGGACACCCCCTTCTATTCTGGATTCCCCGCCCCCGCGGTGCGCTATGCATTACCCATAGGTCGGGCTGCACAGCATCGCGGGGCATGAGATAGCGCCCTGGCGCCCATCCCAGC
>DYEI01000318.1 GCA_020725765.1 Anaerolinea sp. | reverse complement strand
TGACCGCGAATCTGCTGACTGATCTTGGATGCACCCCCGGTTTGGACAGCGAGGCCACTTTGGGGTATCATCACCGGCGATGAGAGCCTATCTGATCTGGAATCCCATGGCAGGCCAGCGGGACGTCCGCAACGCGCTCGAGGAAGCGGTCGAGGTCCTCGAGGCTGCGGGGTGGTCCATCCGCCTGTATGAGACGGTGCACCCCGGCGACGGCACGCGCCTGGCGCGGGCGGCCGCGGAAGAGGGTGCGCAGGTCGCGCTCGCTGCAGGCGGCGATGGCACCGTTAACGAGGTCGTCAATGGGCTGGTCGGCACGGACGTGGCGCTGGGCGTCCTGCCGGTTGGCACAGGCAACACGTGGGCGAAGGAGCTGGGCTACCCGGCCTGGGTGCCGCCGTACCGGCATCCCCTGCGCGAGGCTGCGCAGGCCCTTGCCGAATCCTCGGTGCACAGTGTGGATGTCGGCAGGGCCAACGGGCGCTACTTTCTGCTCTGGGCGGGGGTGGGCTTTGATGCCGAGGTAGCCCACGAAGTTGAGTCGCTCATCGAGATGAAGCGACGGCTCGGCCTGATCCTTTACGCCGTCAGCGGCGTCAGCCTCGCTCTCAGCTTTGTCGGAACCCGCTCCACGGTCGTCATCGATGGCCGGCCCTTCCGAAGGCGAGTCCTTATGGTGGCCATCTCCAATGCCCGGCTCTATGGCGGTGGGCTCTTTCAGTTGGCCCCGGCGGCCTACATTGATGATGGGCGCCTCGACGTCTTTGTGTTCCGCGGCCATGGCCCTACGGCCACCTTCCAGCACTTTTTCCGGCTGCTCACCCAATACCACATGCGGGACCCCAGCATGGACTACTACCGGGCTCGCACTGTGGAAATCTACACTGACCGGCCGATGGCGGTGCAGGTCGATGGCGAGCCCCACGGCCAGACGCCTCTCACGGCTGAGGTCGTGCCCGGCGCGCTCAAGATCCTCGTGCCCCGCTCTGCCCCTGCCACCATCTTCCAGGCGCCCGTGCCTGCCCGCGCGCCACGCTGAGAGCTGCAAGATGCGCGTGATCGCGGGCAGCGCCAGGGGCATACGCCTGGCTTCTGTGCCAGGAGAGACTACCCGGCCCATCACCGACCGCGTCAAAGAGTCGCTCTTTGGCATCCTCGGCTCCTTTGTGGTCGGAGCGCGGGTGTTGGACCTCTTTGCGGGCACCGGTAGCGTCGGAATCGAAGCCCTCAGCCGCGGAGCGAGGGAGGCGGTTTTCGTGGAGCAGAGTCGCCGCGCCGTCGCGACGATCCGTCGGAACCTGGCCGCCACCCGTCTGGCCGACCGGGCGCGCGTGATCACCGGTGATGTGTTCGCCTACCTCTCCCGGCCGCCCGCCGAGCCCTTCGACCTGATCTACATCGCGCCTCCCCAGTACCAGCGCCTGTGGGTACGCGCCTTGCAGGCAATAGACCGGCCCGGCTTTCTGACGCCGGACGGGATGGCCATCGTCCAGATCTACCCCAAGGAGGATGAGCCGGTCCCTCTGCAGTACCTTGAGCGCACCGGGGAGCGGCGCTACGGCAGCACGCTCCTGGTGTTCTACGAGCCGAGGGATCGCGCCGAGGCGACGTGAGGGGGCGGCATAGGGCCCTGCGGCCCGAATAAGCGTACAGGAGGGTTGCCTTGTCGATAGAGATCCAGGCTGTCACCGAGGTGACCGAAGAGGTTGTGGACGCCTTTGCGCGGCTCATACCCCAGCTCTCTGCGTCGACCGTGCCTCCCGGCCAGCAAGAGCTGACCCAGATCGTCTCGTCGCCGGCTACCATTCTCCTCGTGGCTCGCGACTCTGAGCAGGGGGGCCAGATCGTGGGGACCCTGACCCTGGCTCTCTTCCGCATCCCGACCGGTCTGCGCGCCTGGATAGAGGATGTGGTTGTCGACACCGGCTCCCGCCGCAAGGGGATCGGCGAGGCGCTGTGCCGGGCTGCCATCGCGCGCGCTGCTGAGGCTGGCGCTCGCACGGTCGACCTGACCTCGCGGCCGTCCCGTGAGGAGGCAAACCGGCTGTATCGGCGCCTTGGTTTCGCGGAGCGGGACACGAACGTCTATCGCTACACTCTATCGTGAGGCTTGTGCGCGGCCGCCGCATGCGGTGAGACTGCGGGCCCCCGGCGCCTCGACGGGGCCCGCCTGCACCCTGCGCGTTGCATCGAGCGGCAGGGTCCGACCAGAGAGGTGGTGAGAACATGAGTTCTCCTGAGGCCATGAGGAGAGCGGTCTACGCGGGAAGCTTTGACCCCATCACCAACGGCCACCTGTGGATGATCGAGCAGGGCGCCAGGCTCTTCGACGAGCTGATCGTGGCGATCGGGACCAACCCGGAGAAGGCCTACACCTTTACGCTGGAGGAGCGGCTGGAGATGCTCCAGGGTGCCATCGGCGACCTTCCCCGGACCCGGATCGACAGCTTTAGCGCGCAGTTTCTCGTCCAGTACGCCCATGAGGTCGGCGCCCAATACATCCTGCGTGGCATCCGCAGCGCCACGGACTATGAGTACGAGCGGGCCATGCGCTACGTCAACGGCGACCTGCGCCCGGAGATTGTGACCGTCTTTCTCATGCCGCCTCGGGAGATCGCTGAAGTCAGCTCCAGCCTGGTAAAGGGCCTCGTTGGGCCTGAGGGATGGGAGCGCATCGTCCGGCAATATGTTCCGGAGGCGACGTACCGGCTCCTCGTCAGGAAGCTGGCCCGGCACTATGGATCGTCTGGCCTTCCGGGGATGAGGGGCGAAGGAGACTGATGCGGCGCGACCTCGGCGGGGGTCTGCGCTGGGGAGGAGGTCGCAGGCTGAGATGGGGAATCGAGTAGGGCAGGCGGGCTCACCTGCGGGCAAGGGGCCCGGGCCCGGTGGTGTCTCTCCCGAGGAGCACGGGGATGCTGCGCCTCACGAGCACGGCGAGCAGGAGCTGGAGATGGCGGGGGCGATCGTCCTCGTGCCCGTGGGCCCGGTGCCGGCAGATCTTGTGGAGTGGCTGGCCGGGCGTCTGAGGGCGATTGTGGGGCAGAAAGTGATCGTCGGCGAGGCCATACCGCTTCCGGAGAAGGCCCTCGACCCGCAGCGGCGCCAGTATCGCGGCGATGGAGTCCTCGCCGGGCTGCAGGCCCTCGGCTGCCCGGGAGTCGACCGCGTCATCGGCCTCGTCGAGGCTGACTGCTACGCGCCCGGGCTGAACTTTGTCTTTGGCCAGGCCACCGTCGCCGGCCGCGACGCCTTTGTGGCCCTGCCTCGCCTGCGCGAGACCTTTTACGGGCGCCCACCCAACGAGAGCCTCTTTCGCGAGCGCGTGCTCAAGGAGGCCCTGCACGAGCTTGGCCACACCTGGGGCCTCGGCCATTGCCCGGATCCGCGCTGCGTGATGTACTTCTCCAACACTCTGGCTGATACGGACGCCAAGGGGCTCGAGTTCTGCCCGCGCTGTCAGGAGGGCTGACGTCCCCGGCTTCGGCGTGCCGTGACTGTTCAGGCCCGCATCCTGGCAGCCCCGGCTGCCGCTGCGGGTGTGCCTCCATGGCGAGTGGAGCCTCAACACCACCCATTCTCAAGGCACGTCTCATACATGGCGACGACGTTCTCCGGCGGCGTGAGCGGCTGGATGTTGTGGCAGGGGGCGAGTATGTAGCCGCCACCCTCGCCGAGGATTCGCAGGTTGTCGAGCACCTCCTGCCGCACCTCCTCAACCGTGCCGAAGGGCAGCGTGTACTGATTGTCCATGGCGCCGTGGAAGACCAGCCGGTCGCCAAAATCTTGCTTGAGGCTCTCCCGTTCCATCCCCTTCGCCCGCCACTGGATGGGGTTGAGGATATCGATTCCCGCCTCGACCATATCGGGGATGATGCGCCGGCAGTTGCCATCGTTGTGGTGAAAGGCGAAGGCGCCCGCCTCGTGCACGAGGTCGATCATCCGCTTCATGCGCGGCAGCAGAAACTCGTGGATCTGGGCCGGCGAGAACATCAGGTCGGTCTGGCCGCCCATATCCTCCGCCACGTAGGAGAAGGTCACCTTTCCCGGGATCTGCTCATAGATGCGTCGGGTGTACTCGTAGGCCAGGGAGAATAGCCTGTCCAGGCAGTAGTGCACGATATCGGGGTTGAGCACGAGGTCGATGAAGGCCTGCTCCTGCCCGCGCAGGTTCTTGTAGGTCAGGAAGGGCTCCGAGCCGCCGCCGCGGATCGGGTAGCGTTCGTTCCCCTTGAGCTGCTCCGGTATCGTGCCAAAGTCAAACCAGTCCACGCTGGGCCAGGTGTAGCTCCGCTCGATCTCCTCGACCGAGGTGTACCGGGCGAGGGGATGGTACACGACCTCGTCGTAGCTGCCGGTGCCATAGTCTACCCGGCGGTAGCGGCAGCCATACATGTCCGTCCCATCGGGCAGGGGCGGGCCGACATAGCGCGGGTGGACGCTCACCACGAAATCGACGTGCAGGGCCTCCAGTGCCTCGCGTTCCGAGCCACAGCCTAGGTGGCGAACGAGCTTGGCGGTGAACTCGGGGGTTGCCCAGTAGTCCATGGGCACGCGGTCTGGTGTCCGTCGGGTGAGCACGGCCAGCCATCGCTCGCGTGGGGTCATCGTCTCCTGTGGCATGGCAGGCACCTCCCCTGAAGGTCTGGTGGCGGACCTAAGCTGTCCGCGCGGCACGGAGCAGTCGGCGCAGCGCGTCCAGGCTCTGCATCGTGCTCAGGAGGCGCGGCTCGATCTGCGCCCCGAGAGTGGCCGTGCCCTGGTATCCATCGCGCCTGAGGACGGCGAGCTGCCCGATCCAGTCCATCATCCCCTCGGCGAGGACGGTGTACTCGTAGCCGTGCTCGTCGTGGCGCTGGTCCTTTACGCGCACGTCCCGTACAAAGGGGGCGACCCACTCGTAGCCGTCGCGGATGGCCGTCTCTCCGGCCCGGACTGCATGACAGGGGTCCCACGAGACGGCCAGCGCCGGCGATCGCACCGCGTGCACGATGGACGCCGTGTGGGCGCCGCTGTCGGCATAGCTGTCGGGGGCATTTCTCAGCAGGAGCGTACAGCCGGCGTCGCGGGCGCGGCTGGCGGCTTCGGAAAGGACCTCGATGACCGTCGGCGGGCAAACCCCGTTCCGCCGGTCGTCGGGGGGCCGGAAGCCGTGCACGATGATGGCCTGCGCGCCCAGTATCTGGGCGAGGTGCAGGGCCCTGTCCAGGCGGGCAAGCTCGTAGCCCAGGGCCAGGTCGTCCCAGCGTCCGTGGAAGAGGCCGGGCGACAGGGCACTGATGGTTACTCCGTGGCGCCTCGCCGTGGCGGCCAGGCTGGCGGCTGCGTCGTCGCTGATGTCACCGATGCGCCTGTGCCTCAGACCGCCGGGTGGTCGCACCCAGCGCAACTCGTAGGTGTCGATCTCCAGCAGGGAGCCGAGCTCGACAGCCTCGGCGAAATCCTCGCTGATCTCATCGCTGACGACCGCTATCCGCACTGCACTCCTCCTGATGTACTCCGAGTCCGTGCCCCGGCCGGGTCGCGCAGGCGGACCTGCGCTGGGCCACCGGGCCGGGGCGGGCGTTGCCTCTATCCTACTCGCACCTCACCAACCCCGGCATCCCGCGCCTGTTGCGCGAGTGCCTCCATCGCCTCGCGCGGGGGCGCCTCGAGCGCGTCGGCGGGGTTGGGGAGGCCGAGGCTCTCATACTTGGCCCCTGCGAGCCTGTGGAAGGGCATCAGCTCGTAGTAGAGCAGGTTGGAAAACTGCGATACGAACCGGGCGATGTCTGCGATCGCTTCCGGCGTGTCGTTCACACCCGGCACCACCGGAGTTCGCACGATGAGCGGCCTGTCCGCCCTCGCGAGCCGCCGAAGGTTGCTGAGAACGTGACGGTTCGAAGCCCCCGTCGCCTGTCGATGCCGGGCATCATCCATGTGCTTGAGGTCCACGATGAGCAGGTCCAGCCAGGGCAGCAATGCTGCCAGGTCCTCCCATGTGCAGACGGCAGCCGTCTCGATGGCGGTGTGCAGCCCGGCGCCCTTGCAGAGCTCCAGCAGGCGCCGACAGAAGCCCGGCTGAGAGAGCGGCTCTCCGCCGGAAAGGGTGATGCCGCCGCCCGACTGATCGTAGAATGGACGGTCCCGCAGCAGTTCTGCGAGCAGCTCCTCGGGCTCCCACCAGCGCCCGCACACGGCCAGGGCCTCGGCGTAGCAGGTCTCCACACAGCGTCCACAGGCCCTGCACAGCTCTCGCTGCAGGTGGTGGCAGCCGTCCGCGAGGACGTGCACGCCGTGCGGGCAGCGCTGCACGCACGCCCCGCAGCCGACGCACCGTGCAGGGAAGAATTGCACTTCGGGCTCTGGGCGCCACGTCTCGGGATTGTGGCACCAGAAGCAGCGCAGCGGACAGCCCTTGAGGAACACGGTGGTGCGTATACCGGGGCCATCGTGGACAGAGAAGCGCTGGACGTTGGTGATCAGGCCACGCGTTGGGTTGGGTCCTGTCATCTCCGGAATCCCAGCCCGGCCGTGCCGCCAGAGTTGCCGGCCTAAGCAGCCGGGCCTGTGTTCCCTAATTCTACACCAGAAGGTGCGGAATGGGCGAGTCGGCACGAGCACGTGTTCAGCCTGGCGTTCGTAGCTGTTCAGTCTCGCATCCGGGCGCCGCCGGCTGCCACGTGTTGCCCCTGCCCCGCTCGTCGCGTTTGGCCTTTTGGGGGAGCCCAAGCGTACAGCGCCTCCCAGTGTAGGCCTTCGCAGGCGCGCCACAGCGCGGCGCTATACCACAACCGCGGAAGGGCCACGTAATCGTCTTCCCCCCGGCCCCAGGCGGACGCCGCGGCCGCCTCGGGCCGGGCGCAGGGGCGGATAGGCTGCTTTAGCCGCCGTCCTTCGGCCCGTGCCCGAGCGTACCCCATCCCCCCATCCGCCTTCCCCGCCGCATGGGCGGCGGGGAAGGGGGCGTCTTGTGCTATGGAGGGGGTGTTCGCGGGCGGCGAAGCCGCCC
>DYEI01000317.1 GCA_020725765.1 Anaerolinea sp. | reverse complement strand
GCTGCAACACGGGCTGCCAGACCTGCTACACGTGCCAGTACTGTAACGCGAGCTGCTACTCGTGCAACTCGTGCGACTACTGCGTCTCGTGCACCGTGTGCGCCACAATCCAGGTCTGCGGCAAGTACGCGTGCCAAAGCTGCTATTCATGCCAAGTGTGCTACAGCACCGCCCAGACTGCGTGCGTGGCCGCGGGAGTCAAGAAGGAGGTCTACACGGAGACGCCGCTCATCTCCGGGTCGGCGGCTCCGGCCGCACCGTCGTGGCAGGCCGAGATCATGGCCCGCCTGCTCCTCGCCGAAACCCTGCTTACGCGTCTCTCGAGGGGGTTTGCTGACAGTGCCCATCGCGGTTAACAACCTCGTCTGGGACATAACCACGGGGTGCAACCTGGCCTGCAAGTACCCGTGCTTCGCCCACAGGGACGGGCGGCGCTCCAGCCGCGAGGTGGCCGACCGGATGATTGACTGGCTCCTCGCCCAGCCCGGTAGCCAGAAGAGTATAGGGTTCTTCGGCGGGGAACCCCTCCTCGAGTGGGATCTCATGCGCTGGACGATGGAGGAGGCCAGGCGCAGGGCGGCTGCCGCGGGCCAGACCGTCAGCTTCTCGGTCACTACGAACGGGACGCTCCTCACGGAGGAGATCTGCGAGGCGCTGGTCGAGAACCGCTGCGGCGTGCTCCTGTCCATCGACGGTCCCCCCGACCTCCACGACCGCATGCGGGTGCACCCGAACGGCGCCGGCAGCTACGCCGCCGCGGAGCGGGCGGCCCGTATGCTCATAGACCGTCTTGACCGTCTACCGAGCCTCACCGCCCGGGCCACCTGGCACCCGCTCGCCCACCAGCAGGGCCGGCGGGCCGCGGAGCACCTCGTGGACATGGGCTTCCCCGATGTCGCCCTCTGCCCGGTGGACGAGGCGGACTACGAGGCCGCCGGCGAGGCCTACGTCCAGGCCGAACGCGACCTGGCCGACTGGTTCATCGAGAGGACCCGGCAGGGCCGGATGCCGCCCCTCAGCTTCACGACCCGCTACCTCCGGTTGATCTATGACCACCGGGTCCTCAACCGCTACCAGCCCCAGCTGACCTTGTGCGGGGCCGGGAAGGGGATGCTCGGCGTCGGTCCCGACGGCGGCCTCTACCCGTGCCACCGTTTCGCGGAAACGCCCTACCTCCAGCGCTTCCGGCTCGGCGACGTCTGGTCGGGCCTCACGGCCGAGCGGGACAAGTTCGAGTCCCTGAACATCTACCAGTTCGAGTTCCCGTTCGAGTGCGGGAAGTGCCCGGCATGGCCGTACTGCACCCCGCCGTGCGTCGGGGTCAACGGCGACTTCGCCGGCTCTCTCTTCGTCACGGTGCGCGGCCACTGCGTTTGGTCGCGTATCCACATAGCCGAGTGCGTGCGGATTCACGAAACGCTCCTGGATTGCGACTACTACCACGAGATGGCCCGGAAGGGCTTCGGGTCGGGAGGCGACCGCAAGTGAGCGAAAACTGCGTGACCTGCCAGGTTTGCTTCGCCTGCCAGGGGCAGGAGCAAGTCACAGGGCTGGGGTGCGGCAACTGCTACTCGTGTCAGGTCGGCTACGCCGTCGGTCAGGGGATACAGGGGCCCGGGGCCGGTCCCATGGGCCAGGGACCCGGCTTCGCCGGCCCGCCCGGAGCGTGTAACCGGCAGCCGCGGCCCGTGTTCGACTGGGAGATGAGGGAGATCGGCGCCAAGCTCGATGCTCTGCTGGCGCTACTCGGGAAACTCGCGGAGACCTTGGCGCCAGCAGCGCCCGCTTCCGACCAGGCCACGGACCAGCAGTCGCAGCAAGCTCAGGGACAAGGGTAGCTTGCGTCCTGGATACCCGGGCCCCCCGTGAGGGGGCCTTTCGCTTTTGGAGGTGGCCATGGACACATCATGGGGTGACTTCGACCCGGTACGGTGCGGTCGGCATGAGGAGACCCTCCGCAACCTGGCCGGCTGGCAGAAGTCCCAGAACGGAACCCTCGAGCGGCTGGCGACCAGCATCGCGAGCCAGGAGGAGCGATTCAACCGGCGAGTGGAGCAGCTGCGGGCCGACCTCCGGGATGACATCGGCGCAGCCGTGGAGCCGGTGACCCAACGTGTGTCTGCGCTCGAGGAAGAGGTCCGGACGACAAGCCGGACCTCGCGGGCCAACCTGTGGGGGGTCGCCATCGCGGCGGTCATGGCCCTGCTCAACGTGGTAGTGAGCCTGGTCCTGAAAGCGGGGTGAACAACATGGGCAACAGGCGGGTAGTGCTCGACCCCGGCCACGGAGGCGCGGATCCGGGCGCTGTCGGGGCCAACGGGGTCCATGAGAAGCGGATCAACCTCTTCATCGCCCAGGAGGTTCGGCGGCTACTGGAGGCCGCCGGTATCGAGGTCGTCATGACCCTTGACACGGACCGGAACCTCACTCTGGCCGAGCGGGCGGCCATCACCAACCGCGCCGGCGCGGACTGCGTGGTAAGCATCCACGCCAACGCCTCCGGGACGGCCGACCCCGAGCGCAAGGCCCGGGGCATCGAGACCTACTGCCTGCCCGGGGGGCCGGCCAAGGTCCTGGCCGACGTGGTCCACGAGTTCATGGTCCGGGCGACCGGCGCCCCGGACCGCGGCGTCCGGACGAACCGGGCGTTCTACATGCTCCGGAAGACCGACCCGCCGGCGGTCCTGGTCGAAACCGGCTACCTCACCAACGTGGCCGAGTGCGCACTCCTCACTGAGCCGACCTACCGGTTCAAGCTCGCCCTGGGGATCGCGGCCGGTATCATCGCGTGGCTGAGGGAGGTGAAATCATGAACGAGATCCTAACGTGGGACTACCTGTCGACGTTCGGGGGCATGGCCCTTGTCTGCTTCTGGCTGGTCCAACTCACCAAGGACCCCATCGACGCCCTACTAGGGCGTTGGAACTGGCATCTCAAAACGGCGCACCTAGCCTGGATTTGGGCAACGCTCCTGACCGCTCTTGTCTGGGCATATCAGGGCGTCCTGACGGGCTGGAACATCGCTCTCGCTCCCCTCAACGCCATCTTCATTGGCCTTGCCGCCATGCGCACCCACGAGGCAGGCGCTGCCGATGGTGCCAACCTCACCGAGTCGCCAGAGACCGCAGAGACCGAATGACGCCCTGATCGCCTCCCGACAGATGTTCCCCCCCGATGCTCCGAGGCCCCCACCCTAAGCGGTGGGGGCCTTTTTGCGTGTACGCCGGAAGTTCCCAGGCTCACCGAGGCCGCCCTCGGGCACGCCGCCGCCGATGTCGGCCGGCTCACTGAGGAGTATCCGGAGGTGGCCGCTCTATTGAGCCGGCTTCCTCCCCCTCACCGGTAGCCCCTCACCAGAACACCCGTTCCCCCGCCTGAGACCCCTCGCCGACGCGCGAAACGGTGACCCCACGTAGGGTAGTAGCCACCACCCCCTAAACGCAACTCCCGCTAGGCCCTCTAGCAGGGCTTTTCTTTTCGCCGACCGCGCTAGAGCCCCTCAGAAGGCCCGTAGCGGCAAAACCGCTGGTAAACGACGCGCTGAGAGGGCGCAGGACGGGCCTTTGGGACCGTATACGCCTATATACACCTCCGCGGCCGGTTTGGCCGCTCCTGGGCCGTCTGAGAGGTTCCGAATTCCGGGGCTCGCGGAAAAATTCTTGAGCCGACGGCGAAAACCCCCTTGACGTCCTGCCTACAGGCGTATATATTAGTATACAGATAGTGGCCCGCAGGCCCGAGAGGCCGGGGCGGAAGGAGCATGAACAAATGAGACTCACCGAGGCGATCATCAGCAACGTCTGCGACGTCCTCCACGCGCACGCGCGCGCCATCATGCGTGCGCGACGGCGCGCCCCTGCTGGCTGGCGGGTCATGGCGGAGGTCGAGGTCGACCCCGCCACCGCCGCCGCACGTTGGGCCGGGGTCGGGGCCGTGACCCCGGGGACGGGGTCCTTGCTCGCCCACCGGGGCCGGGGCGTTGCCCTGTTCCTCGGCGCCAACCGGTTCGCGTCGGTCGCCAGCGTCGAGGACGCAATCGTGCAGCTCGAGGATGAGCTCCACCTCGAGCTCGCCAACCAGAACCTCGCCGAGCGCGAGGCTCCCGAATAATCAGCACCACCCCGATGACCCGGGGACCCCGACCCCGGCGAGGGAATGGGGGACGGAAAAGCCCGCGGGCGCACTAAGGCGCCGGGGCGAGAGGAGCATGAGCAAATGTACCTGCCCCACCGCCGCGACCTACACGCCGCGCTCGTCGCTGCACATGTGCCAGCCCAGGCGCGGCGCAGCCTCCTTGGGATGTTGTATGGCCGCCGAGGCTGGTCGCCGTACCCGTGGAGCCAGGCAGCCGCGGCCCGCTTCCTGGAGCGGGCCGGGGTTGCGGTCGTCGACTGGGACCACTGTTGTCCCTGCGGCGTCTGCGACCCCGAGCCGCTTCTCAGCCTGCTGAGAAAGGAGGTGCAGCAGCAATGCGTCTAGTCAACCTTACTCCCCACCCCGTCGCCATCGAGACCCCGGTGGGTCGCCTGACGGTCCCGCCCTCGGGGACCGTGGCTCGTGTGTCCGAGACCGTGGTCCCCGACGGGACCGTGGTCGTCGACGGCCTCGAGGTCCCGGTCGTCCGCCGGGGCCTCGGCGAGGTAGTCGATCTCCCGGCTCCCGAGCCCGGGACGCTCTACCTCGTCCCGGGCCTCGTCGCCGACGCCGCGCGGGACCGCGAGGACCTCGTGGTCCCGACGGACTTCGTGCGGGACGAGGCCGGTCGGATCATCGCGGCCCGAGCGCTCGCGCGTCCTGCCTTCATGGCCAAACCTGAGGCCGTCCGACTGCTCACCGAGGCGGTTCGCGCCATCGGCGAGTACGCCCGGACGCACGGCGAGGACGAGCTCCGGCGCGCCGAGAGCCTGCTCCTCGCCGCGTCCGCAGCGGACGCGGAGGACGTCCTGCTGCCGCTGATACTCGCCGTCAACGACCTCGTCGTTGTTGTGTTGTAAAGCCCAAGCCCGCAGGCCCGCCGAAGGGGCCGGGGCGAGAGGAGACTCACGAGTCATGATGCTGACCGACATTCAATCCGACATTCAATTCCACCGGGCCTGGGCGCTTGCTAGCGCCTACGGCCACGAGTGGGCCGAGGCGGTCCCGGAGGACTCGGCCCTCCGGAACCCCCGGGACATCCAGGCGGCTACTCAGGCCGTCCGGAGCCCGTACGCTTTGCCGGGCATCGACGCCCCGCAGGTGGACGCCGCAGGTTGCGTCGTCCACCGGACCGGTCGAGGTCGGGGACGGCTAAGCTGGCAAATCGCCCCCGACGGGACGGTGACGCTGTTCATCCACCGTCCCGGGTGGGTCATCCCTGCCGACCCGGATATCGTAGCCCCCGACGATGACCTCCGGGTGCTGCGGGCCCAGGTCGATGCCGAGGGGCACGTCGAGGTCGTCCCCTACGATGCGCCATGGGCGCCGCGTCATGTGCGCAGCCTCCGGTACGCCCTCCGGGCCATTGCGGACCCGGAGGCGGTTGAGGCTGCCCTCCGGCGGCTCCCGACCCCACCCGAGCCGGAGTGGTTCGGCCGGTTCATCCGGTGGCTCCTCCGCGTGATGGTGCAGCGGAGTCAGCGCACCAATGTGCGCTTTTGGCACACCTATAAGGAGGCTGCGCGATGACCAAGCCGACCTTAGTCCAGTTCCGCCCCGGGCCCGTGGCTGACGAGCTGCGGGCCCGGCTAGAACCCGAGGCCTCCGCTGGCGAAATCGCGCGCCGCGACCTCGAGCGCTACTACCACCATCTGCGCCTCGCCCTTGCTGGCGTGGACTTTACGGAGGCCGAGGCCCTGGCCATCTGCGACGCGCTCAACGGCACGTTCCACGAGCCCCGGACCGCCCAGCTCATCTGGGCCGAGATCGACGACGCCTGCAGGCTGGAGAGCCTGCACGAGAAGTGGGGCTTTGACCGTGAGAGTCTGGTCCGAAAGCTCCGGAACCTGCCACCGTTCGCGTGCATGGCCGTGGTCGATGCTGTCGAGCGTTTCTGGCTCGACCCGGCGGCCGACGCCCGCCAGCGGGTCCGGGAGGT
>DYEI01000316.1 GCA_020725765.1 Anaerolinea sp. | reverse complement strand
CGCCAGCGGAGCCAAAACCACCCTGTAATGTCTCCCCCCCCCCCAGGAAGGACGCCGCGGCGTCCGTCCTGGGGAGGGGGCGAGGGGGAGGGGCATCCCGGACGCAGCATGGTTGGAGGTCATCTCGGCGAGTTCTGGACGGCACCGCGGGTCGCGCTCCGCAAGGCCAAAATCGAGCCCACATTGGGTATCTCCCCTCCCTAAGCGGACGCCGCGGCGTCCGCTTGGGGGCGCCGGGGCGGGGGCCCGCCAACAGTGCGGATAGGCCTGCCTGCAGGTTGACCTGCACCCGCGAACTGCTGCGCGGTTGCGCGATGGGGAAGATGGGCCTAAGATGCAGCCCCAGGATGCCTGCGCCGCCGGCACGCGACGCGAAAGGACCATGGCCACATGATCGTCACGGAGATCCGCCCCAAGAGCATCCTCTCCACCTCCAAGGTCCACGACTATGTAGTGAACCCCTACGTGGGTTGCCAGCACGGCTGCGCCTACTGCTACGCCCGCTTCATGAAGCGATTCACCGGCCATAGGGAGCCCTGGGGACAGTTCGTCGACGTCAAAGTGAACGCCGCAGAGCTTTTGCGCACCGAGATCAAGCGGAAGAAGCGCGGGACGGTATGGGTCAGCGGCGTCTGCGACCCGTACCAGCCGCTGGAGGCCAGGTACAGGCTCACGCGGGAGTGCCTGGCGATCCTGGTAGAGAACGATTGGCCGGTGGTCGTGCAGACCCGCTCCCTGCTCATCCTCCGCGATGCGGACATCCTGGAGGCGGCAGGGAACCTGGAGGCGGGGCTCACCGTCACGACGGCCGACGATGAGATCCGGAAGCTGTTCGAGCCCAACGCGCCGCCGATCGCGGCGCGCCTCCGGGCCCTCGAAGAGCTGCACCGGCGGGGCATCCGCACCTACGCCATGATCGCGCCGATGCTGCCAGGCGCCGAGGCCCTGCCACAGGCGCTCCGGGGGAAGGTCGACCACGTCGTGGTCGACCGCATGAACTACCACTATGCCGACTGGGTCTACCGGAAGCACGGTCTGGAGGGGATGCTCTCCGATGCGTTCTTCCGCCATGCCGCCGGCGCCATTGCCGCCGCCTGTGCGGAGGCCGGGATCTCCTGTCGCCTGGTCACATGACGGCTCCGCGGCCGGCGGCGCCCTTCCGGTGCAAGCCCCGCCGCATGGGCCCGGTGGGGTTACCGGCCGCGCGGAGCGGCCCCCTCGGCTGTCCAGACTCAATGCCGGGGCGCCACGGCCTGCCGTAGCCTGCATGCCCCTCACCGGGACGCCGCAGGGCTTCCCCTGGGCCGTCCTACCCCGCCAGCATCCGCCGCACGAACCCGGCCACCTCCCGGACGAGCGCTTCGTACGCCTCGCTTTCCGCCTGCCGGTCCGCCAGCCAGAAGCAAAAGACCTCGACGGGCACGCCGAACACGCCGCCGAGCACGTCCAGCGTGGCGCTCACCCTCCGCTCCACCTGCGACCGATCCCCATAGCTATCCAGCAGGCCCTCGTTGGCGCCAAAGTCGTCGACGAGGACAATGCGGCCCAGAGGCTCCTCCGCGAGCACAGGCCGCAGCCGCTCCCAGAAGGCCTGGTCCGCCTTGAGAGCTCCTAGGTCGGCCGAGTTGGCCACCAGCACCCGCGCGCTCCCCTCCAGAGCCGGCGCCGCGGCAACCCCCATCGCCGCAAGCTGCTCGAGGATGTGCGCCGTCGCCTCGGCATAGTGGTCCGTGGCAATGACCGTGGTCACCCCCGGCCATGCCGCCAGCTCCCTCAGCAGCGGCCCCCACGCCGGGTCGATGGTCGAGTGCGCCAGGTAGCGGGCCACAAAGGCCTCAGCCCGCGCCTGCAGGTCTCGCTCCTCCGGCTGTAGCCCCCGGGCCTCCGCCAGCGCGCGCGCCCGCTCGTACAGAGCCGGGCCGTACCCGCAGCGCGAGGTGCTCGCCACCTCCCAGGTCGGATCGACAACCCCGCGCCAGAAGGTCTCGAGGCTGTCGACCCCCGCCTCCCACAGGCCGGACTGTACCAGCGCTTCCCGCAGCACCTCGTCCTGCGCAAAGCGCACCGCGCCAAGGCTCAGCGTGCCGGAAAAGTCCAGCACCACCAGCACCCGTGCGCTCACGGCTGCCAGGCCTCCAGGCGGTAGGCCGCGTCCCAGAACATCCACTCCAGGCGAGAGGAGGTGATGAATGCCTCGCGCATCCGTCCACGAACCGGCTCCGTCGTCTCCTGCGCCAGCGCCTCGACGATGCCGATGGCCCGCTCCACGAGGCGGTCGAAATCGTCGCTGGCATAGGTGTCGATCCACTTCTGGTACGGGTTCTCAGGGGCGGCCTCGCGGTGGATGTGTCGTCCGACCTCCCGGTAGATCCAGAAGCAGGGCAGGAGCGCTGCGGCGCCCTCCTCGTAGCTGCGGGTAGCGGCGGTCGCGATCAAATAGTTCGTGTAGGCAAAGCAGGCCGGGCACTGCACCGCCATCGGCTCGCGGATGCCAAACAGCTCAAAGTAGCCGGCATGCAGGGCTCGCTCCACGACCACCGCTCCCTCGGCAAAGCGCACAAAGTCGAGGGCCCGCTCAACAGAGTGTGACCGCCCGGCCATGATCGCCAGAGCCCGGCCAAAGTCCGCCAGGTAGAGGGCATCCTGCTGGATGTAGAACTCGAACCTCTCCCGGGCGAGGACCCCTTCCGCCAGCTCGCGGTTGAAGGGGTGCGCGATGATCGCTACATAGATGGGCGCGATCTCCTGCCAGAGGCTATCGACATAGCGCATCGCTCTCTACCCCCAGTATCGGTGAAAGTGATGGACCGGCCCGTGACCCTGCCCAAGGCGATAGGCAGCCCCGGCGCGCAGCGCCGCCGTCATGTAGGCCTTGGCGCCCTCGACCGCTCGCCGCAGGCCGTACCCCCGCGCCAGGTAGGCGGCAATCGCCGACGAGAGCGTGCAGCCGGTGCCGTGGGTGTTCGCCGTCTCGATCCGCGGCGCCGTCAGCACCCGGAAGGACTGCTCGGCGCGGATGTAGAGCACGTCCGGGCTCTCCTTCCCACCGAGATGCCCTCCCTTCAGGAGCACCGCCTGCGGCCCGAGGTCGGCCAGCGCCCGGCAGGCTTCCTGCATCTCCACCAGTCCCGAGATCGACCTCCCGAGGAGCACCGCTGCCTCGGGGAGGTTGGGCGTGATGACGGTCGCGAGAGGCAGGAGCTCGGCTCGCAGCGCGGCGACCGCCTCATCCTGAAGCAGCTTGGCGCCGCTTTTCGCGACCATCACCGGGTCGACCACGATCCGATCCACCCGATAACGCGCCAGCCGCTCCGCCACGGTGGCGATGACCTCCGATGAGTGCAGCATGCCGATCTTGACCGCATCGACGCCGATATCCTCCATCACGGCATCGATCTGCTGCGCAATGAACTCGGGCGGGATGGGATGGATGCCGGTGACGGCGACCGTGTTCTGCGCCGTGAGCGCCGTCACCACCGACATTCCGTAACAGCCAAGAGCCGAGAAGGTCTTGAGATCCGCCTGAATGCCCGCCCCGCCGCCGCTGTCGGAGCCGGCGATGGTCAGTGCCCTGCGATAGGTCCTGCTCATGGGTTCTCCTTTCGCCGCGCGTCCAGCGCTGCATCGATGGTGCGCCGCAGCGTCGCCGCCGCCTGCTCCACATCGGGCGCAGAGCAGATCGCCGAGACCACCGCGATGCAATCCGCGCCCGCGCGGATCACGCTCTCGGCGTTCGCTGCATTGAGGCCGCCGATGGCCACCAGCCGGTGACGAGAGAGCCTCCGCACCGTCGCCAGCCCCGCCAGCCCCCAGGCGCCGACGGTATCCGTCTTGGTCGGCGTCGGGAAGATGGGGCTCACGCCCAGATAGTCCACGTCATAGGCCTCGGCTTCGAGCACCTGGTCGACCGTCTCGACCGAGAGCCCGATGATGGCCCGTTTGCCAAGGAGCTTGCGGGCCAGGGGGTACGGCATATCCTGCTGCCCGATGTGCACCCCATCCGCCTCGACGGCGAGGGCCACATCGACCCGGTCGTTGATGATCAGCGGCACGCCGTAGGGCGCAAGCAGCCGCTTGATGCGCTGCGCCTCTTCCACGAACAAGCGCGTCGGAGCGTCCTTCTCCCGCAGCTGCACGATGCCGACTCCGCCCCGCACCGCCGCCAGCACCACCTCCTCCAGCGGCCGTCCGAGGGAGAGCGCCCGATCGGTCACCAGGTACAGCGCTTGCATCGTCACACCTCCAGGCGCAGCCGGCGAGCGATGTCGTCACGCGTCAGGTTGTAGAGCGCGTCGAGGAAGTGCATCTGCAGGCTCCCCGGGCCGGCGGAACGCTCGACCGCCAGCTCGCCGGCGATGCCCATCACCGCCATGGCCCCGGTCGCCGCAGCCAGAGCCGAAGGGTTCACGGCCGCAAAGGCGCCGCAGAGCGCCGTCGCCGTGCAGCCCAGGCCGGTCACACGCGGCATCATGGGATGGCCATTGCGCACCCGCACCACCCGGTCCCCCTCGACCACATAGTCGGTTGCCCCGCTGATCGAAACCACGCAGCCGTGGGCCCGGCTCAGCGCCATCCCGGCCTCGACGGCCGCTTCCGACGAGGTGGTGCTATCGACCCCCTTGGTGCGCGCTTCGGCCGCGACCAGGGCGTTGATCTCGGAGGCATTGCCGCGGATAATCGTCGGCGTCGCGGCCGCGATCAGCGCCTGGGCCGTGTCCGTGCGGTACTTGGTCGCGCCGGCCCCGACCGGGTCGAGGACGATGGGCACGCCCAGCCGCCTCGCCTCGCGCACCGCCCGGTGCATCGCCCGCACCCAGGCCGGGCTCAGCGTGCCGATGTTGATCACCAGCGCCCGGGCGATGCGCACCATCTCCTCGACCTCCTCCTCGGCGTGCGCCATCACCGGTGAGGCGCCGAGCGAGAGCAGCGCGTTCGCCGTCGAGTTCATCACCACATAGTTGGTGATGTTGTGCACCAGCGGCGCCTCCTCGCGGATGCGCACCACATCCCCCCAGATCGATTGTGCGTCGATGGTTACCATTGGGTCCTCCTCAGCTAGCCTGTACCCCTGTGCCGATCGGCTCCAGTCAGGTGCACGCGCTCGCATTCATCCGGCTCTGACCGCCTGCAGCCTGCAACCCCCTCCCCGCGCCCCTCCCCCGGGTGGGCATGCCCACCCGGGGGAGGGGTCATTCTGTCGGGTGTCTGGCAGCAGGGCGCGCGTAGCGCGCCCTGCTGCCAGACACCCTTTTTGGATACCTCCCCTCCCTCAGGCGGGCGCCGCGGCGCCCGCCTGAGGGAGGGGCCGGGGGTGGGAGCATACCCCGCTCACGGCGGCCCCTTGCGACGGCACCCCGCAACCCCGGAGAGCCGCCACTAACCAAAAAGCCACCCCGCGCAGGGGTGGCTCTCAAGGTACGTCTTTCCCTCCCTACGCCGGCATGACCCGGATCAGGTTCGTCGGTAGTCCCCACAGCATCCGCAAGGGGAGCTCTCAGCCCGGTTTGTCCGGGCTCCCGAGGAAAGAGCTATGCGGTTGTAGAATCAGTATAGCACGGGATGGAGGAGGAGGCGAATCCGTGCAGAGGGCGTGAGGGCCAGTTCCTCGCGGGAGCGTCAGGGGCCGGCGGCGACACAAGTCGCGGGCCGTGCACAAGCGGGGCGGGTGCCCGGTGCCAGGGCTGCGCGCGGACGAACTCGGCGGGCTCCCCGCACATGTCTACGCCGTGTCTCCGAAAAACCGTCATGCCCATGCATCCGATCCACACGCCGACTTGGGGGTAGGGCCTTGCCAGCAGCGCAGATGAGCCCGCCCCCGGGTGAACCACACCCTGCCCTACCGAAATGGTTGACCCTCGAGGCAGACCATGCTATAGTAGCGGCACAAGTTAAGTATGCCACGGGCCTGCTGTAAACGTCTCATCTTACGCCAGCGAGGGCGGGCCATGCGGCGTGGCCGGCAACGATAGCCGCCTGGCTTCTCACCGGCAAGCAGGCAGCAGGCGCAGAGAACAGGCCCGTGTCGCGGCAGTAGCACACGCTGGCCACGCCTGACCGGCTTCCGCCCGCCGTTCCAGCAGCAGTTGAGAAGGGCCCATGACAGACTCCAACTCTCCCTCAGCGCTGCAGATCTTCCCGTGGCCGGCCATGGTCGCTGCCGTCAAGCGGTCCGCCGACTATGGCACCTTTGAAGCGTTCTACGCCAGCCTGGCGGATAGCCTCCCGCTCAACTCCCCGCTGACGCGAGTGCGCGTGGCCAGCATCATCATCCGTAACTACTTCCCCGACCGCTCTCTGGACAGCCTGGCCACCCGTGTGTGGCGAGCCTACGGGCGCGACGACCTCCTCACCGACGTCATGCGCGTCATGACCCTGGAAGCGGAGCCGGTCACGGCCCGCTTCGTCGTGGAGCAACTGCTGGTCCTTCCGCCAGGCAGCACCTTCGATCGGGCCAGGGCGCGCGACTATATCGGCGCAACCTACGCCAGGTTCTGCCGGGACTCGTACAGGCGCCTCCTGGCCAGGGCCCGATACCTGGGCTTCCTGACCGGCCGGCGCAAGGAGCTGGTCGTTCCCGCCATCCCGCGGCCGGCGGATGCTTTCCTGATCCTGCTTCACGCCCGGCTCGCGCCCACGCCACGGATCGTCCGGGTCTCGGATATTCTCTCGGCGCCCTTCTGGCAGTACCTGGGCATGCGGAGCCCTGAGGAGGTCCGCTCCGTCCTGCGGGATGCCGATGCGGCCGGCATCGTCGCTCGATACGCCACCGTGGACGAGCTGGAGCAAGTGACCACACGTTACTCATTCGAAGAGTACTTGAGCAGGAGGGTGGCCCTGTGACCCCCGACGAGTTCAGGGACCTCGTGAGCCGATTCGCCGCCGGCCCCGCGATGCCGGTTGGCGGGCCGCGCCACGTGTACCTGTGGCGCGGCGACCTGGACTCGCTGCGGGCCATGCTGCCTCCCGCCTCTACTTGCTGCCTCGATCTGCACGGGCTGGCCAGGACCCTGCCGAGGAAGCCGGAGGATGAGCATGCCGCACGACAGGTCCTCTCCGAGGCCCTCGAGCAGGCCTTGCAGGCGGCCGGATCGGCTGCCTCGGGGCAGTTGTTCGTGCTCGTGACGGGCTGCGACCTGCTCATGCGCTACAGAGTCTCAATGGGGGCTCTGTTCCGGGCCGCTTCAGATAGCCGGATGCTGATCCTCTTGGCGCCTGCTTATCGCGAACCCGCGCAGCCGCTCCCTGCATATGTCGACTTTCGGACCGATGCAACCTTTGGCTTTCTGAAGAGCTGGATCGAGAACGGCGCTGTCATTGAGCAGGCGACCGTTGAGCCACCCGAGGATGCGCCGAGATGAGGGGGAAGTGCCATGAAACGCCTGCCTATCGGTGAGCTCTTGCTCCCCAAGCCTCGACCGGCAACCACTCTGTCGCTGGAGCCGTCGCTGCAGGATTCGGCAGAGATGGTTGAGAGTTATGTCTTTACCGAGACCATACGTCACTACATGGTGAGGATTCTGGACACGGTCGCGAGGGGCGTCGGGCAAGGCTTCTGGGTGCAAGCCGAGTACGGGGCCGGTAAGACCCATTTCCTCGCCGTCCTCGCTGCACTCCTGAGCGACACTTCCGAGGAGCTGTGGAGCCGCATCGGGGATGACGAGGTCCGCCAGTACAGAAGGCGCCTTGAGAACCTGCGCTTGCTTCCTGTCGTTCTGTCGCTGCGCGGCGAGAGCAGCCCGGATGGCCTGATGGAGCGCTCCCTCCTCGATGTAGTCGTCGAGCGTGGTCTGCGGCCCGCCCTTGCCCGCGCTGGTCTCGGCTCGGTGTTGCTGACCCCTGCAGACGACATCCTGCACTGGCTCGAGACTTCCCCCTCCGATGCTCTCAGAGCAGATATCGAGTCGTTCATCGCTCGGGAGACGGGAAGCTCTCTCGCCACCTACCGGGCAACTGAGGGCAACGAGGCTGCTGCCCGGCTCGTCATGGCCTACTGCGACCGGCACGCCATCACCCCTACAGTAGCCGCCGGCCTCAGGTCGCGCCTGCTTCACATCTACCGGCAAGTCACCGCCGCCGCCAACGGTCGCTACAATGGCATCCTGTTTGTGATCGACGAGTACGAAGGGTGGGAGCGAAGCCGCACACACGGTCAGGGACTCAGCCAGGACGCCGAGTTCCTCGAGACCCTTGGCTACCTCCTCCCAAGGGAGCATGGGCTTCAGTTGCACACCGTGGTGGCGTCTCAGAGCTCGATGCCGGCCAAGCTCGTGGGCGGACAGGAGGGGGACCGTTTCATCAATCTGCCGCTCCTCGCCGAGCGCAACGCGCGCGACTATGACATCATCATCTCCCGGCGCGTGCGGGGACTGCGGCGCGAACGGCTGCCCGAGATAAACGACCATTTTATGTACTGTCAGAGCATGTTTGCGTTTGCGCACGCGCTCACAGAGAGTGAGTTTGCGGACGTCTTTCCGTTCCAGCCTCGGTGCTTCGAGGTCGTGCGCCGCATCACGGCACGCGATCTGCCGACCGCGCGCTCTGGCATCCTCATCTTCCATGAGGTCGTCAACCATCCCGAGCTGCTGGCGGGCAACAGGCTCATACGCGTGTGCGATCTCTTGCGCAGCAGTCACCTGGTCCATGACTGCCTCACCGCACCCGCATACAAGGAAGCCTTTGCGGCATACCGCTCCGTCTCGGATGCACTGCCCACTTTGGCAGAGCTGGACCCGGAAGACCTGCCCCTGGCCAGGGATGTGCTGGCCACCCTGTTTCTCTGGCACCTCGCCTACGTCGAGACGCCGCGCCCGATGTCGATCAGCGATCTGGCCGAGTGCACGCTGACGACCGACGATGTCCTGAAGGCGGAGGACAGCGTCCGCCTCGTGCTACAGCAGATGAAGGCGCTGCCACAGATCGAGTTTGACGGCAAGGCCGCGAGATTTGTCCCGAAAGGAAGCGATGGCCTCGCCATCCTTACCATCTTCAACGAATACTTGAAGCGTGCCTACGCGGACCGGTATCGCGTCCTCGCGCAGTGGAGAGACAGCCTGTTTCTGATGGCACAGGAGACAGGTGGCCTTCCCGGCCTGTTCGCCGACTTTAGGCCGGACCAGCCGGAAAGGCGCCAGTTTGCCATCCGGAACTTGGAGTACGCCGGCCACATCGTCGTCGCCACGAGATGGCAGCTGGACTGGCAACTGCCCCTCCCGAAGGAAGACGTGCACTTCCGGCTGATAATCCTCCCGCCGGATGCGCCGCTGTCGTTCAAGCCGTCCGACCTGCAGGATCCGCGGATCGCCATAGTCTGCCCCGGTGCACTGGACGAGGAGGCCTTCCGCGCTGCAGCCACCTGGCTTGCCTGGCAGGACATGAGCCAGGACTATCGGGGCCGCACGGACAGGGAGGCGGAGGCCGTGAGGGAGTGGCTGGATCGGCAACGCCAGTCCTACCTGACCGCTCTCGTTCAGACGCACCTGGACGCCTACCGCAAGGGGACAATCATCACACGGAACGAGGTGGCCATCAGCCCCCGGGAAGTGTTCAGCCTGCCCAGCAACCAGCAGCGCTTCACTGTTATCCTCGAGAAGCTGCTGGCCGCGGCCTATGACGATCCGATAGTCGATGCAGGCTCCTTCCGTGGTACCTTTACGACAACGGAGGCCGCCAAGCTGTTGGAGGGCTACTTCGGCACGTCGCCTGGCACGACCCAGCTTGCGGCCACGCGCAACTATGGCGTGCCACTTGGCCTGTCGCACCCCGAGCAGCCGCAGCGCTTTGCCCCTCAGCCCGGGTGCAGGCCGCTGGAGATCATCGCTGAGATGATCGAGAAGCATGGCGGCCGTGAGCTGCCGGTCTCGAAGGTGTTTGAGCGCCTCTCCGGTCCCCCCTATGGGCTGCCCTATCTGCTGATCCGGATCTACCTGCTGGCCTTTGTCCGCCGCGGCGATCCGCGCGCCGAGATTGTGCTCAGGCCAGATCACAACATCAGGGGGCGCGGCGGCCGTCCGTTCCTGCCCGACCGCATCACCGCCCAGAATGCCACCGATGTCGACTGGAGGGGCAGCATCGAGCGCGGCCTTGACACCATCGTGCTCTCCGAGGGCCCGACCTGGAACGATGTGCTCGGCTACGCGCGCGAGCTCGTGCCGGACTTGCACGCCAGCACCGATCAGGCGGACATCGACGATCAGGCTGCGCGCCTTCGCGACAGGCTATCGTCCCTGGCCAAGGAGATGGACCAGACCAAGGAGACGCTAAAGACCCTCGAGCGCAGCCTGGGCGGCGACCTGCCGGAGGCGGACCAACGGGCCTGGGCGCATCTGCGCTCGCTCGTCGCCGGCGCCGGGGACGACTATGCAGGTTTCTACAACCGTGCATGCCTCGAGTTCGCGGCCCCCGATGACCTCCACGACGCGCTGGCAAGCTATGAGCGGCTGAGGCAGCTTGCCTCGGTGACGGCGCAGATCAATGAGGTCAAAGCCTACCTGGATGCGTGCACTCTGCCACCGGAGCATCGCGAGCTGCTTGCCGACCGCGACAGCCTGAGGCGACAACTCTCCCTGGAAAGCCTCGCCGCACAGCCTGCACGCTGGACGAGCCTGCGCGCCAGCTTTGAGCAGTTCAGGGTACGCTACCGCAACGAGTACCAGAAGTACCACCGCGACGCCAACGAGGCGCTGGCCCGGCTCGCGAGCAGGATGGAAGACGCGCGGCGTCAGCTGCGTGCCCTCGCCCTTCTCAACAGTGTGAATGAACTCGGGCCCGCGCGCGGAGAAGGGCTCAGCGAGCAATACGAGCGCCTTGCGCCCCGGGTTCGGCCCTGCCAGGTGCAAGACTTTAGGCTGCTCAGTCTCGATTCATCACCCGCCTGCGACAAGTGCAAGCGCACTCTCGCAGACGAGATACCGGACAAAGAGGTCGAGGCCTTCCTCGACCAGCTCAAGGCGGCGCTCGCCGAGCAGTCGCGTCGTCTCAGCAGTGAGGCGGTCAGGCGGGTGCTTGCCCGCAGCGGCCACGACGCCGTGTCGCAGTTCCTTGCCGCCGCGCGGGCGGCCGATATCACGTCCCTCGTCGAGATCCTCGACGACGAACTTGTGCACACGATCCGTCGCCTGTTGGCCGCTGATGGGGTAGCCACTGAAGAGGTAGATATACTCTCCCGGCTTGTGCGAGAGTATCCGACGATCGAGGAGAGCCAGATACCTGCCATCGTCAGGCGTTTCGAGGAGGCCCTGCGTGAGGCCTTTGCAAGGGCTCGCAAGGCTCACCCGCAGAAGAGGTCGATCCGGCTGAGCCTCCGCTAGGCAGAGAGGCGATGTGGCGATGGAGCGCATCCAGATCCTGCATGCCTGGCCCAGCCGCGGCACAGCCCCGGATCTCACCGCGGCCACGCTGAGCGGTTGCCCATGCCGACCCGTCATAGTGCCAGGGACGAGGCGCACCTGAAGGTCGTGCGACGGTTCCTCGCGGGCGAGACGTGTGATCGCCCGAGCCCGCGCGAACTGGCCGCCTGGGTTCAGTTCTGCTACTGGCATGAGGCCTATGTTGAGGCCGTGCAGCTGTTCCTGCTGATTGATCCGCGGGCCATCGAGGGTGAGTGGTACCGCAGACTGCGGCGGGTGTTTGCGGTATGCCTGGTCAGGGCGGGTGAAGTGAACAGCTCGGGTCCTTAGCCTCTGGCGGCACCGCAGGTGGGGGTAGCCTGGGATATGCGTGCATACGCCCCGTTCCGACAGCGTCGCGACTATGCAGTGCCCCTGTTGGAGCTTCTTGCGGGCCTGTCACGGTACGGCGCCAGAAAACGCACCATAATGGCAAGGTTCCAGGCCCAGTACGGCCACTTGATCCCGCCAGAGCACCAGGAACTGGGGCCAGGAGGCGGAAGCCACCTGTGGGAGTACTGGCTGATGTCGCTGCGCTCCGAACTCCTACGGGCTGGCCTCATGGATGCGCCGCGGTGGGGGGTCTGGCGTATCACCCCGGCTGGGCTGCAGTGGCTCGAGGACCATCCGAGCGCGACGCACCTCTCCCCGTCCGGTGAAGCAGGCGGGCGGGGGCGCCCGAGGCGGGTGCCGGGACCGGGGGGCGCCCTCTCGTTCACAGTGCAGGGGCACCGCCTGGTGCTCAGCCCGGAGCAGGTCACCGCCGTCGCCCGCGAAGCCCTTGCAAGCGGGCTGCCAGCCGAGGCTACCAGTTACCATGCATGGGCGGTCGTCGTCGACGGCCAGCGCCTCGGGCTCAAGTGGCTGTTCCAGGAGGTCACGGGGCTCGACAACATCAATACCTACCAGGCGCGGCACGTCCTCGAACGCCTGGGGTTCGAGTGCGTCCGCGTGAAGGGCGGCGGGCGCGTAGCCAGGCGCAGTTCTGGCGCTGCCGGGGAGGAGGCGGCGTGGCTCGAGGTGGTGCGCCGCGAGGTTCGCACCATCCGAGAGTTGCTCGCCGGCAGGGTGCCGCCTCCCAGCCACGAGAGGGTTTGCGACATGGTGCAGTTCTGCTACACCCTCGAGTTGTACCGGGAGGCGTCCTCCCTCTTCCGTCTCGTGGATCGCGATAGCGTCCATCCCTGGCTCTACGAGCGCACGCGCCGACTGGCGATGAGCAGCCAGCTCGCATGGGCCGGGCTCATGGAATCGCCAGCGCGAGGAGTATGGCGCATCAGTGAGAAGGGCCTCGAATGGTTGGTGGATCTCATGCTCGCCGAGTTGGTAGAGTGGCCAGAATCTGGAGACTTGCGGCTCACTCAGAAGGGACACGAGTGGCTGCGGGACTTGACTACAGCCGGCCTGATCGAGGAGTCAGCATCCGGCGAAATGTGGATCAGCGAGAAGGCACTGGAGTGGTTGCGCGAGAACGCACCCGCGACCTCGCTGGAACCAGGATCCCCAACGAGCGCGGGGCCCATGCGCCGGGGCACCTCCGGGAGCAAGCGCAGGCGCGGCGCCCGACTGAGCCAGGCCCGCAACGAAGAGGAGGCCCGATGGCTCGAGATCATCGAGGGCGAGGTCCGCGCCGTGCGGGACTTCCTGCTGGGCCGGGCGCCACGGCCGTCCGACGAGCGGCTGTGCGATCTGGTGTGGCTCTGCTACCTCCTGGAGCTGTACCAGGAGGTCCACGACCTGTTCGCGGTCATTGACCGGTCTGCGGCGGACCCGTGGCTGTACAGGCGCACAGCCCGTCTGGCCAGATTGAGTGCCATGAAGGTGAACGAATGACTGCGCCCAAGGCCCCTTCGACCCTGCGCGGCTATCTCGAGAGCAGGCTGGCAGCTATTCCGCCGGAGGCGAGGCTGGTGTGCATCCTCGACCCGCCCGGCCGCCTGGCGCTCGAGCCGTCCCTGCAGATTCGCGGCCAAAGCTGGCCGGTCCTCCACTACAAGGGCGACGACCTGGCCTTCCGCGCCGCCTTCGTGCCCGGGACACGCACTGTGGTCTGGATCACCCTGCCGCTCAGGCGGTCGCAACAGGGCGAGGGCAGGTTGCGCCTCAGCAGCCTGGCCGATATCCTCGCTCGCGCCGACGCAATCCTCGACCTCACCCTCGAGGGAGCATTGGCAGCCCTTATTCCCGGCGAGGTCTGGCCCCATGAGGCGTTGGAGGATCACGGGGCCATCTTCGCGTCCCATCTCCGCGAGCTTGTCGGCGGGCACAGCGCGCTGCGCAGGCTGCTCGCGCCGCATGCGCCGCTGGATGCCACCACCATCCGGGCCCTCGCCCTGCATTGCCTTCACCCGCAGCTCGATGCAGGCGAGTTTCTGTTCCGGCAGGACAGCGCCCGCGGCGTGCTCGAGCAATACCTCCGGCTCGCCTGGTCGGCGCCATGGACGGCTGAGGGTCTGCTTCTGCTGCAGCAGCAGGCGAGGCTCGCGCCCCGCGTCGACGTCGGCGAGATCGCACCCTGGCTTGGGTTATCCACACAAGCCCTCGCCTCCTATCTCTACCTCTACCGCCTCCTCAGCAGCGCGCATCTGCCCGGGGTCAGCAATCAGCTGTCCAGCCTTGCTTTGCTGTCCTTTGACCCACAGCCGCTCGAGGCCCATATCGCCGTCGCCCTGGGCCACTGGGAGCGGGATGTCGAGTGGCGCAACCGCGTGATCCAGCAGGCCGAAAGCGAACTCACGCGAGCCGACATCGCTAGGGCTCTGGACCTGCTCAGCATCGGCGATGCCGATCACCTCCTCTCTGCCATCTCGGTTGCCGAGGCCCCCGCCGTGATTGCAGAGCTCGCGGGGCGCCTCGTCTCCACAGCCAGCGACCCTACGGATCTCCAGAGGGCGATGATCCGCTGGGGCGAGACTCGCTCGCCGGGCATCGGCCCGCTGCCCCGGACGCCGTTCACGAAGCAGGCCGAAGCGATTGTGCGCATCCTGGACCAGGGCGCCGTCATCGCACGCACCGTCACACCAGGCGTTCCGACCTTCCCCGGATTGCCGGAGGCCCTCGACTGGTACACGGGGAGCGGCGCCGCTACCATCGAGTTGGCCTATGCGCGGGCCCTTGCTGCCTTCCGGAGTCTGCCGGATGACACCTATCGCGCGCCTCTGCAGCAGTACCTTGACCACCTCGGCCGACAGGTCCGCGAGTACCTGGATCAGGCCGACCATGCGCTGGCGGGGCTCATAGAGCGCGATTTCACCGGCTACCTCTCGTGCCAACGCCTGCTTACCCATCTGGTGCGTGACGCCACGCGGAGCACGCGCCTGAAGGCGACGGCCGAGAGCTGTCTGTGGATCGTCGTACTGGACGGCATGCGCTGGGACACGTGGGTGCAGGTTGTGAGGCCGCGCCTCCTCGAGACATTCGAGCTACTGCAGGAAGGAGCGTACCTGAGCCTGCTTCCGTCGGTAACTCAGATAGCCCGCACAGGGCTGCTTGCCGGCCAGACCCCTCCCCACTGGAAGGCTTACCGGGGCGCTTTCTCGACCAATCAGTACTGGTTGGCGGGGCGGCTACTCGGCGTGCCCGAAGAAGAGTTGCGGACCCGGTTGCGCTTCTACTCGAGGATGGATGAAGACCAGGCATTCCGGGACCTCGAGCCCGGCCAGCGATTCCCTTACAACGTCCTCATTTTCAACGTTAGCGACAACAACCTGCACCACCTGAGAGGCGGTCTCGATGCCGTCAACCGCGTCGTGGCCGACCTCCTCAGTCCCATCCTCGATCTGCTGAACAGCCTCGTTGCGCCGCCTGACACCGTGATCGTCGCCAGCGACCACGGCTTCACAGAGCTTGACCGCGATGCCGCCTGCCCGGTGCGCGACGACAACCGCTGGCGGAGATACATTGACGGCGGAAAACATCCGGTTGCCTACCGCTATATCGCTGGCGTCGACCGGCCTGCGGGACTCACCGACGCACTGAGCTTCTCCTACTCTGGAGTCCCGGAGGGACGGTACACCGTCGCCATTGGCAGACGGTGGTTTCAGCGGGCTGACAGCCCTGGGGAGATGCCTCGCTATGCCCACGGGGGCCTCTCCTTTGCCGAGCTGGTGGTCCCGGGTGCGGTCCTGCGCCGGGTCACGGCAGAGCGTCTCGAGATCTCCATGGAGGGATTGCCTGCCAGCCTGACAGCTACCGAGGGAGAGGAGACGACCTTCAACGTAACCCTGACAAACACCGGGAACCGTCCCGCATCTTTCGTGCTGAGCTACCGCGCCGACACCGATGCGCGAGATCGCAAGGCACGAGCGCGTCTGCAGCCCGGAGAGCGCATGGCGGTGCCCATCTCGCTTGTGCCGGTGTACCGCACCCGCGGTGGCAGCACGCGGGCATTACACATCGAGCTTGCCTACGGGCGGACGGAGGATAGGCCCATCGGAACGCTCTCCCGTGTAGTGCCCGTAACCGTGTTGCCCCAGAAAGGCAAAATCGAGATCAGTTTCGGTGGCCTCGACCGCCTCGACCAGTGAGCATGCGAGGAGCGCGGCAAAATGAGCGTGATCCCGCTGAGCACAAGGGATCTCACGAGACTGGACCAGAAGGTCTTGCACTTGATGGGTGACCGTGTGGTTCTGAAGCCACTCACCCGCTGGAACGAGGCCTACAAAGAGTTCCCGCGCTATGTGATGGAGTACCTTGTAGCCAGGTATGTCGACCCGGCCAACCCCGTACCGGGCCAGCACCGCATCGACCAACTCCTCAGCGAGCACTATGTGGAAACCGACGCTCGAGAGTTGATCAAGAGCCGCATCAAGGAAAGGGGCGAGTATGTGCTCCTCGGGTCCCTTCAGGTACGGCTCGACGCCGCACGCGACCACTATTGGGCTGAGATGCCGGCCCTCGGCGATAGCTTTGTGCGCGTGAGCCGCAAGGTCCTGACCGATTTTGGAGACGTGCTCCTCACAGGCGGCGCATGGGGCACCATAACGGTGGAATACGACCCGGGATACCAGCTCAGGGGCAGAATCTACCCCTTCTTCGTCCGCGAGTTCGAGCCCTTCCAGATCACGCGCGTCGACCTCGAAGACTATATCGAGAAGCGCCAGCAGTTCACAACCGAGGAGTGGACGGACCTGCTGATCACGAGCATCGGCTTCAACCCCGGGCGCTACAACCCGCGCGAGAAGATGCTGATGCTCTTGCGGCTCGTGCCGTTCGTCGAAGCGAACTACAACCTGATCGAGCTCGGCCCTCGCGAGACCGGCAAAACCTATACGTTTCGCAACACCTCGAGTCGCGCTTTCGTGATCAGTGGCGGAACGGCCACGCCTGCAGCCCTCTTCTACAATCAGGCCTCGCGCAAAATAGGCATCCTCGGCTACCGCGATGTTGTCTTTTTCGACGAGATTGCCAGCACCCGCTTCACCGACCCCGAGGCCACCATCAGCATACTCAAAGACTACATGCAGACCGGTCGGTTCAGCCGGGGGCCACAGGAGTTCTCCTCACAGGCCAGTATCGTGCTCGGCGGCAACATCGACACCGACGTCGAGCAGCGCAAGCCAGCCTCCCGCTACCACCACCTCTTCGAGGTTCTGCCGGAGGAGCTTCAGGACACCGCCTTCCTCGACCGCATCCATGCCTATCTCCCCGGCTGGGAGTTGCCCAAGATTCAGCCGGCCAACTATGCTGCAGGCTATGGCTTTATCACGGACTATCTCGCAGAGATATTCACCCGGCTGCGCCGCCTGAACTTTCAGACGCACGTCAACGCCCGGCGCGACTTTGGCGCCTTGACCGGCCGCAACCAGGACTCCGTTCGGAAGACGACCGCGGGCCTCCTAAAGCTCCTCCATCCCCACCGCACGCCGGAAGACCTCGAGGAGGATGAGCTTGTCCCCTGCCTCGAGCTCGCCTGCGAGTGTCGGGAGCGGGTCATCGAGCAGCTCGCCAGAATGCCCGGCGGCCGTACTGAGTTCAAGCCGGAACGCTTCCGCCTGCCGCCCCGCAACTGATGGTCGTGTTGCCGCGCCTCCCGCAGGAAGGCTCTCTGGCCCCGATGCGCCCGGAGGCCCGGCCACATTCAAGCACGACACAGCCCGCCCGGGCGTCGGGCCGATCGGACGAGGCCTCTCCCCCTCACACCTCCAGCGGGCCGGCCGGCGCGCTCTCGTAGGCCGGCTCGTGCGCCCCGGGGGCCTCATAGCCGTGCTGCTCGTACACGGCCCGGCCGCCCGGCCCGCGGACGAACTCGACAAAAGCCCGGGCCGCTTCGGGGTGTCGGCAGGTCCGCTCGACGATGCCCAGGGCAAAGCGGCCCCGCCGACTCTCACCTTCCGGCAGCTCGACCGCCTCCAGCGGCGCCCCCTCCCGCGCCTGATGCAGCGCCTCTGTGACCCACACCGGGCCCGCGTCGACCTCCCCCTCCAGGACCCACTGCGGCGTCTGCCGGTGATGTATCTCCGTCAGGCGGTTGGCACCGTAGAGGCGTCGGCGCTCGCAGAGCTCCATCCAGCCCTCTTCCCCCAGCGCCTGGACGATCACCTCCCGCACCAGGCGCCCGATTTCCTCCCGCTCCGGGTTCGGCAGCGCCACACGGACCTCGGGCCGCAGCAGGTCGCCCCAGCCGATGATGCCCAGCGGATTCCCCTCCGATACGAGAATGGTCAGAGTGGTGCTGGCATACTCCTGGTACTCGGTGAGCCACTCTTCCTCGGCCAACTCTGCGAGGATAGTGCTGCCGGCAGCGATCACATCCGGCGGGACGCGGATGACCAGGTCCCCAACCTGCAGCGCCCCTTCGCGCATCTGGCGGACGAGGATGCCCGCCGGCAGCGTCTCATAGTAGACTTCCGCAAACTCGGGATACGCGGCCCGAAAGGCCCGCAGCAGGTCCTCCATGACCATCCAGTCGCTCCCGTGGATGAAGAGCGCCAGGTCGTGGTGCGCCGGATCGCCGTGGAGGTCCATCACCACATCGGCAGCCGGCACCGAGAGCCGCACCGGTGCCGGGTTGAACACAGCCATGTTCCCTCCCTTCCTGGGCCTTCTTCTGATATCTCCGCTGCGGGGCGGGGGTAGGGCCCTGCCCCGGGCGTAGTCTAGTTTTGGGCATTTGCACTCTGCCAGCCGTCATGACCCCCCTCCCCCGCCCCCTCCCCAGGCGGACGCCGCGGCGTACGCCTGGGGAGGGGAGACGCGGAAGGCGGGCTCGACTTTGGCCTTTCGCAGCGCAACTCGCGGTACCGTCCAGAACTAGCCGACATGACCTCCAGCCATCCCGCGTCCGAGATGCCCCTCCCCCTCGCCCCCTCCCCGGAACGGACGCCGCGGCGTCCGTTCCGGGGAGGGGGAAGACATTACAGGGTGTT
>DYEI01000315.1 GCA_020725765.1 Anaerolinea sp. | reverse complement strand
CGGGGTAGGGCCGGACTGTGGCCCAGCAAAACACCCGGCTGCAGCCCGGGCAGCGACGCATCTTGGATGCACCCCATCTCTCCCCCCATTTGACGAATCCACCGATATGCGGTACTTTTCTCTTCGGGTAGTTGTGCACGGAGGCACAACGCAGCCCTCATCTGGGCCGGCGAGGGCCCGGCCGCCTTGGCGTGAAGGAGGCGGGGGCATCGTGTCCGCTGAAGACACTCCCACCGGTCTGCCCGTCCTGCTGCTCCATAACCTCGATCCGACCTGGGCCCCCTCCGATATCGATGAGGTGCTGCAGGAGGTCAACCGACTCGAAGCCGCTCTGCGCTCGCAGGGGCACCCCATCACCTCGGTCGCTGTGCAGGACGCCAACCTGGCGGACCGACTGCGCAGCTACCATCCCCATGACTATGTCGTGCTGAACTGGTGCGAGGAGCTCGCGGGTCTGCCACGCAGCGATGCCCTCGTGGCCGAGATTCTCGAGCAGCACCACTTCACCTACACGGGCTCAACCCCGGAGGTGCTCGCACTGAGCTGGGACAAGCCCCGCGCCAAGCAACTGCTGGCCGACCGCGGCGTCCCGACCCCCCGCTGGCAGGTCTTCCACACCCCCGCAGCGGATGGGTGGGATTGCTTCCCGGCCATCGTCAAGCCGGCGCGCGAGCACTGCAGCCTCGGCGTGACGGCCGAGGCCGTCGTGCTCAACCGGCGTGAGCTCGAGGACCGCGTCGCCCACGTCCTCGAGGCCTTTGGACAGCCGGCGCTGGTTGAGGACTTTATCGACGGGCGCGAGTTCCACGTCTCCCTGTGGGGGGACGGCTGCCCCCGCATGCTTCCCCCCGCTGAGATGGACTTTACCGCCTTCAGCGACGTGCGGGACCGGCTGTGCACATACGATTCCAAGTTCCGGCCCGGCTCCCGGCACTACGATCAGATACAGCTCCGGTTGCCCGCGCCCCTCGACGAGGCCGAGCATGACCTTCTGGAGCGTGTCGCACTGGCAGCCTACCGTGCCGTCGGCTGCCGCGACTATGGCCGCCTCGACATACGAATGCGCGATGGCGTCTTCTATGTGCTGGACGTCAATCCCAACCCCGACATCTGCGCCGACACCAGCACCGCCTGCGCCGCCGAGGCTGCCGGGTACTCCTACGGGGCCATGCTGTCGCGCCTCGTCGGCTTTGCCGCGCGCCGGCACCCCGTCTTTGGCGCGCGCCGACACTGACTGAGCAGGCAATCGGTGGTCCGGGTCAGGACCGCCTGGGGATGCTCGTGGGGAGTGCGTGCACCAAGACCGCGGGCGCGCGGCTGGGCAACGCCGCTACGGAGCCGGGCCTCGCCGAAGTGGCAGGCGGGGCACCCGACGCCGCGTCACAGCGCGTTGGGGCCCCCAACCGGGCGCCGACGCCTCGGCGCACCCTGTGCGGCCTGCCGCAGTTCTCTGCCTCGCCACCGGGGCTCGCTCGGCCTCGCCCCCTCCCCCGGCGGTTGCTAACCTCCAGCGCTTTGCGTATACTGCTGATTGCCAGGAAGTGGGGTACAGCCTGCCCCGCCTTTCCGAAGCCCGTCTGTTCCCGCGATGACGAGGCGCCATGCAGGCGCAGGAGATGACGACATGCCGACGACGACGGACGATCTCCGGCGATGCTACGAGATGCTCATGTTGCAGCCAGGCGCTTCGCAGGAGGAGATCAAGCAAGCCTACCACGACCTGGTCGCCGTGTGGCACCCCGACCGCTACACCGGAAACCCCCGCCTGCAGCGCAAGGCCCAGACGATGCTCCGAATGATCAACGAGGCCTACGCGCGGTTGCAGGCAGCGACTCCACCAGAGGCGGCACAGACCGCGACACCGCCCCGGCGCGCCGCGAGAAAGCCGCAGCCATCCGATGCGACATTCCGGCCGCAGCTACGGCCGGTCGGTGGAGGGCTCAGCCCGAAGGCGGCCCTCGCCCGCCTTCCCATGCCGGAGATCATCGGGGGGCTGATCGTTCTCGCAGCATTGATCGTGGTCGCGGTGATTGTGCTCGCCGTGTACCAGCTCACGACGTCGCCGGTACCAGTGGCGCTGAGGCTGGGCATTCCGCCCATGTAGGAGAGCGCTGCTCTGACGGCGGCGCGGTTGCTGGGACCGGTTCGCGCTAGGCGAGGTGAGAGGAACCGGAGCGGCTGTCTCGTGCGCACGGGGTTCCGCTGACGGTAGCGAGCGCTTCCTGCACGCCGGCTTCCTCGCCAGCGTCATCTGTGGAGGAGTCCAGGTTGGCCCCGCCGCTCGCCACGACCCGCGTGACGAACCCCATCTCCCGCAGATCCGCAGCAATCCGCTCGGCCAGTTCTTCCGGAGTGAGGAACTCTAGCCGAAACGGGGCTTGAGCCTCGGCGGCGTGCTTGCGCACGACGTACAGGCTCAGGACCCAGATCATTGCAGCAATGACCGTGCGGAGAGCGACCGACGCAAGCCACGGCTCCCCCTCGAGGGTCCCGGCGCGCACTGAGAGAGCGACGACTCCCAGCCAGAGCAGGAAGACCCCTGCCGTGACCTGCCGTTCGCATACCTTGCGGTCGGCCCTCCCTGTGTGTGGTTTCCCCATAGCAAGCCCTCCGAATGTGCCCCTCGTGCAAGTAGTCGCCCGGCGCAGCGCCAGACCTTCGAATCGCCCCCAGCCCATCCCTTTCAGGGGCGAACACGCCGCCTGAATCGCCGTTCCGTGGCCCCTGCAAGAGCAATGACCCAGGTCCGATCCCCCCCCGCAGCCAATTCCCTGCCCACAGGCAGCCTGGCGGGGAGCGCAGGCGCCCATGGCCTGCGTAGCCTCTCGCCGAGGAAGCCACCTCCGCCCCTCCCCCTCCCCCTGGCGGACCTTCGCGTCCGCCAGGGGGAGGGGAGCTCTCTTTGTCATCATCCCTCCCCAGGCAGGCGCCCGGCGCCTGCCTGGGGGAGGGGCAGGGGTG
>DYEI01000314.1 GCA_020725765.1 Anaerolinea sp. | reverse complement strand
GGGCCTGAAAGGCTGTTTGCGCCCCACTCAGGGCCCTCCAGGCCGGCGTTTCGAGGCCGTTCAGCCTCGATTCTGGCTGCCTGTCCGCCCCTGAACGGGGATAGGGGCAGGGGTTCCCCAACACCAGGTCGTTGGGTGCCGTCCCCGTGGCCCCGGCGCGATGTCGAGGGGCACGCTGCGAAAGGCCATGGTCGAGCCGTGCGGTGGGGGGCCTGGCGGCCTCGGGCCGAAAAGGGCAAGGGTCCCTTCGGGGCTGGGCCCGAACGCTCGCGTACTGCTTCCGCTCCCACCGTCGGCAGGCGCGTCCCACGGCGCCGTTCTGCAGGGTCAATGGGGCGTATCAGGCCGGCTGCGTCTGCTCGGGCTCCTCTACCGGCTGCACATGCCGCACCCGGATGTTGTTGACGACGTCGATCACACCGACCGTGTCCCACGCATCGTCGCCCGCGGAGCGCTTGGCGACGATCGAATCCACCTCGCCGGTGAGTGTGACGACGCCATCCTCGACCTGAACCCGGACCTCATCCGAGTTCACCCAGGTGTCGAACACGAGGGTGAGCTCGATCTCGCGGCGGATATCCTCGTCGCTGCGGAAGGGGTTGACGTTGGCCAGCGTATAGTCCACGCAGTAGTAGCGCGCGGCCGGGGGGCCGTAGCCCCACCCCGGGCCGCAACCCCATCCGCCCAATCCCCCCTGCATCGCCATGGCTCACCTCCTCGAGCTGCTGCCTGCTGGCCGGATGCCCAGCGGCAGGCCGCCCTCCTCGCCCTGGGTCGGCGGGCGCTCGGGCTGCCCAAGCCGCCGACGGGTCGGCGGCTCGCGCCGCGCCTGGCTCAGAGGCTCCTTCTTGGCGACGCGCAGCTCATTGTAGACGTCGACCACTCCGGGCGTGTCGTAGGCGTCGTCGCCGGCCGAGCGCTTTTCCTCCATGATGTCGACCTCGCCCCTGAGGGTGACGACCCCCTGGCTGACCTCGACCTCTACGTTCCGCTCGTTGACCCAGGGATCGGCCTGCAGGCGCGCTACGATCTCGTTGCGGATCTCCTGATCGCTGCGCGGGGAGCGCGACCTCCGCGAGTAGGGTCCCTGATAGTAGCGCATGGCCGGGCCGCCGTAGGGCGGCGTGGTCTGGTACATGCTGAACCTCCCGAGGGCGGCATTCCGGCATCGCCGGTGAACGGTGCCCTCGACCCCGGGGCCAACTGCCAGCGCGTCCCGACCTCGGTGGGTTGACCGGGCCGCGCACGGCCCGCCTCACGCCAGCAACCGGCGTGCCAGGAGTAGGGGATGGCGGGGCTGCCTGCCCGGCAGAGGCTCAGCCTGCGGCCTGCATCGCCTGCCACACGACCTCGACGACGTCGAGGACGCGCAGACGCGCCTTCTCGCGCCGGACCGCCGCCGTGAGAGTGCGCTTGCACTGCTGGCAGGCGCTGACGATCGCGTCCGCGCCCGTCTCCTGGGCCTGGAGGAGTCGGCGGCGGGCAACGGCTGCCGTCAGGGTGGGGTCCCCGGTCTCCACATCGCCACCGCCGCCGCAGCAGAGCGCAAGCTGCCGGCTATCCCTCATCTCGCGGAGCTCGAGCCCCGGGATCGCGCGCAGCAGCTGCCGCGGCGCCTCGTAGATGCCGCTCGTGCGCCCGAGGTCGCAGGGGTCGTGGTAGGTGACGACGTGAGGGTACGGACCGAGCGGCAGTTGCCCGGCCTCTGCCAGCTCGGCCAGCAACTCGGAGGCGTGCAGCACCCTAAAGCCGAGGGGCTCGCCGATGATCGTGGGGTAGGTGCGCCGCCAGGTGTGCAGGCAAGAGGGACAGGTCGTCACCACGGTGTGCGCCCCAAGGGCCCGCACTGCCGCCACATTGTGCTTTGCCAGGGCCGTGGCCTCCCTGCCGAGGCCGGCGATGATGAGCGGGAAGCCACAGCACCACTCGTCACTCGCAAGAGTTGCCAGGTCGAGGCCGAGCACCTGGAAGATCTGCGCCAGGCTCTGCGGAATGGCGTAGGCCTGGGGGTAGAACGCCGACACGCACCCCACAAAGTAGACCAGCCCGGCGGACTGCCCCGCCGGCCTCGCGGGCTGGTCGGGGAGGTTGGCGCTCCAGCCGATGCGGCCGGCGTTGTCCTCGCCGGCGATGTTCTGGGAGCGGGTGATATTTCCCTGCAACGTGGCGAGGGCGGGGGGAAGGCGGCCCAGCTCCGCAAGCTGCTCGCGCATGGCGATCCATAGCGGCCGCGTGTCGATATGCACCGGGCAGACCTCCCGGCATCGCGCGCACAGCGTGCAGGCATAGACCCCGCGCGTATACTCGCCCAACTCCTCCTCGCCGACCGGGCGCCGACCAAAGAGGCGGGCACGCAGGCCGTAGTGGCGCACGATCCAATCCCGGAGCCGGGCGATCTTGCCGAGGGGGTGAGTCAGCTCCTGTCGGTTTTCGGCAAAGGTCGGGCACCAGGCGATGCACTCGCCGCACCGCGTGCAGGCGTCCAGCTCCATGAGCTGTCGGACGGTGTAGCTTGAGAGCTTGAGAGGCTGCAGGCTCATGTCAACTCGACCTCTGGCGAGGTGGTGTTCGCCGCGGCAACCAGCGGGCTGACGACGACATGGAACAGCTTGCTGAACGGCAAGCTGGCCAGGAACGCCGAGGCGAGCAGGCTGTGGAAGAGGAATACCCAGTAGTGCAGCGCCTCCCAGGGCCAGCGCATCGACCGCAGCGGCAGGCTCAGGAGGTAGCCGACAAAGCTGTAGCGGGCGAGCTCTGCCGGCACCCGCTCGGCCAGCAAGCGCAGCGCCTCGGTCGGGTAGCCGCTCAGGAGGGTCGCGGTCAGCAGCACGATCAGCACCGTATCGGGCCTGCCGGTGCGCAGGTTGGATGGGCGGCGCACGTACCTGCGCGCCGCCATCATGGCCAGGCTGATCACCATGATCAGGCCAAGGAGCTCGTTGAGCAGGGCGACGAGAGGCGCGTCCTTGTTCACCAGAGCCTGCACTAGGGGGTGATCGACCCGGAAAAGGCCGATGAGGATCTCCTGGGCAAAGCCGGTGACGGTGCTGAAGATGGCGAGGCCAGCGAACCCCCCGAGCAGACAGGCGTGGGCCTGCCAGCGCCGCCGGTCCTGGGCCCGGAGGCGCGGATGCAGCAGCCCGTGGACGATGAACGAGCGGAGCACCTGCTTCAGTCCGGCACGGCGCACAAAGCGCCAGCCGGCAATGAGGGCGCGGCGCACACCTGCAGGAGCCCTGCCATCGATCTGCCCCTCCAGCCAAATCGATGCCCTGAGCCAGCACCCGGCGAACAGGACGGCCATCGCCAGCAGGTGGAATGCCCAGAAGACGGTCAGCCGTGAGATACCCATGGCTCCTCCACTATCGCAGCATGCTCAGGACCTTCGCCAGGTCCCCCGGCGTCACGCCGGGCGATTCGATCCCCTTCGTGGCATAGAAGGCGGCGATGGTCGACTCCGCGTCGCAGCAGGGCGTGCCGACAAGGTGGCTGGCCAGCTCGTCAAGCGCCCGGGGAGGGTAGAAGAAAAAGTCACCCGAAAGGTCAACGGACACAAACCGGCCGTCAGCGACCTCCGTGGTGGCGCGGATGAGCCCGCCTGCCGCCTTGTGGACGCTCTGGACGACTTGGCGCCCCGCAGCGATGCGGACACGCCGCACTGGCAGGCGCATGCCGCGCCGGAGGAGCCAGGCGTCCGAGAAGCGCTCTTCCGCGAGCCGATGCGCCTCGAGGCGTACCTCCTCTGGCAGGGGCCGCGGCGTGAGGGGGCCCAGCACCTCGGAGAAGCGACGCACGAGCAGCTCCTGCACCCGCGCCCGGTCGGGCGCGCTTCCCAGTTCGCGCCGGAGCGTCGTGAGGTTCTCCTGCAGGCTCTTGTGCACCTTGTCCCGGAACTTTTCATCGGGGACGCGGAGCACGCGCACCATCATCTCATAGTTGAAGTCGAGGATCACATTGCCGACCAGAACGACCGAGTCGGCAATCTCCCCGGCGCCGTTGCCCGAGATCTTGCGGCCGCCGACGAGGATGTCGTTGACCGGCTTGTAGCCGGCGGCGAGGCCGAGGTCGTGGAGGGTGAGAACGACCGGCTCGAGCAGCCGCCGATAGAGCGCCTCCTTGCTGCCCTGGACAAGGGGGTGCGTGCGCCTCAGCACGAGCTGGTAAAAGACCTGTTCCCCGTCCAGGTACACGGCGCCGCCGCCGACCTCCCTGCGGAACACCGGGATGCCGCAGGCGCGGCAGTAGGAGAGGTCTACCTCCTGCTCGGCGTCCTGGTGGTAGCCGATGCAGACGTAAGGCGACTCCGGCCAGAGCAGAATGAGGCCCTCGAGGCCCAGCCGTGGCAGGGCGTGGTAGATGAGCTGCGAGTCGAGCCAGCTCACGCTGCCGAGGAGGTACAGGTCCATGGCGCCTTCACTTCTGGTACTTGGCCCGCTCGGCGGCGATGAACTCGGCGAAGGCGGGGTCACTGGCGCGCATTAGCCTGCCGAGATCGGCGGGGTCGGCCATGTCGATGCGGGCCAGCCACCCGGCGCCGTAGGGGTCGCTGTTGACCAGGGTGCTGTCGAACTCGAGGGCGTCGTTGGCCGCGACGATCCGGCCTCCAACCATGGCACGCACCCGGCCCACCCACTTGCCGGATTCCATCGACATGAACGCCTCGCCCTGCTTCACCTCGCGGCCGACGCGCGGAGTCTCGATGTAGATGATCTCCCCGGCGATGGCCTGCCCAAAGTCGGTCAGGCCCTGTGTGACCGTCTGCCCGTCCACGCGGGCCCAGTTGTGCTCGCGATCGTAGTAGAGGTCATCAGGGAAGGTGTATGGGCCAATCTTCACCGGGTGAACCTCCTTCTCGAGGTAGTGATGGATGGGAGTGCAGTCGCTCGCGGGGATTGTAGTCGAAGACGCGCATGTCGTCCAGTGCGGCCCCGCGGGCTGAGGTGGGGGCAGGGGGCTCAGAAAGAAGGGGGTGTCCGCGGGCGGCTTCGCCCGCGGACACCCCTCGGAAGAAAAGCGCCCCCTTCCCCGCTGCGCAAGCGGCGCAGGAAGCGAGCGCCGGGGGGATGGGGCACAGTGCCGCAACTGCCATCGTTGCGGCCCTTGGGTGGGCTGGTCGCCCCTGAACCTCGCGTCTGGTAGAGGCCTACCCCTTGACCCCCGAGATCACGATCCCCTGGATGAACAGCCTCTGCGCGGAGAAGAAGATCAGAATGCAGGGCATCATCATCACCGTCGAGGCCGCCATCAGGAGCTGGAGCTTGCGCGAGTAGAGGGCGTTGAAGGACTGCAGCCCGAGGGCGACCGTCCAGTTGGACTGGCTCTTCAGGTAGATCAGGGGTCCGAAAAAGTCGTTCCAGCTCCACAGGGAGTGAAAGATGGCGACCGTAGCCAGCGCTGGCATGGTCTGCGGCACGATGACGTGCCACAGGATTCCGAGGGGCCCGCAGCCGTCGATGCGTGCCGCATCGTCGAGCTCCAGCGGGATGGTCATCATGTACTGGCGGAGGAGAAAGATATCCCAGGCGTTCCCAAAGAACGCGGGCACTGTTAGCGGCAGGAGCGTGTCGTACCACTTGAGCTTTTGGAACAGCACAAAGGTCGGGATGAGGGTGACCTGGGGCGGCAGCATGATCGTGCACAGGAGGACGATGAAGAGCGCTCCGAGCCCCCTGGCCCTAAAGCGCGCAAAGCCGTAGGCCACGAGGGTGCAGGAGAGGAGCACTCCTATGGTTGTGATGACCACGAGGCGCAGCGAGTTCAGCGCGTACCGGCCAAAGGGGACGCTCGTCAGGGCCTTGGGATAGTTCTCCCAGTGCAGCCTCACCACGGAGACCCGTCTGCCTTTATCGACCGGCAGCTGGTAGCGCTCCTCCAGGTTGTCCGGATTGACAAAGGTACCGGTTGCGCCCTTCTTCTGGAGCAGCGCCAGGCGGCGAACCACGCCATCGACCGGGATATCGTAGATGTAGCAGGTGCGCCCCTCGATCTGAACGGTGAGCTGGTCCATGGGAATCCACTGAGGGGGCATCTGGCCGGCTGCGCCCTCCTCCTTGAGAGAGGTAGAGAGCATCCAGGCCATCGGCATGAGGACGAGCACCGCCCCTACGGCCAGCAGCAGCACGATGATGGTGCGCAGCAGGATTGACTGAAACCTGACGCCCCGCAGGTTAACCCGCCCCAGAACAAGGGTCTGTCTCATCGCACCTACCTCTTGAGGGAGCCTTCGTAGTAGACCCACGCCGCCGAGCTACGGAAGATCAAGAGCGTGAGAAGCAGCACGATCACGAACAGCACCCAGGCCAGCGCAGAGGCATAGCCCATCTTCATATAGCTGAAGGCATTGAAGTACAGGTACAGGTTGTAGAAGAGCGTGGCCTCGACCGGCCCGCCGCGGGTCATGACGTAGGCGTTCGTAAAGTACTGGAAGGTGCCGATGACACCCATGACCAGGTTGTAAAAGATGATCGGGGTCATCATGGGCAGCGTCACATGCCGCAACTGGTGCCAGGCGTTGGCCCCGTCGACCTTGGCGGCGTCGTAGAGCGTGGTGGGGATGCCCTGCAGGCCTGCCAGATAGATGATCATCCCCCCTCCGACGCCCCAGAGGCTCATGATGATCAGTGCGGGCAGCGCCCAGTCAGGGCTGCTGAGCCAGGCAGGTCCCTTGATGCCAAACCAGCTCAGGACCCAGTTCACGATGCCAAATCGGGCGTTGAAGAGCGTCGACCAGAGGATGGCGACCGCCACGCCGGAGACGACCGACGGCATGTAGTAAACCGTGCGCCAGACGCTGACCCCCGGGATTCTGGCGTTCAGCATCAGGGCCAGCATGAACCCAAAGGTCAGCCCGAGAGGGACGGCCACGACGGCATAGGTCAGCGTCACCCGCAGCGCATGCCAGAACTGCCGGTCCTGGGTGAACATCTTTACATAGTTCGATGCCCCGAGAAAGGTAGGGGGGTTGACCACGTCATAGTTGGTCATTGAGAGGAAAAGCGAGGCAACCATCGGGCCCGCGGTGAAGATGATGAAGCCGATGATCCAGGGGCTGATGAGGACATAGGCCCAGATGGCCTCTCGTCGCCCCAACGTCATAGGGCGCCTCACTGCTATCGCCACGGAACGCCTCCTTGCAGAGCTATCCCCCGGGCTGCAGACCCTGTCGACGCTCAGGGCATGCGCTCGAGCCAGAATCGCACCCCCGTTCCGGACCGGCCGCTCCAGCGGACCGGGCTCGCTCCGCCGCTTCATGGCTGCGGAGCGAGCCCGCCTGAGATCCCTGCGCTAGTGGGTCTTCCAGTACTCGTCCAGAACCGCCTGGATCTCGTTGTTGCAGTTGGTGAACGTCTCCTGCACGTTGCTGCTCTGGCCGGTGGTCAGGATCTCCCACGCCTTGTTGATGAGGTCGTTGATCTTTTCAACGTCGGGGATCCAGGACTCTGAGTTCGGCACAAAGGTGTACTTCAGCGAGTCCAGCATCACCTGCCAGTCCTTGCCGGGCCATTTCTCATCCATCTTGGTCTTCCACTCGGCCCCGGCCTGGGTAAGCGCAGGGACGCAGCCCCAGATGTCGGCGAGGCGCGGGAGAATCTCGGGGCTGCAGAACCACTTGGCGACCTCCCAGGTGACCTCATGCTGCTTGGCGCGCTTGCACATGACAAAGGTGTCGGCGTCGCAGTCGGTCAGCATCTTGCCGACCGGCCCCATGGGGATGGCACCCATGTCCCAGTTGAAGAGGTCCGTCCAGCCCTGGTAGGCCCAGGTCATCCAGCTGTGGCACTCCCACATCCCGACTCTGTTAGAGCCGAAGGGGTCCCCCGACGACTCGTAGAGCATGCCACCCTGCTCGCTGTTGGCGCGCACGTGGTGCTTCCAGATGGTGTCGTACGACCACTGCACCATGGCCAGCCACTCGGGTGAGTTGACCATGGCCGTCTTGTAGTCGTCGCTGACGGCCAGCGGGGTGCCGCCGAACTTGGGGGCGAGGTCCCGCAGGTGGTTCCAGCTCAGGCCGTCCCACCCCCACTGCACGGTGTTCTCCCACTTGAAGCTGGGCGAGGCCGCGTTGTTCCCGTCGGAGTCGAGCGTCACGAGCTTGGCACGCTCAACGAGTGTGTCGTACGTCCAATCCTTCGTCCCGAACTCGTGGGGTGGGTACTCGGCCTCTGCGGCATCGAAGAGGTCCTCGTTGTAGAAGATGACCTCGGGGTAGGCGCCGATGGGCAGGCCGACCATCTTGCTGGGGTAGGTATGGAACTCGACCGTGCGCCCGACAAAGACGGAGAGGTCAATCTTGTCGCGATCGACGAGGGGCTTGATGTCGAACCACTCGTCGAAGAAGGCGGCGCAGCCGCCGACGCCGATGGGCATGCAGAGGTCCGGGGCGAGGTCGCCGGCGAGCATGGTGGAGAACTTGGTGAGGCGCTCGGCCCAGGGAACGGTGATGAACTCGACCTGGACTCCCGGGTGCGCGTCAGCGTACTCCTTGGCGAGCTGGTTGTGAGCCTCGATCTGCTCGGGTGCGGTGCCCGTGCCAAAGCCCACGTAAACGACAACCTTGGCCGCCTCCGCAACCGGCGTAGGCTGGGGCACCGCCGTCGGCTCCGTCACCTTGGGCTGCTCGGCGGGCTGCTGACTGGGAGCCTTGGTCGGGGCAGGAGCAGGGGCGCAAGCCGCCAATGCCGTGCCTGCCAGTACGGCTGCGCTGCCACGCAGAAACGCCCGACGGTTAAGCGTGCACTTGGTCATCTTGCCCTCCTTTGGGTTTTGCACTTGAACCAGCCCTGCGAACAAGGGTATTCAGGCGATCCTGGGTGCTTGCCTCCTTTCCCGTGCTATCAGCCTCGGGCTGCCGTACGGACCCCCGTGGCTTCTGTTGGCCGCGCCTGGTCGCGCCTCACCTGCTCACACTCCGCGCACATGCGACGATGCCGGGGGGCCAGCGCCACAGAATGCTGGCTTTTTCTGTTGCGGCACCCCGGAAGGCGCGGCCGGTTTCCTTCCGTCGGCTATCGTGCTATAATCTCATTGAAAGTATAGCATGAGGTCTACGCAACTCTCAATATCTTCCGAGACAGTTTGCGACGCCATGTGACTCAGTTAGGCACAGAAGGCCGTTGGAATGGCTCCGAGCCGACAGTTGATAGAGCAGGTGGCGGACGCGTACGAGCACCTCTACGACCTGGTGTATCTGCGTTCGCACCCCCTCCTGGACCTGCTGGTGCCGGATGCCGGGCTGGAACGCAAGGAGAGGGCCTGGCGCCTGCACCGACTCCTCCTGCAGGTCATTGACGAGCTCGACCCCGGTGCACAGGCGCCGCCTTTCTCCCACGAGTGGCGCCGACATCGGCTGATGGTGCTCCGGTACATGGATGGCGTCGATCCCCAGACCGCGGCGGACCGCCTGGCCATCAGCCGCCGACATCTGTATCGCGAGCTGGATTCCGCCATCGAGGCCATTGCGACCATCCTGTGGGAGCGCTGTGGGAAGGAGAGTGCTCCGACCCTCGCACCTCAAGGGGAGGGCACCAGTCCAGCGACGACTGGGCTGGAGCTTCTGCGGCTGGAGGCGGCCCGCATGGCCCAGGCCGGGCGCTACGGACGCGTCGGCGAGGTCGCAGCGGGGGTTCTCTCGCTCCTGCACGAGGTGCTGCGCGGCCGCGGCCTCCAGATCGAGCTGTGCCTGCAGGAAGGGCTCCCAAGCATCCCGATCGAGCGGGGGCTCCTGCGGCAAATGCTTCTTGCCATGCTGGGCTACCTCATCGAGCGCACGGAGCAAGCCGTTATCACCCTCTCAGCTGCCCTCCGCGACGCCGAGTTTCATCTGGTGGTGACGGCCGCCCCGCCGGCCAGCGTGCGTCCGCCGGCGCCGGAGGATAAGGGGCGCTTCTCGGCGCTGGAGGAGATGGCATCACTCGGTGGCGCCCGGCTGACCCCCGTATCGGAAGCTGGAGCGGTCGTGGGGTTCAGGGTAGCGGTGCCGGCGACGCCCCGCCGGACGATCCTCGTCGTGGACGATAACGAGGATGTCCTCGCGCTCTTTCAGCGTTACCTCGCCTGTCGCCAATACCACGTTGTCGTGTCGCGGACGGCTGCGGATGCTCTGGCTCAGGCACGGCGCCTCCAGCCCTTTGCGATCACCCTCGACCTGATGATGCCGGACCAGGACGGCTGGGACATCCTCCAGACGCTCCTGAACCAGCCCGAGACGCGGCACATTCCTCTCATCGTCTGCAGCGTGCTGAAGCAGAAAGAGCTGGCCCTTTCCCTCGGTGCCACGGCCTTTCTCGAAAAGCCGGTGAGCGAGCAGGCCCTCGTGGCGGTGCTCTCGGCGCTCGAGAGCGCCTGACGCTCTCACGCTCCTCAGGAGGGGCTGCGCGCCTCGAGGGGCAGAGTCTGCCGTGCAGAGGCCGCGATGTCCAGCACGCTCTGCACCCACTGTACGACCTCGGCGGGCAACAGGCCGCTTGCCCTGGTGAACGCAGCAGCCCCGTTGACTATCCGCAGGCTCTCCGCTTCGTCCTGAGCGGAGACGATCACAACCGGCACGCTGCGCCAGCTCTCATGGGCGCGCATGCGCTCCAGGAGCTGGAGGCCGGGCATGTCCGGCAGGCGGAGGTCCAGGAGCACTGCATCGGGCTGCTGCCGGCCCATGATGGCGAGGCCCTCCCGGGCGGTGTAGGCTCCGGTCACCTGGTACCGGCGCACCGGGCCGTCCAGCAGGCGCGCAACGAGGCGCACAAAGTCGCGGTCGTCGTCGATGACCAGCACGTCATCGATCTCCTCGCCAAAGGGGCGGAGGGCATCCCACAGGCTCTGGCGAGAGACCGGCTTGACCAGATACCCCTGCACGCTGAGGTGTTGCTGCAGCGGCTTTTCGCCGGGCAGCGGGCATGCCATGAAGGGCGTGCGCGGCAGGTCCCACGACCGGGCCAGCTCCTCGAGCTGGGCGTTGTCCAGCGGCTCGCATGCGGCGTCCACGAGCACCGCCTGGGGCACGAGCTCTCGGGCCATCAGCCGTGCCTGCTCAAGGTCATGGGCGACGACGGTGCGGCAGCCTCGCACATAGCGGGCGAGGAGGCTCGCAGCCGCCGGGCTGCGCGTCACGGCGAGCAGCACACGGTCTCTATCGGACAGCGCTGCACCGGACGCGGAGCTCTCGGCCGGGCGGCTCTCCGGCAAGAGAACGGGTTCGGCGCGGCGGACCGGCAGGCTGAAGTAGAAGGTGCTTCCCCGCCCTAGCTCGCTCTCGACCCAGATGCGCCCGCCGTGCAGCTCCACGAACCGTTTGCTGATGGCCAGGCCAAGCCCGGCACCGCCGTGCCGGCGGCGGGTGGTACCATCGAGCTGATGGAACTCCTGGAAGACGCGGGGGATATCCTCAGCGGCGATGCCGACACCCGTATCGGCAACCGAGAAAACGACCTCGTCCCGCTCACGGCGCACACGGACCGTGACGGACCCGCGCTCGGTGAACCGGGCCGCGTTGTTCAGGAGGTTGAACAGGACCTGACGGATGCGCGTCGGGTCGAGGTAGAGCTGCGGCAGGTCCGGCTCGATTTCGAGATGCAGGGCGAGTCCACGCGATTCCACCAGGCTGCGGGCGACGTTGACTGCATCCTCGGCCAGCGCACCGGGGCTCGTCTCCTCAGGAAGGATGCCCATCTGTGCGGCCTCGATGCGGGCGAGGTCGAGCACGTCGTTGACGAGGGTCTGCAGGTGACAGGCGTTGCGATGCACGATGCCCAGGTCGCGTACATAGGCGGGGGGCAGGTGGCCGCCATAGTACTCGGGGTTCTCGACCATCAGCTCGGTAAAGCCGACGATGAGGTTCAGGGGCGTGCGCAGCTCGTGGCTGATGGTCTGCGCGAACTGCTGCTTCAGGCGGCGGGCTTCCTCGGCCTGGTCGCGGGCGAGGGCGAGCATATAGTTGGCGCGCTCGAGACGGTAGGTCGCCTCGTCCAGCGCCTTGAGGGCGCGGCGGAGCTCCGCCTGCCCCTCCCGGGCCTCGCGCTCGTTGCTGTGGGCCTGCTCATAGCCGCGCCAGGCCCACTCCAGAGCGATGTAGAGGTTGTGGGCCGAGAGCCAGGAGGCGATGGCCGCGAGCACGATCACGCCTACCGGCACCAGGACGCCCGACGACAGGAAGGGCAGTCCAAGCCCCCGCATGCCGATCTGGACACTGAGGATGGCGGCCAGCACAGCGATGGCGAACACACCACTATGGCCCAACAGCACGCCGCCGAAAGCGATGGGCAGGACGAACAGCGCGGCCAGCATCGGCTCGCGGAACGCCAGCATGGCGCAGGAGACGGCGGCAAGCGCGCCCGCGATCAGCGCCATGGAGCCTACAGCGGGGGGCCGCTTCCGGAGCATGTAGCAGAGGACGGCGGCCCCCAGGGGCGCGATGCTCACTCCCCAGGCGACCGGCGGTGCATGTTTGCCTGTGTTGGGCCATACGAGCGGGATGAACGCGGCATAGCCTACCAGGCCGACGAACAGCGCCAGCACCCGAACCGAGTTGGCGCGCAGCTCCGTGAGGTTGGTTCGCAACGCCGACGCGCCGAGAGCCTTCTGCATGGGGGCCTCCTTGGCGGTGAGCCGGACATGGGCGGTCTCTTAACATTATACGCCCGACCACGTCCGCCGTCAGGCCCGCGCTTGGCTGCGGGTATATCCCGCAATCGTCGATGCATTTCGGGGCTGAGTGGTGCGTGTGGGTCCCATAGTTCGGTGAAGCCGACTGCACGGCCAGGGAGCCACGTGTCTGCCGCCTGTGGCAGAAAAAGCCCACCGGCAGATGGCCTATGTGCACGCAGCGGGAAGATCAGGCCCTGCCCAGCACCCTGTCATTGCGAGCCAGCCCGCAGGGCTGGCGAAGCAATCCCGCCTCCCGTTTCGCGGGATTGCT
>DYEI01000313.1 GCA_020725765.1 Anaerolinea sp. | reverse complement strand
CCTCGCCCCCAAAGGTCACAAACGCGTCTTGGCGAGGTTACACCTTCATTTATACCTCCCCAAAACCCTTTACTTTCGCAGTGCAGGCATGATATGATGGCCTTGGGGAGGGTTACCCGGGAGACGCCTCACAATCCCCACGAGGCGTGACCCCCTTTGTGTCCCAGGCACCGGAGCGGCGCAGCCCGCCGCCTCTGCAGAAGGAGTATGAGCTATGCACAGGATCGCGAACAGGCTTGTTTCGGGGAGAAGGTTGGGAATCATCGCGCGGCGGCTGGCCACGCTGCTGGCCATCGTCGCGCTAATGGTGCCGGGAGGCCTCGCCGCGCCGGCCAGCGAGGCCAAGATACCGGACGTGTCGGGGTCCGGGGTCGCCTCTTCGCCGCAACCCTGCTGGACGAACTGCAACTCGAAGGATGCAAGGGTAGCACGGGTGTACCTCGGAACTGCAAGCGGCGCAGAACTCCCTGCTTGCTCGCCGGGGGGTCCAGCGGTTCAGGCGACCCTTTGGGCTGTGATCACCACGACGGCCACAACCCGCTACAATGGGGCCATCCGGTTCGACCTTGTCGTCGATGGCCTCCCGTCCGGCACGTACGAGATGTGCTTCGCCCCCGGTGCGTTCAGCGGCACCGCCGCATACCGCGTCATGGACCTGACGTGGGAGTGTGGGTCGCGCATCGAGCTCAGAAACGTCTACATCGGATGGCGCAACAACTCGAACTCTACCTGCGGCTCGGCTGGCGACTGCTATGACCCCCACTGCAGGGGCCAGGGCACCCTGGTCGTTGAGGCCCCGCTGGTGGCCGAGTTCACGGCGACGCCGGGCTGCGACCTCTCGGTGTCGTTTGACGACACCGTCAGCGGCGGCACCGCGCCCTACACGCGGTCGTGGAGCTTTGGAGACGGCGGAACCTCCACTGATGAGGATCCGACCCACACCTATGCCACGGCAGGCACCTACACGGTGACGCTGACGGTGACCGACGCGGCCGGCAAGAACTCGAGCTTTGAGCAGCAGGTCGTCGTCCCTGAGGATGTGGACGTGTCCATCACGGCCTCGCCGGGCCTCACCCTGATGTGTGGTAGCGGCATCGTCACCCTCACGGCCAGCGCCTCCGGCGGCACGGGCTCCTACACCTATGCCTGGGATCTCGACGCGGACGGCCAGTACGATGACGGAACCGGTGCCGTGAAGACGGTCTCTGCGGCCGGTACCTATCGCGTGCTCGCAACCGATGGCGCGGGCTGCACCGACACGGCCTCCGTGACGGTGGTCGCCGAGTATCCCACGCCGCAGGTCGCGATCCAGAAGGTGGTGGATAAGCCCTACGTCTTTGCCGGCACCTCCGTGACCTACAGCTACCTGGTCACCAACACGGGTGAGTGCCCCCTCCTCAACGTCGCGGTGAACGACGACAAGCTGGGCGCCATCTCGCTCACCGGGCTGACCGATCAGGACGGCGACGGCACTGCCGATGACCTGGCAGCCGGGGCCTCGGCGAGTGGTACCGCAAGCGCGATCATCCTGGCCGATACAGTGAACGTGGCCACGGTGACCGGCTACAGCGGCGATGGCACTCAGGCCAGCGCGCAGGACAGCGCCTCGGTGACGGTGTACCGGCCGGCCTTGAGCCTGACCAAGGTCGGAAGCACAACCACGGCCCACATCAATGACACCATCTACTACACCCTGACGGTACGGAACACTGGTGATGTCGCCCTGAGCAACGTCACCGTGACGGACGAGAAGCTGGGGATCAGCGAGTCGATCGCCACCCTCGCTCCGGGCGCTTCGCAGAGCTTTTACGGAAGCTACCTGGTGACCGAGGCGGACCTCGGCGGCGTCTCCAACACGGCCACGGCCGATAGCGACGAGACCGGGGCTGTCTCCGACACGTGGAACGTCACCGTCGTCGCGCAGCCCGGCCTGGCCATCACCAAGACCGCTGACCGGACCACCGCCGTGCTCGGGGACACGATCAACTACACGATCGTCGTTCAGAACACTGGCGATGTCGCGCTCGAGGGCGTGCACGTCTGGGATGGCCTGCTCGGCATCGACGATACCATCAGCCTCGGTGTTGGCGGCTCGCAGACCTTCACCGGGAGCTACACCGTGAACGAGGCCGATGTGGATGCCGGCGTCGTCCATAACGTCGCCTACGCCTCCAGTGAGGTTGCTGCGCAGGTCGAGGACAGCGCCGATGTCCAGGTTCTCAGTCTCGGTCTGAGCCTCACCAAGACGGCGGATCGGGAGTCGGCGATGGTCGGGGACGTCATCCAGTACACCATCGTCGTGCAGAACACCGGCGAGGCCACGCTCGAGGCGGTCCGGGTCGTGGATGCCATGCTGGGGATCGACACCAGCGTGGGTGACCTCGCGCCCGGCGCCTCGGCGACCGTGACAGCAACCTACACCGTCCAGGAGAGCGACCTGCCCGGGCCGCTCGTGAACACCGCGGTCGCGACCAGCGGCGAGCTCAGTGCCGAGGACTCGGCTACCGTGGCACTGGAGGAGCCAACGCCGACACCAACGCCTACGGAAACGCCCGAGACGCCGACGCCGACGCCAACGGCAACGCCCGAGACGCCGACACCAACGCCAACGCCTACGACCACGCCTCCTCCGCCCTGCGTGCGCTCGGACCTCTCGGTGCTGATCTACGGCGGCTGGGCGGGTATACCGGTCAACGCCTCGGTCAGCGGCGCGGGTCAGGGTACGCAGTACACCGCGCTGGATAGCAACGGCACGCCAGCGGTGCTGTGGACCTTCTACCCGGGTGCGGATGAGGTCCTGAACGTGGTGGTGACGCCACAGCTGCCGGGCAACCTGGATCCCGAGGAGTGGAAGTTCGAGCCGGCGTCGGCGAGCACCTCCATCGTCCGCTGCCAGAACAGGCAGCTCGTCTTCCGGCTGGTGCAGACGACGCCGCCACCCGAGGAGCTCCTGCTGCCGGTGACCGGCGCGCGCGGCGGCTTCCTGGGAATCGTCGCAGACTGGTGGCAGTTCCTCGTCGCCTGGTGCCGCAGACTGCTCGGGCAGTGATGGCTACGAGCGGCTCAGGCAACTGTACGCGGAGCTCTGCCCCGCTCCCCCGATACCGGGGGAGCGGGGCTTCCTCCCCTTCGCGACCTCTCAGCCGGCTTCTCAGCCCTGCCGCCTCGGTGGTGCTGGCTGTTGGCATGGGCGCCCTGTTGCTCCTTGCCGCAGGCAGCGCTCTGCCGGGCCAGCTGAGTGCCGGGCTGCTGCCCACGGAGACACATGCGCCGACCTGCACGGCAACCGCCACAGTGCCCCCGAGCGCCACGCCCAGCTCCACCCCAACCCACACTCCACTGCCGACGGCGACACCAACGGCGACGGCTACGCCCTCGCGGGTTCCGGCGGAAGGCCTGCCCACGCGGATTGTCATCCCTGCCATCGGCCTGGATGCGCCCGTGCTCCCGGCGCCCTGGAAGGTAGTCCTCGTTGAGGGACGGGAGGTCGGGCAGTATCAGGTGCCCGATAGCGCCGCCGGCTTTCATCTCGGGTCGGCCCTGCCCGGACACGTCGGCAACACGGTGCTCTCCGGGCACCACAACCTCGGGAGCCAGGTGTTCCGCTACCTGATCGACGTGGCGATCAACGACGAGGTCATCCTCTATGTGGGCGAGCTTGCCTATCGCTACCGGGTGACGCACAAGCTCCTTCTCGCTGAGAGCGGGCAGCCGCTCGAGGTGCGTCGCGAGAATGCGCGCTGGATCGAGCCTACGGCCGATGAGCGCCTCACCCTCGTCACCTGCTGGCCGTACACCGGCAACAGCCACCGCCTGATTATCGTGGCGATGCCGGTTCCCTGAGGCCGGCGGCCGCCCTCGCGGCCCCAGCAGAGCCGTGCCCTGAACCCCTCCTGGGATCCGTGGCTCTGGCCGCAGGCTGAGGATACTGCCGCCCCCTCCCCAGCCCCTTCTCACTCGCAGGGCGAGAGCATGGCCCATCGAGGGACCCTCACCCCTGCGGCATTCCCCGCTTTGCCCAGCGGGCAAAGCGGGGTTAAGCCGCTAACCCCGCCCCCACGGCGCGCTATGCGTTACCCACAAGTCGGGCTGCACAATGTCACGGTGCATGGAACAGCCTGCGCTGCTCATCCGAGGCGGCCATCCACCGCTCACACTGGTGCTCGGAACGCGCCGAGCGGCCGCCGAGATGGGCTGCAACTCCGGGGTGCCCCCACCCCTTCCCCTCCCCCAGGCAGGCGCCGGGCGCCTGCCTGGGGGAGGGGTGATGACACACGGGCGGTTT
>DYEI01000312.1 GCA_020725765.1 Anaerolinea sp. | reverse complement strand
GCCGGGCGCCTGCCTGGGGGAGGGGCAGGGGTGGGGGCCCGCAGTTGCAGTGCGGCGCGGGGCGGCCAGCCTCTGGCCAGGCAGGGCCGTCCGGGCGCTTCTGGCAGGCGTCGGTCGCGGTTGGAGCTGAGTGCCCGAATTGTGAAGCCGCGACCGTCCGGCCAACAGAAGGGCACGAGGACTCGTCCGAGTCCTCGTGCCCGCTGTGAGGATCAAAGAAGCTCTACTTCAGGGCGTTGACGATGGCATTGGCAAACTGCTCAGCGACGGCCGGGTCCTGCAGGGTGATGATCTTGTCATCGACCTCCAGCGGTCGGCCGGTCAGCACGGCCCCATGCCGGCGGACCAGGTCGGCGTACTCGTAGGGGCAGGCAGCCTTTTTCTTCTCCAGCACCTCGGACAGGGCGAGGATGACTGCGGCATTCCCCGTCGCGCCGACCGTCTTGTACTTCACATCCTTCGCCAGCTTGCGCACCTCGGGGTCGTCGAAGTAGAGCTTGGCGCCCTCCCCGCCGACAAAGATGAAAGCGTCATAGTCCCAGGTCTTGATGTCCTTGATGCCGACGGTCACGGGGACGGACATGCCGTCGGAGGAGGTGACGGCGCCCCGCGCCACCGACGCCACCGCCACCTTGTGGCCGCGGCCCTCAAGCACGCGGCGTATCGTGTCGAAGACCGGGCCGTCGAAATCTCGGGGCGGGAGCACGACCATGATCTTCTTTCCTGCCATGCGTAGTGCCTCCATTGAACATAGTAATCGCTCACTATCCTCAGTGGTTGCACTGCGACGTGGGATTATATGCAAAGGGCGGGCAGGGGGCAAGATCAGGTTGCCTGGCGGGTGCAGCTCAGTATTGGGGCATTTCACACTCTGACGGCCGTCATCGGCCCCTCCCCCGTCCCCCTTCAAGGGCGGACAGCCCTCTTCGGTCGTAGGGCGAGGACCTTGCGCATCGAGGGGCCCCCACCCCTAACCCCGCCCCCGCGCGCCGCGGGGGCGGGGAATGCAGAATAGGAGGGGGTGTTC
>DYEI01000311.1 GCA_020725765.1 Anaerolinea sp. | reverse complement strand
GGGGGAGGGGGTGGGGGCATTGCAGCACGAGCTGCGCTACACGACTGCTGACGGGCGATGGAGGTGATCGTGAACGGCCAGGACCTCAAAAGGCCAAACTCCACGTCAGGGGAGGGGCGGCTCCGCGAGGTGCTCCGCAGGCCACGGGCGCCTGCGCTCCCCCCAGGTCACTTGTGGGTAATGGATAGCAGGCAGGCGCCTGCCTGGGGGAGGGGAGACGGAGAATGGTCGGGTGCGGGTCGCCGGGCGCGCCGCGGCGCGGCCCGCCGCCAGGATGGACGCGCCCTGTCACCAATCACCTATGGCCTTCCCTTCCAGAATCGCGAGTCCTTTGCGCCCCTCAACTCCCCGGGTGTATAATCCTCTGGCGGACGATGCGCCGGCCGCTAGAACGGAGCCAGATGCCCCAGATCTACGTGGCCATCGACCTGGAGACGACCGGGCTCAGCCCCGAGCACGACGCCATCATCGAGATCGGCGCCGTGCGCTTTACGCAGGACCGCGTCCTCGAGACGTGGTCCACCCTCGTCAACCCCCGCAGGCCGATCCCCTTCAAGATCCAGCACCTCACGGGCATCTCCCAGGCCGACGTCGCCGGCGCTCCGTCCCTGCATCAGGTGATACCGGAGCTGCGCCGCATCGCGGGCGATCACCCGATCGTCGGGCACAATGTGGCCTTTGACCTCTCCTTCCTCAGCCGCCTGGGGCTCCTGGCCCAGAACCAGGCCATCGATACCTTCGAGCTGGCCTCCATCCTGGTGCCGGAGGCGCCCCGCTACTCGCTGGGCGCCCTCGCCGACCGACTCGGCATCTCGCTCCCTTCGCGGCACCGGGCACTGGACGATGCTATGGCCACCCGCGACCTCTTCCTCGCCCTCCTCGCCCGCGGGCTGGAGATGGACCTGGAGGTCCTTCAGGAGATCAACCGCCTGGCGGCGCGCAGCAGCTGGCCCCTGCGCCATATCTTCCGCGAGCTGGAGCGCCAGCGCGCGCAGACCGCCTCGGCCGGCACCATCCGGCAGCAGCTCCTGGAGAAGGGCCTGCTCGATGGGGCGGCGATGGGCCTGGTGCTGGCGAGGCGGGAGCGGGAGGAACCCCTGCGGCCCGTCGCTGCCCGCTCCCGGCTGGACGTGGAAGCTCTCTGCGCCCTGCTGGCTCCGGGCGGCCCCTTTGCACAGCGCTTTCCCGGCTATGAGCATCGTCCGCAGCAGATTCAGATGCTGGCCGCCGTCGCCGAGCATTTCAACGAGGGAGGCGTGCTCGTCGTCGAGGCCGGCACCGGCACCGGCAAGTCCCTGGCCTATCTCGTGCCTGCCGTCGACTTTGCGGTGCGCAACGGCTGCCACGTGGTCATCTCGACCAACACCATCAACCTGCAGGACCAGCTCTACCTCAAGGATATCCCCGACCTGCAGCGCATCCTTGATCGCCCCTTCCGGACGACGGTGCTCAAGGGGCGCAGCAACTACCTCTGCCTGCGGCGGCTGGCCCTTTTCCGCCGCAGCGAGCGGCTGAACACCGATCAGGTGCGCGTGCTGGCCAAGATCATGGCCTGGCTGCCGGTGACCCGCACCGGTGATCAGGCCGAACTGATGCTGCACAGCGGCGAGCTCGACGTCTGGAGCCAGGTAGCCGCCGAGGCCGACAACTGCCTGGGGGAGCGCTGCCCGCACCGGCGGGGCGGATCCTGCTTCCTCGCGCGCGCCCGTGCCCGGGCCGAGGCCGCCCATCTCATCATCGTCAACCACGCCCTGCTCCTCTCGGATGTGGCCATGGAGGGGCGGCTCCTGCCCGAGTTCCACCACCTCGTGATCGATGAGGCGCACCATCTCGAAGCGCGGGCCACTGAGAGCCTCGGCTTTGCCGTAGACCAGCGGCAGCTCGACGGGCTCCTCAACAGCCTCAGCATGCGCCTCAGCGGCGACCGCCGGGGCGGCCTCCTCAGCGAGCTTCCGACGGGCCTGCGCCACAGCGACCTCGCGCCGACCAGCCGGCAAAAGCTCGAGGCGCTCATCGAGGACCTGCACGAAGGGGTCGACCGTCTGCGCCACACCATCGCACTCTTCTTCGAGGCGCTCGATAGCTTTGCCCGTGACCAGATCGAGGGCCGGCCCGAGAGCGACTATGAGATCCAGATCCGCCTGACCATGGGCCTGCGCGGGCAGCCGGCCTGGTCGGAGGTCGAGCTGCGCTGGGACGATGCCGCCCAGATCATGAAAAAGCTCATCTCCGACCTCCGCCGCCTGACGACCGCCTATGGCGAGCTGGGCGAGGCCAACGTGCCGGACTATGACGAGACCTGCCTGGCCCTGACCTCGCGGCTGCAGCGGGCCACCGAGGCCTACGAGCAGCTGGAGGCGATTGTGGCCCGGCCGGCGCCTTCGCAGATCTACTGGCTGACCCTCAGCCCGCGCGATGGCACCCTCTCGCTGCAGGCGGCGCCGCTGGAGGTCGGTCCCCTCCTGCGCAAGGGCCTCTTCGACCGGCTGGAGACGGCCATCCTCACCTCAGCCACGCTGCGCATCGGCGGCCGCTTCGACTACCTCCTCGGCCGGCTCGGCATCGACGGCTGCAGCGAGCTGGCGGTCGACGCGCCCTTTGACTACCTGCGCTCGACCCTCATCTATCTGCCGACCGACATCCCCGAGCCGGGCACGGCCTACTATCAGCGCGCCGTCGAGCAGGCCCTCGTCGAGCTGTGTCGCGCCACCCGCGGGCGGACGCTCGTGCTCTTTACCTCGCACACGCAGCTCCGTGCCACACACCGGGCCATCAGCCCGCCCCTCGAGCAGGATGGCATCGTCGTCTACGGGCAGGGGATCGATGGCTCCCGCCAGCAGCTCCTTGATCGCTTCCGGAACACGCCCCGCGCGGTGCTCCTTGGCACGCGCTCCTTCTGGGAAGGGATCGATGTCGTCGGCGAGGCGCTGAGCTGCCTGGTCATCGTGCGCCTGCCCTTCTCCGTGCCGACCGATCCGATCACCGCCGCCCGCGCCGAGACCTTTGACGAGCCCTTCGGTCAGTACCAGGTGCCCGAGGCGGTGCTGCGCCTCCGGCAGGGCTTTGGCCGCCTCATCCGCAGCCAGACCGACCGGGGCGTCGTCGCCGTGCTCGATCGGCGCCTCCTGACCAAGGCCTACGGGCAGATTTTCCTGCAGTCCCTGCCAACCTGCACCGTCAAGCGTGGGCCGGTTCGGGACCTCCCCGCAGCCGCCGCTCGCTGGATCGACGGCGCCGAGCCCGTCCAGGCGAGTCTGGGGCTGTGAGAGGGGGTCTCTTCCGGATGACCTGGCCTGGTGCCTCGGCAGAGGCAGCTCCAAGGCACCCTGCTATGCCGGTTGAGGATATCAAGGTTGGTGGTCACGTCTTCGCCCATGATGGCCAGCTGCACCCTGTGCGAAGCGGGGAAGCTCGCCGGCTGCTGTGCTCGGGCAGCAGCCGGGCATCTCGCTCCGCCGCCTCCCGGCCAGACCTGAGATAGGGCGTGGCGGGTTGGCTGGCGCTGATTGCCCGGCTGCCACCAGGCACAGCTATCCATTACCCACAAGTGACCTCGCGGGGAGCGTAGACGCCCACGGTGCGCGTAGCCCCCCGCATACAAAGTGCCCCCTCCCCTGACCCCTCCCCCTGGCGGACGCGTC
>DYEI01000310.1 GCA_020725765.1 Anaerolinea sp. | reverse complement strand
CCCCCCCCCCAGGCAGGCGCCGGGCGCTGGCCTGGGGGGGGGGCAGGGGTGGGGGCAGCTTTCCATACGGGGGGCTAGCCTCCCCGCGAGGACACTTGTGGGTAATGCACAGCGCCGCGGCTAGGGCCGTCAGCGGGTGCAGTCGCTCTGCGCCCAATCGGCCAGGACGTCGGCCGCACGCTGGCGCTTCGGCCGCAGGTAGATGAGCCAGTAGCTGAGCCCAACAAGCCCCGCGCCGCCAATGATGTTGCCAAGGGTCACCGGCAGGAGGTTGCCCAGAAGGAAGCCGGTCACCGTCAGCCGCGAGAGATCGACGGCGCTGCTCAGCCCCGCCACAAAGCCGGGGTCCAGCCACTTGATGAGCAGGCCGATTGTGATCAGGTACATGTTCGCGATCGAGTGCTCGAACCCGGCTGCCACAAAGGCCGTGACCGGGAAGATGATGGCCAGAATCTTGTCGGTAGTAGTGCGGGCGCTGAAGCACAGCCACACCGCCAGGCACACCAGCGCGTTGCACAGGATACCCAGCGCCAGCGCTGGCCCAAAGGCCAGGCCAACCTTGGCAGCGGCGATGGTCAGTGCATTCGCCCCGACCGCGCCTCCGGCAGCCCTGTACTGCTGGCTCCCAAAGACCAGCAACGCCACCAGCACGGACCCCAAAAAGTTCCCCAGGTAGACCAGCCCCCAGTTCTTGAGGAGCTGTCGCAGCGTGACCTTCCGGTTGAGGAAGGCCATGACGATCAGGTTGTTGCCGGTGAAAAGCTCCGCCCCGGCCACGGCAACCAGGATGAGGCCGAGGCTGAATACCAGCCCCCCGAGCAGCTTGGCCAGGCCGAACGGCAGCATGGCCGCGCCCGTGGTCACCGTGGTCATGAACACCGCGCCCAGGGCGATGAAGGCTCCGGCGAGGGTCGCGAGGCCGAGAAGCGACACGGCGTCCAGCCGCGCCTTGGCGACCCCGGCCCGCTCGCACCGCTCGGCCATCTCCGCCGGTGAGAGGGCCTCGGCAGGTGCTGGTATCGCCGGAGCGGGGATGCTCACCCCATCGTAGGCTCTCGTTTCTCTGGTAACGATTGACATGGAGAATGCTACACCCCTGGAATAGCCTTCGGTCACTCGACCTCGATGCTCTCCACCATCAGCTCCCGCCCGGCAATGATCCGCCCCCCTGTCGCGCCGCACTGCGGGCAGAGCCACTCGCCCTCTCCGGGCTCGAACTCGGACCCGCAGCTATGGCACACAAGCCGGGCAGGGACGTGCGTAAAGTGCAGGCGCGCCCCGGCTGCCGGTGTGTCGCGGCTCAGGAACTCGAAGTACAGCCGGACCGAATCGTCGACGACGCCTGATATCTCGCCGACCTTCAGGTCGACGGCGACGACCCGTTTCGCTCCCGCCTTCTCCGCATGCTCGAGCACGATGGACAGCAGAGCCTGAGTGACCGAGAGTTCGTGCATGGGGGGATTATACCACAGATCGTGAGGCTTGTGAAGGAAAGCACAAATGGAGCGCGCTCAGCATCACATCCGCCACCCTTTACGTACCCGACACCGTCACCGGCAGCCTTCCTGGCGCCCCCGACCTTCCCAGCAGAAAGGCGAAAGCCGCTTCCAGGTAGGGCTCCCCGTGCCCGGGAAGATATGCCAGCAGGTCAACCTGCGGGAAGTGCGCCAGCACATGGGGGTTACCCAACAGAAAGACCCCCACCGGCAGGCCGGCCCGTCTACAGGCCTGCGCCAGCGCAGCCATGATCTTGAGGTCCGGAGCATCGGCACCCAGGCCGGCCGCGTCCACGAAGAGGAGCGCCGCCCGCGCCGCTGCTGAGGAAGCGAGGATCTCGTCGACCTGTGACGGTGCAGGGTCGGGGTCGAGCGCATGGAAGTTGACCTCGGCCAAGAGGTTATTCGCCAGGCGACGCACATCGGCTTCGACCGCGCTGCCATCGGCCCGCCGCGAGCGGTTGGTAAGCACTGCCGGACCCGGGCCGGCGAGACGCTCCGGCCGCCCCCAGACGACGGTCAGAGAGGCGTGCGCGACCTCACGGGCCAGCACCAGCACATCCGGGATCTCTACCGGAGGGAGGTCCACAAAGCGCTCTTCGGGGAGCCCCAGCCACACCCTGGCCGCCCACACCCTCTCGACCGCCTCGCGAAGGCGCTCGAGAGGGACATCCCCATGCAGCACGACCTCATAGAGCGCCGTGTAGACCTCTTCGGGACTTTCGGTGACCAGGAGGTCGTGCCCGGCTGCGAGAGCAAGGACGGCGGCCTGCCCCGGGGTGTAGCGGGCCCGGACCTCGGGGGCGTCGAGGTTGTCCGACAGGAGCAGGCCGCTGAAGCGCAGGGTGCGCCGGAGCAGCCCTTCGGCTATGGCCGACGAGTGGGTGGCGAGGCGGTTGGGGAGGCTGTCGAGCGCCACTACGTGAAGGTTTCCGCTCATGATCGCGTGGAGGCCGGCGGCGCCGGCCTGGATGTATGGTGCCAGATCGATCTTTTCGAGCGTCTGGCGGTCCTGTGGCAGCACGTACAGCACGCGCTCAGGGTCGTACGCCGCGCCGCCGCGGCCCGGGAAGCGTCCCGCAACCGCCAGTGCGCGACCGGCGTGGCAACCCGCTACAAAGGCCCCACCCAGCCTTCCGACCAGGGAGGGGTTGTCCCCGAAGGAGCGCAGGGGGTGGGCACGCGGGCCGGGCTCGCGATGCACATCGAGGCTCGGGGCGAGGAGAAGGTGTATGCCGAGGGCCCGGGCCTGTGCTGCCGCGGCCCTCCCGCAGCGCTCGGCCAGCTCTGGCAGGCGCGCCGCACCGAGCGCCAGCTCACAGGGGGAGAGCGGCCTGGCCATGGCCACAGGGTCCGCCGCACAAAGCAGCGGGTAGGTTGCGGTGCGCTGCAGCGCGCTCAACGCCGTGGCAAGCTGCCTCCAGCCGGCGCCTTGCCCGGGGCGCAGGAGGACCCCTCCGATCCAGCCGCGAGCGACGAGCGCGGCGAGCCGCTCCTCGTCCTCCGGCCAGACGGCCATGATGACCTGGCCGACCTGCTCCTGGAGGGTGAATGGGGGTACGGCAGGCTGACTGGCAGTCACCTCTGGCTCCTGCGCTCCTCGCGCCAACCGTGCGACGGTCTCCCGTTCGTCCCGGCCGAGCACGGCCTATGGTAGCGCAGCGCGGGAGAGGAGTCAAGAGTGCGAGCCCCCACTGGGTGCATCCAAGATCAGTCAGCAGATTCGCGGTCAGGCAGCCTGCCGGGGACGCTCT
>DYEI01000024.1 GCA_020725765.1 Anaerolinea sp. | reverse complement strand
CGCCACACGACTGCTGACGGGCGATGGAGGTGATGGTGAGGGGCCAGGACTTCAAAAGGTTAAACTCTACCCATTGCAAGAGGCCCCCTTCCCCGCTGCGGCCGCGGCGGGGAAGGGGGTCGGGGTGATGGGGCATCGTGCCGCAAGTGCCGTGGTGGCGCCCGAAGGACAACCCGTCAGCCTGGGGCGAGAGCCTACCAGCCCCGCGCGACCTCCGTCACAGCGCGAACGCGGCTTCTGGCGAACCAAAGGTCGAAAGAGAGGAGGAGTCCCATGCAGCAAGTCTCTTACCGGGGATGGCAGAACTGCTACCGCCTGGCCAACGACCGTATCGAGGTCATTGCCACGGCCGACGTCGGGCCTCGGATCATCCATCTGAGCGTGCCGGGCGGCGAGAACATCCTCGGAGTGATGCCCGAGCAGGCCGGCCTCACGGGCGGCGATGAGTGGCGCATCTACGGAGGGCACCGCCTGTGGCACTCGCCGGAGGCCAGGCCACGCAGCTACTACCCCGACAACGCCCCCGTCGACGTGCAGATGCAGGGCCGGACCCTCCGGCTCATCCCGCCGCCCGAAACGACCACGGGCATTCAGAAGGAGATCGATCTCACCCTCGTCGGCGACGCGCCCCACCTCGAGGTCCGCCACATCCTCGAGAACAGGGGCCTCTGGCCGGTCGAGCTTGCGCCCTGGGCACTCACTGTGCTCGGCCTCGGCGGCCTGGCGATACTGCCGCAGTCGCTATGGGTGCCACCCGATGGCCTCCTGCCCAACCGCGTGCTGGTCCTGTGGCCCTACACCGACCTGCGAGACCCGCGGGTCGTCTGGGGGAGCCAGTACGTGCTCCTGCGGCAGGATCCGGAGACCACGCAGCCCTTCAAGGTAGGCCTGAATGCTACCGCCGGCTGGGCCGCCTACTACCGCGAGAACCTGCTCTTCGTCAAGTGCTTCGACTACGACCCGGACGCCTTCTATCCGGACAACGGCTGCTCCGTCGAGAGCTATACCAACGACCGTTTCCTCGAGCTGGAGACGCTCGGGCCCCTCGAGGTGCTCGAGCCCGGCGACTCGGTCGAGCATGTCGAGCACTGGTTCCTCTACAGCGACGTAGCGGCCATCGACACCGAGGAGGACGCGGACCGGATCGCCCGCCCCCTCGCGGAGCAGTCCCTCGAGCAGACCTGGTCGTAGGGCCCGGGTTGCGGGCGCGGTCAGGAGCCATCCCGCGAAAGGCAACTGTCAGAAGGTACGACGGGCTCCGCTGGTGCGCCAGCGGAGCCCGTCGCACCCTGCAACAGCTTCGGCGCGGGGCGGGGAATCCAGAATGGGAGGGGGTGTTCGCGGG
>DYEI01000309.1 GCA_020725765.1 Anaerolinea sp. | reverse complement strand
GGGGTGGGGGCAGCAACCGCACGCGTGGCGCCATATGACCCTTCAGGACTGCTGGAGCGAGCGGTAAGGACCAGGACCCGAAAAGGCCAAACTCGAGGTCAGGGCTGGGGCGGCTCTGCGAGATGCTGCGCAGGCCATGGGCGCCTACGCTCCCCCCAGGCCACTTGTGGGTAATCCATAGCGCCGCGGCGGGGGCGGGACGGGGGGCCCAACCCCGCTTTGCCCTGAGGAGGAGATGGCATCCCCACAAGGCCTTGGCGGGGCGCAGGCGCTTGCCCTGGCCAGGTTGCGCCAGCGCCGCATAAGCAGCATGCTGACCCCAGAGGCCATTGCCGCGCCCTGGCCGGCACGCCGTGCACGGCCCTCGTGCCCGCCGGGCTCTTTTCCCGCATGGAGGCGGCAGATGGAGTCAGACCGGATCGTGTTCCACGGCACCCTCGCAGAGCTCCTCGACAAGGTGGAGCGGGGCGAGATGGTGCCCAGGCTGCAGGCCTCCCATGCTCCCCCCTGCAAGTTCTGGACGGCCTTTCAGGTGCTCGACGGTATCCGCCACATGGTCCCGGTCATCCACGGACCCAAGGGGTGGACCTACTCTGTGGCGGCCAGCTACGAGATGCCGGGCTGCGAGTACCACGGCGTGCCCTTTGAGCCCACGGCCTGCACGGCCCAGAGCGAGGTCGACGTCGTCTACGGCGGCGAGGGCAAGCTCCTCGAGGCGGTGAGAGAGGCAGACCGCCGCTACAAACCCGACCTGATCGTCATCCTCTGCTCAGGATCGTTCATGAGCCTTTACGCCGCCAACAACATCGCCAAGGGAGTCCAGCGCCTTGCCAGGCGCGGCGAGGCCGGGCTTGCCGGCATCATCTGCAACAGCGCTGGCGACGAGGCGTTTGAGCGGCGGGTGTTGCGGGCCTTCGCGACCGCCTTCGGCACCGAGCTGGTCGCGACGGTGCCCCGCAGCCCCGTGATCCAGGCCCGCGAGGTCGAGGGGCGGACGGTCCTCGAGCACTCGCCGCACTCACAGGAGGCGGAGGTCTTCCGCGCCCTGGCCTCGCAGATCCTCGCGCGGCGCACACGCGTCATCCCGACGCCCATCGAGGACATATCCGAGCTCGAGGCGCTCTATCGGAGGCACCTGGCATAGCCTCCGGAGAGATTCGGAACTGCGGTGATGGCGTCAGGCGGGAACTCGGAGGGCGTAGTGCACCTTCACCCCTGCTTCAGCGAGCAGGCCCATGACCGCGTCGGCCGCGTGCACCTGCCGGTCGCCCCCGCCTCCAACGTGCCCTGCGCCCGCTGCCACCGCCGGGTCTGCGCCCACCTCGTCGCCCAGCACCGCGGATGCACGCGCGAGGTCCTGCGCCCCCGGGCCGTGCTCGAGCGCGTCCGTGCGCTGGACGCGGCGGCCGGAGCAGCTCACCCCTTTGTCGTCGGCATCGCCGGGCCCGGCGAGCCTCTGGCCAATGAGGATTCCTTCGAGACGCTCAACCTTGTGCACGGCGAGTTCCCATCGCTCTTGCTCTGCGTCAGCTCGAACGGCCTGCCGCTGGGAGAGTGCCTGCCTGACCTCGTGAGAGCGGGCGTGAGGGCGGTGACCGTGACCATGAGTGCACTTGACCCCCAGGTAGGACAGGCCATCTATGCATGGGTGCGCTACAACGGGGTCGTATATCGGGGGACCGCGGCGGCAGAGCTGATGGTGAGGAGCCAGCTTGCGGGGATCAAGGTCGCTCTCGCCGCAGGGCTGGCCGTAAAGGTAAACAGCGTCCTGATACCCGGCCTCAACGAGGACCACCTGCCAGAGCTCGCGCGCTGCCTGCAGGAGGTCGGGGTACCGCTCATGAACATCATGCCGCTGATACCGGCAGGGCTCATGCGCAGCCGGCGCACTCCGAGTTGTGAGGAACTGCGCACCGCCCGCGAGCGCTGTGCACGCTACGTGATGCAGTTCCGTCGCTGCGAGCACTGTCGGGCTGATATCATGCACCTGCCCGGGGTCGACACGAGGTGTCGGGCGGCTGAGGCACGCTAAGCGCGTCCCCTCCGCCCGACACCTCTGGCAAGGCATGCGATCCTGCGTCAGGCGCCGCTTTCCCTGAGAGCGCGACGCCAGACATCCTCCAACTACCCGTACAGCGGCCCGAAGGCGGCGCAGGCCCGAAAGTCGGCGCCTTGCGGGTCCATCGCCCCAAAGGCACCCCAGACGCTCGGGCGGAAGATCCTCTCCTCCGGCACGTTGTGCATGGCTACGGGGATGCGCAGCATGCTGGCCAGCGTGATCAGCTCGGCGCCGATGTGCCCGTAAGAGAAGGCCCCATGGTTAGCGCCCCAGTTGTACATCACCGAGTAGACGTCCTTGAAGGGGCCGCTGCCGGTGAGGTTGGGGGCGAACCAGGTGGTCGGCCAGGTCGGATCGGTGCGCTCGTTCAGGATGTGGTGCACCTCGTCGGGCAGATCGACCGTCCAGCCCTCAGCAATCTGCAGGACGGGGCCGAGCCCCTTGATCAGGTTCACCCGGGCCATGGTCACGGGCATCCCACCAACGGTGCGGAACCCCGACGAGAACCCACCGCCCCGGAAGTAGCCAACGCGCGCGGGGTACCAGGTGGTCGCATCCAGGCAGGCCGCCGCCTCCTCCGGCGTGATCTCCCAGAAAGGCTTGATGGCCGGCTGCCCGTTGATCCGCTGCAGGCCGGTGCCATCCAGCGCCGCCGCGCCCGAGTTGATCAGGTGGATGATCCCGCCTGCGGCACGGCCGGTCAACTCGTAGCCCGTGACCCGCTTGACAGCCTCCGGGCTCCAGTAGGTGCGCACGTCGGCAAAGACCTGCGCTGTGTTGGTGAGCAGATGTCCGAAGAGCATCACCACGCCGTTGAGCGAGTCGTTCTCTGTCGCGACCAAGTAGGGCTGGCGGATTCCGTTCCAGTCGAACGACGAGTTCAAGATCGCCTCCATGAAATCGCCGTTCGGGAAGTGGTCGGTCCATTGCCGCTGACCCTGGAATCCGGACAGGATGGCGTTGTGCCCGAGGGCCTCTTCCCCAAAGCCCATCTCGGCGAGCCGCGGGTTGCCGACCATCAGGTCGCGGGCGATGATCGCCATCTTGACGACCGTCTCCCAGTCCCTGTCCTTCTGGCTACGGCTGCGCTGCTCCTCGGGGCTGTTATAGTCCTTGCCCTCACGGCAGTTGGCCTTCACCCAGGCCAGGGCGCGGGCATACTCCTCCTTGTCGTAGATGCCCTCCTCCATGCGGCGCACGAACTCGCTCATGTCGATCATCTCGACCCGCATGCCGAGGTAGCTCTCAAAGAACTCCGTGTCGACGATCGACCCGGCGATGCCCATGGAGACCCCGCCCATGGCCAGGTACGACTTGCCGCGCATAGTGGCAACAGCCAGGCCGGCCCGCGCGAACTGGATGAGCTTTTCCCGTACGTCCGGAGGGATCGAGCGGTCGCCGGCGTCCTGCACATCACGGCCATAGATGCTGAACGCGGGCAGGCCCTTCTGATTATGGGCGGCAAGCACCGCAGCGAGATAGACCGCCCCCGGCCGCTCGGTACCGTTGAACCCCCACACCGCCTTGGGGATGAGAGGGTCCATGTCCATCGTCTCGGCACCGTAGCACCAGCACGGCGTCACCGTGATGGAGACGCCAACCCCCTCTCGCTCGAACTTGGCCGCGGTCTGGGCTGCTTCGGCCACGCCGCCGATGCAAGTGTCAGCGATGACGCACTCGACCGGCAGGCCGTTAGCATGGCGCAGGTTCTCGCTCAGGAGCTGAGCCACAGCCTGTGCCATGGCCATCGTCTGGCCCTCGAGGGACTCGCGCACGCCCCTCCGCCGACCATCGATCGCCGGGCGGATACCAACCTTGGGCAGCCGGCCGATCAGCCGCTCCTGCGGCGGGTTCACTCTGAGGTCATTCACCGTTGCCATTACCATCCCTCCTCATCATCAGACGGCGCGGCTGCGGCCGGCTAGCGCCGCGCAACCAGGGCGGAAATCGCTGTCTCCATGGGCGCTGCCGCTTCGGAGGTCAGCGCCCCCATCTCCAGCTCACAGTGGAAAACACCCCCGCCGGGAAGCACCTTCACATTGCCCTTGGCCTTCTCGGCGAGGTACCCCTCCGGCTCGGCGGTCGCTGGAAGCACCAGGCCAAGCGCATCCTGGTCGGGTGTGCGACAGATCCAGCGCACCCCCTTGTCCAGCTCGGCCGGCCGATGCCGGATATAGTCTGCAGACCCGTCCGGATGCACCTGCATGGCATGCGCCCAGCCTTCCTCGTCCGCCAGAAAGTCGATGGTAAAGACCACCTCCGGGTCAAAGAGGAGGTCCGGCGCGAGCACATTGTGCAGCTCGGGCTCACGCTCCAGCCGGTCGAGGAACTCGATGTACCCCGGCCTGGGCCGGACATGCGAGGGGATGGAGCGTCGGACGCGCACGTGCTCGGGCGTGCAGCGGGCGCTATAGACCAGTCGCCCGTTGTCGACCGGGCGAAAGTTCGCGTGTGCCATGTACATCAACTCCATCTCGGTCCGCTTCAGGTTCGTGATCGTCATAGAGACCTGGAAGAGCGAGGAGCCGGCGTACAGCGTCACCAGTGGGGCGGCGACATAGTTGCAGCTGAACGCGACGGTATGCTGGTACCTGCCGCCGAGGGCCAGGTACGGGCCCCTGTCGTCTGCCCCCGCGATCAGATACGCCTCCTGGTAGGGCGCATTCGGCAACTCGCCGTGAAGGGGGTGTGTGTCGTCCTTTGAGGGGACCCCCATCGCCGTGGCGCCGCAATGCAGGAAGAATCCACCATAGGTCTCGAGGTACTGCCGTGTAGGGCGGGGCTCGGTAAACATGGACCGCATCGTGAGGTTACGTCCGAGAAACTCGGCCGACCAGATCTGCTGCCCCTGGTACGGCAGGAGGACGAGCTGCCCGAGCTCGTTGCGCAGGCGAAGCGCGCACACACCGGACTCAAAGCGCCAGACGCTGGCTGAGAGTGGGCCATGCTCGAGGAGGGTTTTCTCGCGCTCGCTGAAGAAAGAGGGCGCGAGGCGGATCGTGGTCTGGGAGGTCTCCATAGGCCATCTCCTGCGCTGCAGCGGCATGCAGCGATCCTCCGCGGTGCACCGTAAGGTCGGTGGCATGGTAACGTTACCACTGTGGCCATTCTACGCCTTCGGCAGAGGATTGTCAAGAGTGGCGCCCTGGGCACACGACGCCCCTGCCCTGGCCACTCCAGGTGCGGACAGGCTGCTTTGGCCGCCGTCCCTCGGCGCTTGCCGGAGGTTATCCCATCCCCCCGTCCCTGTTCCCCGCCGCCGAGGCGGCGGGGAAGAGGGCGTCTTATGTTATGGAGGGCCATTCTGGATTACCCGCCCCCGCGGCGCGCTATCCATTACCCACAAGTGGCCGGGGCGAGCGTAGGCGCCCGTGGCCTGTGCAGCATCCTGCGGAGGGAGCCACCCCCACCCCTGACCCCTTCAGGGGCGGACAGGCAGCCAGAATCG
>DYEI01000308.1 GCA_020725765.1 Anaerolinea sp. | reverse complement strand
TCCCCCTGGCCGACGCGACGCGTCCGCCAGGGGGATGGGTCAGGGGTGGGGGCGGCTCCGCGAGATGCTGCCCAGGCCACGGGCGCCTGCGCTCCCCCCAGACCACTTGTGGGTAATGGATAGCACGGCGCGGGGGCGAGGTCAGGGGCTTAACCCCGCTTTGCCCGCCGGGCAAAGCGGGGCTAAGCCCCAGGGGTGGGGGCCCCTCGATGGGCCATGCCCTCCCTCTACGGCCGAAGAAGGCTGCCCGCCCTTGAACCTATCGGGGCAAGGCGGTCGGCGCGGCTGTGTCGCCGCGGGCCCTGAACCAGCGCTCATCAGCCAGCACAACCGAAGTCTCGACCTGTCGGTCCGGGATCGTCCAGTACTGGCGCAGGAGACGGCGCGTCTCCTCGGGACCGACCGGCCGGAAACCGTGCTTCTCGTAGAAGCGGATGGCCCACCAGGCGGCAGCCCACGTCCCGACCAGGAGTGGCCGCGAGGTCAGGGTCTTGAGGTGCGCGAGGAGCCGTCCGCCCACGCCCTGCTTCTGGCAAGAGGTTAGCACGTAGGCATGGCGGATCAGGCAGACGTCCTGCACTGGCTGCAGGCCCATCACGCCAAGGAGCCGCCCTCCCTCTTCGTAGCCCCAGAAGCTGACACCCGACGATACCTCGTGGGCCAGCTCCGCCATCGGCATGTATGGCTCCTTCCAGCGGTCTGCGGGGATGACGCCCTTGTAGGCAGTGGCAGCCTCATTGACAATGGCATAGATGGCGTCGAGATCAGCTTCAGTACAGGCGCGGATCATGACTGTTCACCTCCCCAGGGTCCGATGGGACCGCCCACAACGCCGCCCGCCGGAGCATAGCCCCGAAGATGAGGCTGGTCAAGCGAGCGATGCATGCACATAGTTCATTTCCGGGGCAGGCCCGTCTGTGCCCCGCGCGGGTACGGCGTGCCCGCATGGGGTACCCCACTTGAGGCATCTCCTCGGGTGCGGTGCTACCCGTGCGCGGCGCCGAGGAAGAATCCGAGCACGAGCATCGCGAGCACAAAGAGGGTGATGCCAACATAGACATAATCACCCTCGGCCAGAAAGAGCACCATCGACACAACGACGCGCAGCACCGGGGTCGCGATGAGGAGCAGGAGCCCGAGGAGGATCAGCGCGTCCGGATGAAGGGCCAGCGCTCCGCGCAGGACGCCTCCGATTGTGGTGGGCCACGGTTGGGCCATGCCCTCGATCGGTGCTACCCGAGGGTCCACGCGCAGGCTCTCACCGAGGCCGGTCTCTGCCACCAGCAGCACTCCGCCGAGGAGGACCAGAGCGAGACTGATCGAAACGCCATAGCGCAGGAGTGCGCTGACGATCTGCTCTGCGGGAGCGGCACTCCGCTGCGAGCTCTCGCCGCCAGTCTGGGCCGTTGACAGCCCGGCCGGATGCTTGGCCGTCACTTCCGCCATCGTCTGCCTCCTACCCCAGGGCCTTCAGGAGCATCTGCGCGGCCAGCACAGCGAGCAGGCCGCTGAAAAGGATGCGAATGGCCTTGCCCCGCACGCGCCCCATCAGCCGCGCTCCGGTGAGCGCGCCGGCGAGCACCCCGGCGGCGACAGGCCCGGCAAGGGCGGGATGGATCTGGCCACGCATGAAGTAGATGATGGCGCTGGCCGCAGCGGTGACGCCGATCATAAAGTTGCTGGTCGCCGTCGAGACCTTGATGGGCAGTCGCATGGCGATGTCCATCGCTGGAACCTTGAGGGGTCCGCCCCCGATGCCGAGAAGCCCGGAGACGATCCCCGCCACATAGGTCAGCCCCAGGACGGGGAGGGTGTTGTGTGCGCAGTACTCCACGTGATGGCCAAGCGCCGGATCATGGTAGGTGCCCCCGAGCCTCAGGCGCCTGGCGATGGCATCGCCCTGCGTGGCAGCCACCGCTTCCTGGCGGCGCCTCTGGAACATGGCGCAGGCGCAGTAGGCGATGATGACGGAGAAGATCAGATAGAGCGCTCGCCCCGAGAGCAGCCCTCCGACCAGTGCTCCGGTGACCGCGCCCGCGGTCGTTCCGGTTTCGAGGAACATGCCAATGCGCATGTTGGTGATACCGTCGCGCACATAAGCTGCTGCGGCCCCACTCGAGGTGGCGATCACCGAGACGATGCTCGCCGCGATGGCGTACCGGATGTCGACGCCGAGGAGGAGCGTCAGCGCCGGAACCAGGATAACGCCGCCACCCAGCCCCAGCAGTGCGCCCAGGAGCCCCGCCCCGAACGACACCGTGAGCAATACCACAAAGAACTGCCAGGATTCTGCCATGACTGTTGGTCCTCCTCCTGAAGGGTCCAAACCTCCGCCCTGTGGTGCGCCCAGGAAGGCCCCGAATCTAATAGGCCCTGTGCGTTTGCCCTACTACATGTAGGAGGTTCCCCGAAAAGGCCAGACGCATGCACCACGTCGCGGCTCCCGCTCATTCTCCCTCCCGCAAGCGGGCGCCATGCGTCCGGTTGGAGGAGGGGTGCAGCGGTGGGGGCCTCCCAACGCCGGCGCAACGGCGATGCCGAGGGGTGGGGGCTTCCGGCAAGCTGCCTCCGCACCATGCGCTGAAGGCGAGTCTGAACACCTGGCCCCGACTTTCCATTCTATCATCTGACGGGTATAATTGCAACAGATACTTGCTATCCGGTCCATAAAGGGAGGCTATGGGTCGTATGGAGCTGCGACAGCTGCGCGCTTTCGAGCGGGTGGTGGCCCTCGGGTCATTCAGCCGCGCTGCCGAGGAGCTCGCCCTCAGCCAGCCCGCTGTGACGGCGCAGGTTCAGGGTCTCGAGCGGGAGCTGGGGGTGCGCCTTCTCGAGCGCCTGCCGCGGCGGGTGTTGCTTACGGCGGCGGGTGAGGCGCTACTGCCCTTTGCGCGGACCATGCTGAACCTTGAGGAGGATGCCAGGCGCGCGCTCGAAGAGCTGAAGGGCGTGCGGGCCGGTACTCTCCGGGTGGGGGCAAGCCCCACCATCGGCACGTACCTCCTGCCGGCGCTTCTGGGCGAGCTCAAGCGGCGACACCCCGGCCTCCGGACGATTGCCGAGATCCGGCCGACCCACGAGGTGGCCGCGGCGCTCGAGACGCACGCCCTCGATATCGGCCTGGTAGAGGCTGCCGTGGACTCTGCGGCCCTGAGCATCGAGGCCTTTCGCAGCGACGAGCTCGTGCTGATCGTACCCTCGGGGCACCCCTGGTCCGCCCGCGGGGCGGTGCGTCCGGTCGAGCTGACCGGGCAGTCCCTGATCGTCCGTGAGCCCGGGTCAGGAACCCGGCAACTGGTCGAGGAGCGGTTGCGAGCGCTGGGGGTAGAGGTGACGCCCAGCCTGGAACTCGGGGCAATCGAGGCCATCAAGCACGCCGTCGCGGCTGGCCTTGGGGTTGCCTTTGTCTCCCGGCTGGCCATCGAGCCCGAGCAGAGGCTGGGCATGCTCGCGGTCGTGCAGGTCGAGGGGCTCGACCTGCACCGCCCCTTCTACCGGCTCCTGCACCGGCAGCGGCGCCCATCCCCGGCGGCACGGGCGTTTCTGGCGGTGCTCGCAGAGGATCGGCCGTAGGGGGCCGGGGCGGGGAGCTGGGGACCTGTCGCCGGATCAGGTGCCCCTGCCGCGGGCGCCATGGCAGTGCTTGAACTTGAGCCCACTGCCGCACGGACAGGGGTCGTTGCGTCGCGCTCCAGCAAAGCGGCGCTGCTGCTCGCTTGCCTCCTGCTGCAGGCGCAGCATCACGCTGGCCGCAGGTCTGCCCGCCCGCACCTCGGCGGCCATCAGGCGCATGGGCCCATCGATGTGGCCGAAGAAGGCCCGGTACCCCTCGCAGAGATAGCTCAGCCCCGGCTCGCCCTCTGGCGTGCGCAGCAGGCGGTCCTTGGGGCAGCCTCCATGGCACACAAAGCCGACGGGGCACTCCCGACACAGCCGGGGGAGCGCCTCCCGCTTCGCCAGGCCGAAGCGGCGCTGCGCCTCTGAGGCCACCAGATCGCGAAGGGGGGTTTCCAGGATGTTGCCGAGGCGATGGGCGGGGTCCACAAAGTGGTCACAGGCGTAGAGGTCGCCGTTGTGCTCCATAACGAGGGCCAGGCCGCACGTCTCCTCGAAGACGCAGAGCCCGGGGCGCACGCCGAGCCAGGCAGCCAGGCAGACGTCGAAAACCTGCACAAAGACGGTGCCCACATCCCGCCGCAGCCACTCGTCAAAGACCCCGATCAAGAACTCGCCATAGGCCCGGCTACCGACCGAGCGGGGGCTCAGGCCATCGCCCTGCCGCTCGACGATGGGGATGAACTGGATGAAACGGGCTCCCGCCTCGTCCCGCAGGAAGCGGTACACCTCGAGGGGATGGCCGGCGTTGGCCGCGTGCACCGTGGCCAGGATGTTGTACTCGACTCCATGCTCCTGTAGCAGCCTGAGGCCGCGCATGACCCGGTCGAAGGTCGGCTGGCTGGCCCGGTCGTGCCGGAAGGCGTCGTGAAGCTCACGGGGCCCGTCGAGGCTGAGGCCAACGAGGAAGCCCTGCTGCCTCAGGAAGCGACACCACGCCTCGTCGAGGAGGGTCCCGTTCGTCTGAAGGGCGTTCAGGATGCGCATGCCCGGCCGGGCGTAGCGATGCTGAAGGGCAACGGCGCGCTCGAAGAACGCGAGCCCCATGAGGGTCGGCTCGCCGCCCTGCCAGCCGAAGGTCACCTCGGGCACCTGCTGTGCAGCGATGTACTGCCGGGTGAACTCTTCCAGCAGCTCGTCCGTCATGCGGAAGGCGCCGTCTGGATAGAGCTCCTCTTTGGCCAGGTAGTAGCAATAGTCGCAACGCAGGTTGCAGATCGGGCCCCGGGGCTTGACCATCACGTTGAACGAGGGGGGCAGGGTCGCTTCGGCCATTGGTCTCGGCGTGCCTTTCTGTGGAGAGCGGGCCTGGTTGCTTCTGGAAGCCAGGCCGATTGTACGGCAGCGAGGGCGCCCGGTCAACAAGCGGCAACCGGTGCGTGTTCAGTCTCGCGTCAAGTACGCTGTGCACCAGCTGCAAGTGGCCTGGCGGCGAGCGTGCGCGCTGATGGTGTGCGTAGCATCTCGCGGCGAGGGCAACACGCGGCAGCCGGCGCTGCCAGGATGCGAGTCTGAACAGTCGCGGCAACCGGCGGTCGCCGGCTCGTCCGCATCTTGGGCATGAAACTTGCTCCTCAAGGTCCGGATACCTCTACCATCCGATTCCGGAGAGGAGAGCCATGTGTCGAAGACGTCCCCTCGCGGCCCTGATGCTTGCCGGAGCGCTCGCTGTGGCGTTGGGCTGCAGCCCGGCATTCCTGCAAGAGTCGGGCCCGCTTGCGCAGACCGCGGCACCAACCATAGGAGCCGGACTCCGTACGGCCGCGCCCCGGTTCCAGACGGCCGTCGGCGAGCTGTCGCAGACGACTATGCCGCAACTCCGCACGGCCATTCCGGAGGCACAGACCGCTGTTCCTGAGATTCAGACGGCGATCCCCCAGCTTCAGACCGTAGCGCCCGATCAGGCTGCGACGGTGCAGGCCGTCGTCGGCAGCCTGGTCGAGACGACGTTCCCGCAGCTGCAGACCGTCGTGCCCAGGCTTGAGACCCTCGTGCCCGAGCTGCAGACGGCCGTGCCCGAGGTGCAGACCTGCGTGCCGAGGCAACTGGGAGCGACGCCCGTTCCCTGAGCGCAGAGGGCCAGGGGAACCGGTGCGGCAACTCCTGCTGCGGTCCGTAGCCTACCGGAGCCCGCGGCAGAGGCGACAGCATGGGCCTGCATGGCGCGGCCCTTTGGGCCGCCCGCCCGAGCCGGGTGCAGCCTATCCCGTCAGGGGTTGCCGGGCATGCCCGGGCCGCGCATCCAGGGCTCGGGCGGCAACTCCCGCTCCTCAGGCGTCTGGGCGTAGGCCCATTCGGGCTCGGCCTCTCGCACGGGGCGCCGCCATCTCTGGCGATAGGACAGCCACAGGGCCCCCAGCCCGATAGCCGTCGCTGCCGCCCCCACAATGGCGCCTACGAATGGAATGACCGATAGCAGCAGCAGTATGGGCACGCCGATGAGCAGGGCCCAACCCGATCGCTCCCGAGGCGCCCGCGCCAGCTGGTCCAGGATGAGCAATCCGATGAGGTAGGCGACAATGAGCTTGCTCCCGTAGGCCACGAGCAGGAGGAACGAAGCCAGCGCGAGGCCGAGCACCGCGGCGCCGATCCCCACGACCACCGAAGCGAGGTTCCCCAGGGTCACGATGAGCAGGATCGTGGCAACCGTGAGGACGACGATGGCTCCGAGCACCAGCAGCACGTAGCCGCCCAGCCACACGAGGAGGCCGAAACCGAGGGATGCCAGGGGCCTGTCGCGTGCGGCTTCAGCAGCCGCGCGAAACGGGCGGGGAACAAGCCACAGCGCCAGACCTCCGATGACCAGGAAGGCTATCAGGGCGCGGAACCAGTTGGCGATGCCGGCGCGAACCTGGCTTCCCACGGTCGGTGCCTGCCAGGCGCCGGCCCAGGCTGCTGAGAGGAGCCTGCCCGGGCCCGGCCTGGGCAGGAGGGCCTGGTTGGCGTCCCGTTCTGGTGCGCTCTGGCCGGCGATGGGCTGAGCGCTGGCTTCGGTGCCGGGCAGTGGCGCCTGGCGCGAGATAGCGGCTGCCCCTACCGGTCCCCTGATCTGCAGGGCGAGGCCGGTGAAGCGGACATCGCGTTGCACCGCGCCCTCAACGACGGCCTGATTGCCGGCCATAAGCACGTCCTGCCCCACAGAGCTTCCGGGCGCCACTGTGAGGTAGAGCCCAAGCATGGCCAGATCGCGGCCGATCGAGGCGTTGGGGCCGGTGCTGAGTCCTACGCCTGCGGCGTAGACAGAGTCTGCCACTCTGCCACTGATGGTGAGTTGCTCGCCTGCCCAGAAAAGCCGGCCGTTCACCGTGCCGGTGATCTGCGCCTCAGTGCTGGCGATGACGAGGTCGCCGTCGACGGTGCCCTCAATGATCGCACTCTGCGCCAGGATAGCCGTGTCGCCCACAACTTCGTCTCTTCCGATGGTGACCACATCCCCCCGGCGTATCTGAAGGGCCGCCACGGGCAAGGATGCGAACGCGGCAAGGAGCGCGATGAGAGCAACGATGGCCGGCACGGCGGCCCAACGGAGTCGTGGCCGATACACGATCCCTCCTCCTTGCACACCCCGAGGCGGATATCACTCTCCCTCCGCCTGGGTGCACTCTGGTTATTGGGGCAGCGTGGACCGATGGCGCCTGCACGCGCATCAGACCTGCTGCCTCGCAGCGTCTGGCCTGCACTATCGAAGCCCTTGGGGGGCTGCCCGCAGGCCGGCGCCGCCCGACAGGGTTGGTTTTTTGCCGGAACAGGGAGAGAGGAGCATAATGCATGCCAGGGTGGTCGCCTCGCGAGCGCAGGCAGCGGCAGCCCCCTGGAAGGAGGCAAAGCTCCCGTGCAGCAGCGGGCGCTACCGGCGCCGGACCCGGCCTGCTCTTCGTCAGCGAGTGTTTCCATCGCCGTGCTGCGGCGGACCAGCCGCCAATGGAGGGGATGCCATGGTCAATCAGGTGCGACGCCGCATCATCAACGCCTGGTGCTTCTACGACTGGGGCAACTCGGCTTTCTCGACGACGGTAGAGGCGGCGGTGCTGCCGGTCTACTTCCAAAAGGTGGCCGCTGCCGGCCTGCCGGGGAACACGGCTACCGTCTACTGGGGCTATGCTGCGGCCCTCTCCCTGCTCGTCAGCGCATTGATCGCTCCCGTGCTCGGCTCCATCGGCGACTATACTGGAGCCAAGAAGCGTCTGTTGGCGGTGTTTGCCGGCTTTGGCATCCTGGCTACGGCGCTGCTCTTCCTTGTCCGGGAAGGGGATTGGCCCCTGGCGCTCGGATGCATCGTGGCGGGGTCCATCGGCTTTGCGGGTGCGGCGGTCTTTTACGACTCGCTCTTGCCACACATTGCCAGGCCTGAGGAGATCGACTACGTATCCTCGAGAGGCTACGCCATGGGCTATCTCGGCGGGGGGCTGCTGCTGGCCGTCAACATCGCCATGGTGCAGTTCCTTCCCGGCACGCTGGGGCCGCGCCTCTCCTTCCTGAGCGTCGCCCTCTGGTGGGGAGCCTTCACCGTGCCGCTTCTGCGCTGGGTGCCCGAGCCACCGGCGGACAGCGGCGGGCTGGGCGCCGGCCTGAACCCGCTCGTGGCCGGGTTCCGGCGCCTCGGCGACACCTTCCGCCACCTGCGGAGCTATCGGCAGCTGTTCCTGTTCCTGATCGCCTTCTGGCTGTACAACGATGGCATCGGCACCATCATCAAGATGGCCACGATCTATGGCTCCGAGATCGGCATCGGGATGATGGACCTGATCGGGGCGCTGCTCGTCACGCAGTTTGTGGGCATCCCCTTCTCCCTCCTCTTCGGCAGGCTTGCCAGCCGCATCGGCACCAAGCGGGCGATCGTGCTCGGCCTTGGCTGGTACACCCTCATCGCGTGCGCCGGGTACTTTATGAGCGAGGCCTGGCACTTTTGGGTGCTCGCCTTTGCCGTGGGGATGGTCCAGGGTGGGACGCAGGCCCTCAGCCGCAGCCTGTTCGGGGTGATGGTGCCGCGGGCGCGCAGCGCCGAGTTCTATGGCTTCTACGACGTATCCAGCAAGATCGCTGGGATCGCCGGTCCGGCGCTCTTTGCCCTTGTCGGTCAGCTCACCGGCTCGAGCCGGTTGAGCATCCTGGCGCTGATCGTGTTCTTTGTCGGTGGCGCGCTGCTTCTGGGCCAGGTGAACGAGCAGGAGGGAATCAAGGTCGCGGAGGCCGAGAACGCCAGGTTGGCGACGATCGTCTGAGCCGGCTCCTGCTGGGGCTTTCTGCTTGACAAAAGCTACCGGGCGGCCCACAATCGGCGCGTCGGCAGAAACGGCGCTTTTCCCACTGCCGGATGGCGACTCTCTGGCTGCAGAATAGCCTGCTACGACGAGGAGTGCGGCGGCGATGGGGGGCGGGATACCTGCCCGGCGATTCCGACGCCTGCTGGCCCTGCTCATGGCAGTGCTCCCCCTCGGGTGCTCCGGGGGCGAGCCCCGCTGGCCCGTCAGGGTCGGCTGTGAGGCCACCGTGCCTGCTGGCGCCTGCCTGCGGCTTCAGGGCATCGTCCGTGCCGATCCCGTTCACTTTGTCTGGACCGACGATCCAACAACCGCCGGGGTCCGCCTGGCGACGGGGGCCGGGCGCGAGGGTGTCGCCGTCGGAGAGTGGACCTATGCCGTGGCGGCTCCCTTCCGAACGGTATCGGATGACGTCTCCTCCGGCGACCTTCTGGCTACCTGGCGCGGCGTGCCCTCCGGGCCGTTCCAGGGGCGCCCTCTGCTCGCCACGGCAGACACAGTGGCGGCCCTGAGCACGCTCTGGGGACCGCCGGCGTCGGAGGCCGTGAGCGTGGTCGATCGCGCCGCGCTCCTGCCCCGCGCCGAGGAGGTCGGCGCCTGGGCCATCGTGCCCTTCGACGAGCTCGAGATGGGCTGGAAGGTCCTCCGGGTTGATGGCCTCTCCCTTCTGGAGAAGGGCCTCTCCGACCGATACCCCCTGCGGATAGCGCTCAGGCTTGCCGGCGACCGCCGGGACGTTCTCCCCTCACCGGCCGAGGCGCAGGATTCCTTCTCCAACCGCAAGGAGAGCCGCATGACCATCCTGGCCATGACCGGCGTTACCGCGTTGACGCGCACGACGGCCCAGGTGATGGAGAGGGAGGGCCTTCTCTACCCGGCGCGCGACGTCATCGACTGGCTCGTAAGCGCCGATCTCACGCACATCTCCAACGAAGTGGCCTTCACTACCGAGTGTCCTGTGCCGCCGATCCAGAACACGATGCGGTTCTGCTCACATGCGCGATACATCGAGCTCCTCGAGGCCATTGGGACGGACATCGTCGAGCTTACCGGCAACCATCTGCTGGACTATGGCCCGGAGCCACTGTACCAGACGCTCATCATGTACCGCCAGCGGGGCTGGAGCTGGTACGGTGGCGGGCTGGACCTGGCCGAGGCTACTCGCCCCCTGAAGATCGTGCATGGCCCGAACCGCCTCGCCTTCCTCGGCTGCAACCGCGTCGGCCCTGCCTATGCCTGGGCCACGGAGACGAGCCCCGGCTCGGCCCCCTGTGACCTAGCGCAGCTCAGCGCCGACGTCCGCGCCCTGCGCGCCGAGGGGTATCTTCCCATCGTCACCCTGCAGCACACTGAGACCTATCAGTACCTGCCTACGCCGGAGCAGGTCGCCGAGTTCCGCGCGCTCGCCCGTGCGGGTGCAGCGGTCGTCATCGGCAGCCAGGCCCACCAGCCGCAGGCTATGGAGCTCTACGAGGGTGCCTTCATTCACTACGGCCCGGGCAATCTCTTCTTCGACCAGATGCAGAGCATCGGGACACGCCAGGAGTTCATCGATCGCCTGGTGTTCTATGATGGGCGCCTCCTGAGCCTCGATCTGCGCACGGCTATGCTCGAGGACTATGCCCGACCCCGCCCCATGACGCCGGAGGAGCGCCGGGCTTTCCTGGAGATGATCTTCTCGCTGCGGCCCTGACTGCGCCCATCGCCCCTCGCAAAGCCCGGCTCAGCCCGTCTGCTGGAGCCTCTCCACCCATCCCAGCATGCCGTCGAGGGCCGTGAGGATCTCGGCGACCTGCTCCTCCGTAATGATGAGCGGTGGCAAGAGCTGGCTCACGGAGCGGTCATTGTTCGCATACACGGTCAGCAGCCCGTGGTGGAAGCCAGCCAGGGTCATGAGGGGGCCACAGGCTTCGGTGGCCATCTTGAGTCCGATCATCATCCCGCGCTGTCGGACCTCAACGAGGAGCTCCGCGTGCCTGCGCTGGAGACCGGCCAGCCCCTCTTGCAGCAGCCCGGCGATCCGGCGGACGTGATCGAGGAACCCGGGCTCCGCGATGACGCTCAGCACCTCGAGGGCCACGTGGCAGCCAAGCTCGGCGCCGCCAAAGGTGGAGATGTGGATGAAGGGATTCTCGTGCAGGAAGGGGTTGAGATGCTCCCGGTAGATGATGGCCGAAATGGGGTACAGGCCTCCCGAGAGCCCCTTGCCGGTGACGATGATGTCGGGCACGACGCCGTAGGTGTCGATTCCCCAGACCTCGCCGCACCGGCCGAGGCCGGACTGGACCTCGTCCATGATCATCACGGCGCCATAGCGGTCGCAGAGCTCCCGGACGCCCCGGTAGAACCCCTCCGGCGGTATCGGCATGCCGAGCGTCGCCGGGATGGTCTCAAAGATCACGGCTGCCGTCGTCTCGTCGATGGCTGCCGCGAGCGTGTCGAGGTCCCCAAAAGGCACCTGCGTGAAGCCGGGCGCCAGCGGGCCGAAGGGCGTTCGGTACTGCTCATCGCCGGCAGCGAGGGCCAGCCCCGTGTGGCCGTGATAGCCGCCGAGGGCAGATATCACCCCGGGCCGACGCGTGTGGGCGCGGGCCAGCTTGATGGCCGTGTCGATTGCCTCGCCGCCCCCAACGCCAAACACCACCCGGTTCAGGTCCCCTGCCGAAAGGCTTGCCAGGCGCTCCGCGAGCAGGGCCCGGTGCTCGCTGATGAAGTGATGGTTGCCGATATCCAACTCGTCCGCGGCGCTCTTGAGCGCCGCCACGATCCGTGGGTGCCGGTGCCCGAGGTTGAACACGCCGCCGTTGCAGTGGCAGTCGAGTAGCCTGCTGCCGGCCAGGTCCCAGACGTAGGGACCCTCCCGCCGGCCAAAGACAAAGTCTATCCCGGCCTGAGCGAAGAAGGCCGCCTTTCCGCTGGAGACGTGTCGGGCAAAGCGCTCGATGATCCGCGCCTTCGAGTCCTGGCCTATGAGGGACACAGTGACCTCCTCGTTGGTGTGCGTTGCGCCGCGGCCCTTCGGGCTCGCGGCCGGGTCACTCGGGACGCGTGCGCCCGGCATGAGGCGGACCCCCTGGTGCACTCTGAGCCGGGCGGCAGCAAAGCTCATTGGCTGGCTGACGCCCGTCATACCGGCGGCGCAGTGAGGCGCACCCGTGACCGGCTCCCACGTGCCTGCACGCCCCGCCGAGGCGAGAGCCGAGGGGCAGGGCTCTGCCCAGGGCTACCTCCTGATCCGCTCCGGCAGAACATAGGGATAGCGGCGGCGCAGGAGCCGCGCGTGCAGGAACCGATCGAGCTTGCGGGCGGCCAGATACGCCGACCAGATCATGGCATCCTCGCGATAGTAGGCGCGAACCTCTGCCACGGTGAGAGGCCTCTCCTCGAGGTATGCCGCCTCGCCAGAGAAGAACCGGTTGGCCAGCTCGGTCAGGGGCGGCACGAGATCGGGCCTCTGCTCCTTGTACATGTTGGCGATCAGGTCTACGACCACCAGGCGCAGGTCGTAGTAGCGGTTCACGACGTCCTTGAGGTAGAGCAGCCGCAGTACCCAGGCGAGGAACGAGGGGGCGCTGCGCAGGAAGAGCTCGGGGTTGAGCTGTTCTGTGCCCCTCACGCGGAAGAGGGGCGTGCTCGTATCCATGTAGAGGAGCGTGATCTCGTCTCCGAGGGCGGGCCTTTCGGGGTCGAACCCTGCGATCGACCAGTTGGAGATCTGTCCATCCAGCGCCACCTGGATCTCCTGCTGACGCCGGTTATAGCCCCAGACCTTTTCCAGCTCGCGCAGCGTCTGCTCGACCAGTCTGCAGACGTCCGGTAGCGAGAGGAGATGCAGGGCGCGGTTGCCGATGGACTCGGGTGGTAGCCTTTCCTGCAGGATGTAGAAGAGTGGGTAGCCAGCGTCGTCTACCAGGCATGCGAAGCCGTAGCGTGGCAGGCGGAGGCCTACCTCTTCCTGCAGCACCCGATTGTACTCAAGGTAGATGCCCTTGTAGGCTTCCAGCTCCTCGAGGCTGCGAAAGATGGGCAGCCGCTTGCAGGCGAGGCCCTCAAGCCCCGGGGCCTGGATCTCAAAGACGGTCGAGATCTCGCCGTATCCCAGGATGCGCGCGGGGATCTTGCTGCGCTCGGGGTGACGCGGGTCCAGCCCGCGCTCAAAGGCGAGGAGCAAGTCGGGATCGACCTCAAGGCTCCGTAGGTCCGACATGGCCCTGCCCTCCGCACTGATCGGCACATGGCTCGGCTGCCATGGTGTGTCTCGTGCCCTGAGTGATGGTCGAGGGAGGCCGATCCGGCCTCATTGGCCGCAGCGGGATAGGGTGTAGGCGGTATAGTAGCCGGGGCTCTGGGTCTGCAGGCCGTTGCCGTTCGTCGCGACGAAGTACACCTGGAACCAGGCGTTTGCGTAGGCATCGTGGCGGGGGATGTCCCGCGACGGATTGATCGTGCACGACCACCGCCCGTCGGCCAAGGCCATCTCACGGTAGCTCCACGCGGTCATGGCGCCGGTGGACTTGTCGGCGAGAACATAGTAGATGCGGACACTGGCGACGCCACTGGGGTCGCTGGCCTCGACGCTGATGGTGATCTCCTGAGGGCCGCAGCTGGCACCGCCGTAGTAAAAGTGGGCGGTGGAGGCCCTCGGTCCGGAGATCTTGGGCCCGCCGGCGGGCCCGGGAGTGTCGGGGCCGATGACTACTACGGGCGACGGCGAGGCCTCTGGCGCTGCGGTAGCCGGTGCTGGCCTTGGCGTCGGCGTGAGCGTTGGCGTTGGAGTCGCGGTGCTCGTTGCGCTTGGCCTCGGCGTGGCGGTTGGTGCCGGGGTGCGGGTTGGCGTGGGCTCCTCGGGCCTGATCGTCACGACGATGCGCGCATACTGGCCCCAGACCCCGCTGGCGCTCCTCGCCCGCGCCTGGAGCACATACGTGCCCGCGAGGCCGGGCTCCCAGACCCAGCGCATGGCAGCCGGGCTCTTGCTTGCGCCGGGCAAGGCGCTCACGGCAAAGGGGGCGCCATCCACGCACAGCTCAAAGTGCGTGATGCCACCCGGGTGAGACGCCTCGGCCACCACCTCAACCGGCCCAAAGGGCAGGGCACTCCCGTGCAATGGCTCTCTGATGACGCAGCGCGGCGGGTCCTGAAGATCGGCCCCTGATGGCGGCGCGCCGCAGGCGCTGAGGCCGAGCGTGCACGCCAAGAGGAGCAAGCTGACGAATCTGGCCATCTGGCCTCCACAACCCATGCCAGAGGGAATGCGAGGTCGCTACTGACTGCGCCCACTGTCTGGAAGTCGTGGAACCCGCCGTCATTGTACGGAGTGCGGCTTTCGGGGTCAAATGGTGGCTGCCGGGCGATTCGGTTCCACCTTCTGTTGGCGGGCAGCCCACCGAATGAATTCGGGGCTGGGGGGCCTTCGGGCTGCCTACTGGCCGCCCGAAGGCCAACCGTCGACCTTCGTCGACGGGGAACGGGTCCCGCCCGTGCAGGCGGGCGGTTGGCGCCGGAGGCGCCTCTAGCGCGCAAACCGCGCGCAACGCGACTCCAGTCGCCAGCCTCGTCAGAGCGCGGGCGGCGCCGAGCACTCCCACAAGCCCCCCATCGCGCCAACAAAAGATAGAACCGAGTCCTGCCGGGCACCCGGATGGACTGCGTGCATCCAAGATGCGTCGCTGCCCGGGCTGCAGCCGGGTGTTTTGCTGGGCCACGGTCCGGCCCTACCCCGGCGAAAGGTCCGGCACCGGGTTTGTGCGAAGCGTAAGGCCCGGCTGTCGGCAGAGCGTCCCCGGCAGGCTGCCTGACCGCGAATCTGCTGACTGATCC